>NZ_JBSFOK010000027.1:0-114422 GCF_053587635.1 Streptomyces sp. NPDC003635 | reverse complement strand
GGTCCCCGCCGCGACGACCGGGACCGTGACCGCGGCGGCTTCCGGCGCGACGACCGCGGTGACCGCGGCGACCGCGGCGGCTTCCGCCAGGACGACCGGCGCGACGACCGCCGCGACGACCGCGGTGACCGTCCCTCGTTCCGCCGCGACGACCGCCGCGACGACCGCGGTGACCGTCCGTCGTTCCGCCGGGACGACCGGCGTGACGACCGCCGTGACGGGGACCGTGGTGGGTTCCGTCGGGACGACCGTGGTGGCCGCAGCGACCGTGGGGACCGCGGTGGCTTCCGTCGGGACGACCGCGGTGGGCGGCCCGGTGGGTTCCGTGGACGGGACGACCGTGGTGGCCGCGACGACCGGCGGGGTGGCGGCGGACACGGCCGCCGTGACGACCGCGACCGCTACGGCGACCGCGACCGTGAGCCGATCAAGCGGCTGCCGATCCCCGAGGACGTCTCGGGCGACGAGATCGACAAGGACGTACGGCAGGAGCTGCAGAGCCTGCCGAAGACGCTCGCGGAGGACGTCGCCAAGAACCTGGTGATGGTCGCGCGGCTCATCGACGAGGACCCCGAGGGCGCGTACGGCTACTCCAAGGTGGCCCTGCGTCTCGCGTCGCGCGTCGCCGCCGTACGGGAGGCCGCCGGTTTCGCCGCCTACGCGAACCAGAAGTACGCCGAGGCGCTCGGGGAGTTCCGGGCCGCGCGGCGGATGACCGGGACCGTGGAGCTGTGGCCGCTCATGGCCGACTGCGAGCGTGGGCTCGGGCGGCCGGAGAAGGCGCTGGACATGGCCGGGGCGCCCGAGGTGCAGAAGCTGGACAAGGCCGGACAGGTGGAGATGCGGCTCGTCGCGGCCGGCGCCCGGCGTGACATGGGGCAGCTGGACGCGGCCATCGTGACGCTGCAGAGCCCCGAGCTGGCCTCCAACTCCGTACAGCCGTGGACCGCGCGGCTGCGGTACGCCTATGCCGACGCGCTGCTGGCGGCCGGGCGGGAGAGCGAGGCACGGGAGTGGTTCGCGAAGGCCATCGAGTCCGACAAGGACGGCAGCACGGACGCCTCGGACCGGCTCGCGGAGCTGGACGGTGTCGACTTCGTCGACGCTCTCGGTGACGAGGAGGCCGAGGCTCCCGAGGACGTGACCGGGACTCGCGACGACGAGACCGGCACTCCGGACGTCTCCGACGACAAGGAGTAGGCGCGCATGAGAAGGGGCGGATCCCGATGGGGTCCGCCCCTTCTCGCGTTTACAGGTCCAGTGCGCGCAGGACCAGGCCCGAGGCCGGTTTCGGGCCGAACGACGTGGACTTGCGGGGCATCGTGACGCCCTGGCGGGCCAGGTCGCGGACGACCTCCTCGCGGACCGGGTGCATCAGTACGGCCGTACCCCCGTCGCGTTCCGCCTTGCGGACGGTGGCCGCCGCGTCGTGGATGTAGGCGATGCGGGTGGGGTCGTCCTCGGGGATGTGCCAGACGTGGTCGAGGAGCGTGGCGTGCAGGACCGTGGCGTCCAGGGTGCGCCACGCGCGCGGGCGGTCGGCCGGGATCGTGCGGGCGAGGAGGTCCGGGTCCGGCTGGTCCACGAGGTGGAAGGAGCCGTCGCCGGCGAGCAGGAAGGCGTTGCCCGCGCGGGCGGCCTCGGCGAGGGCTTCCAGGGCATGCGGGAGGGGACCGTCAACCTGCCGTACGCGGAACCGGCCCTCCAGGTGTGCCACCGCGTCCTCGACCGCCAGGCCGTGCAGGAGGCGGTGGATGGCGCGCACGCGCAAGGGGTAGCGGGCCGTGTCGACGAGGAGGACCAGGCCGTAGTCCCAGGGGCTGGGGGAGGGGTGCTCCGCGCGTAGCCGGCGGTAGGTCGCCCAGCGGTGGTGGCCGTCGGCGATCAGGGCCTGGTGGCGGGCCAGGTCGGACTGGATGCGGGTCAGGTCCTCGGGGGCGGTGATCGCCCAGAGGCGGTGGCGGAAGCCGTCCTCGGTGGTGGTGGCCAGCAGCGGGGGCTGCTCGATGACGCGTTCGAGCACGGCGGAGGTGTCGGCGGCCGAGCCGTTGCCCCGGTAGGTGAGGAGCAGGGGTTCCAGGTTCGCCGAGGTGGCGCGCATCAGGCCCGCGCGGTCTGCCACCACATGAGGCATGACGTCCTCATGGGGCAGGACCACATGTTCCGAGGGTTCCGACAGGCGCAGGGCGCCGATGACTCCGCGCTGGAGCAGGCCGCTCGCGTCGCTCTGTTCGTAGACGTACAGCCCGGGTTCGTCGTCGGCGGCCAGGACGCCCTCGGAGAGCCAGCGGCGCAGAGTCTCGGCCGCCTGTTCGTTGCGGGTGCTCGGGGTGCCGGCCTGGGGGAGGATCAGGCGGACGATGTTGTGCGGGTCGGCGTCCTGGAGGTGGTGCAGGCCGTCGGGGCGGACGACGACGTCGTACGGCGGGGATGTCACGGCTGCCAGGCTGCCGACCCGGTCGGGGTCATAGCGAAGGCCTCTGAACGGGGTGAGTTCGAGGCCCCGGCGCGCCTTTGCTTCCGGGTGACCTGCTGTGTTCATCCCGGCATCGTACGTGTGTCAGCGGCATGCGCGATGATCGGGGGAAAGCCGTCGAACGAGGAGCGATGCGGAATGAGCCAGACCGTCAGGACGAGCCCCGCGGGCAGTGGCCGAGCCCTGAGCGAGGCGTACGACACGGCGCTGCTCGACCTGGACGGGGTGGTGTACGCGGGTGGGAACGCGATCGTGCACGCGGTCGAGTCGCTGGCCACGGCCCGCGAGGGCGGGATGCATCTGGCGTACGTCACCAACAACGCCCTGCGGACCCCGGACACGGTGGCCGGGCATCTGACCGAGTTGGGCATACCGACCGACGCGGGGGACGTGATCACCTCGGCGCAGGCGGTGGCGCGGCTGATCAGTGAGCAGGTGCCGGAGGGTTCCCGGGTGCTGGTCATCGGCGGCGAGGGGCTGCGGGTGGCGCTGCGCGAGCGGGGGCTCGTCCCCGTGGAGTCCGCGGACGACGATCCTGCGGCGGTCGTGCAGGGGTACGGCGGGCCGGACCTGGCGTGGGGCCGGTTCGCCGAGGCCAGTTACGCCGTCGCGCGCGGGGTGCCGTGGTTCGCGTCCAACACCGATCTGACGATTCCGAGCGGGCGCGGGATCGCGCCGGGCAACGGCGCCGCTGTGGAGGTCGTGCGGATCGCCACCGGTGCCGAGCCGCAGGTGGCGGGCAAGCCGCTGCCCCCGATGCACCGGGAGACGATCCTGCGCACCGGTGCCGAGCGGCCGTTGGTCGTGGGGGACCGGCTGGACACGGACATCGAGGGGGCGTTCAACGGCGAGGTCGACTCGCTGCTGGTGCTGACCGGTGTCACCGACGGTGCCCAGCTGCTGGCGGCGCCGCCGCAGCACCGGCCGACGTATGTGGACGCCGATCTGCGCGGGATGCTCACCGGGCAGCCGGAGGTCGAGGCCGAGGGGGACGGCTTCCGGTGCGGTGGCTGGACCGCGACGGCCGGGGCCGACCGGCTCGAGCTGACGGGTGAGGGCGAGGCGCTCGACGGGCTGCGCGCGCTGTGTGCCGCGGCCTGGACGGCGGCCGGCGAGGGTTCGTGCGCGCTCGACGCGGGGAAGGCGCTGGCGAGGCTGGGGCTGTGAGCCCCGGTCGGGGTCTGCCCAGGTGGTGCCCGCCTCGCCATCGAGATCAATGCGAGGGTAGGCTAACCTAACCGGGTGTTGGTCGACAGTCCTCCTGAACAGCGCGCGGAAACCGCCCCCGCGCCTCCAACCCGCCGGGCGATACGTCCTCTTGGGCTGCTCCTTTCCGCCCTGCTCCTGCTGCTCGTGGCACTGGCGAGCATCGCGATCGGGGCGAAGGACCTTTCCCTGGCGCAGGTCTGGCACGGCCTGTTCCAGGACACGGGGACGTACGGCGACGTCGTCGTCGACGAGCGGGTCTCGCGGACCGTGATGGGGCTGCTGGCCGGTGCCGCGCTCGGCCTCGCGGGGGCCGTCCTCCAAGCGCTCACCCGCAATCCGCTGGCCGATCCCGGACTGCTCGGCATCAACGCCGGTGCCTCCGCCGCCGTGGTCACCGCCATCACCTTCCTCGGCGTCACCACGGTGAGTGGCTACGTCTGGTTCGCCTTCTTCGGCGCCGCCGCCGTCGGGGCGCTGGTCTGGTTCCTCGGCGGCAGCCGGGGCGCGACGCCGGTCCGGCTGGCGCTCGCGGGCACCGCGATCAGCGCCGCGCTCTACGGCTATCTCCAGGCCGTCATGATCTCGGACGACGCCGCGCTCGGCCGGATGCGGTTCTGGACCGTGGGCGCGCTGTCCACGGCGACCGACTCGACCATCAAGCAGGTGCTGCCGTTCCTGGTCGTCGGCATGGTCCTCGCCCTCGCCCTGGCCCGGCCGCTGAACGCCATGGCCATGGGCGACGACACCGCCAAGGCCCTCGGCGCCCACCTCAACCGCACCCGGGCGCTGTCCATGCTGGCCGCCACCGTGCTGTGCGGGGCCGCGACCGCCGCCTGCGGACCGATCGTGTTCGTCGGCCTGATGGTGCCGCACGTCGTGCGCTCCTTCACCGGACCGGACATGCGCTGGATCCTGCCGTACGCCGGTGTCCTGTCGCCCGTGCTGCTGCTCGGCGCCGATGTCCTCGGACGCGTCATCGCCCGGCCCTCCGAGATCCAGGTCGGCATCATCACCGCGATCCTCGGTGGCCCGGTGTTCATCTTGCTCGTACGACGGCGGAGGACGGCGCAGCTGTGAAGACCAACCGTGCTGTGCGGACCCCGGGCGGGCTCTCGGTCCGCTTCGACGTCCGTGCCCTGACCGTCGTGGCCCTGCTGCTGCTCGCCGCGCTCGCCGCGAGCGTCGTGCTGATCGGTACCGGGGACTTCCCGATCTCGGCCGGCGACGTGCTCAAGACGCTGGCCGGGAACGGGGACGCGGGGCAGGAGTTCATCGTCAACGAGCTGCGGCTGCCCCGGGTGCTCGTCGGACTGCTGGTGGGAGCCTCGCTCGGACTCGGCGGCGCGCTGTTCCAGGCCGTCTCGCGCAACCCGCTGGGCAGCCCGGACATCCTCGGCCTCGGCCAGGGCGCCACCGCCGGGGCGCTCACGATGATCGTGCTGTTCTCCGGGAGCGCGGCGCAGGTGACCGTCGGTGCGCTCGTGGGCGGCCTGGTGACCGGTCTTGCCATCTATCTGCTCGCCTGGAAGCAGGGCGTGCACGGGTATCGGCTGGTCCTGGTCGGTATCGGTATGTCCGCGATCCTCACCGCCGTCAACGGCTATCTGCTCACCGTCTCCGACATCGTCGACGCGGCCCGTTCGGTCGTCTGGATGACCGGTTCCCTCAGCGGCCGGGACTGGACCCAGGTCTGGCCGCTGCTGGCGCTGTGCGCCGTGCTCGTACCGCTCGTCCTCGGCAACGCCCGGGCGCTGCGGATGATGGAGATGGGCGACGACGTCTCCAACGCACTCGGCGTGCGGGTCGAGCGAGTGCGGGCGCTGCTGATGGTGTCCGCCGTCCTGCTCACCGCCGCCGCCACGGCCGCCGCCGGACCGGTCAGCTTCGTCGCGCTCACCGCCCCCCAGCTCGCCCGGCGCCTGACCCGCTCGCCCGGCCCGAACCTGGTGCCGTCGCTGTGCATGGGCGCCGCTCTGCTCGTCACCGCCGACTGGGCATCGCAGCGGATCTTCGGCGCCGACCAGATGCCGGTGGGCGTGGTCACCGGTGTGGTGGGCGGCGGCTATCTGCTGTGGCTGCTGGTCACCGAGCGCAGGGCGGGCCGGATATGAGCGGCACCGCGCACAAGAACAGCACCAGCAGCACAAGGAGCACCGTGAACCGCCTGTCCGCCGAGAACGTCACCCTCGCCTACGACCAGCGGGTCATCGCCGAGCAGCTCTCGGTGGAGATCCCCGACAACTCGTTCACGGTGATCGTCGGCCCCAACGCCTGCGGCAAGTCCACCCTGCTGCGGGCGCTGTCCCGGATGCTCAAGCCGAGTCAGGGCCGGGTGCTGCTGGACGGGCAGGTCATCCAGTCGATGCCGGCGAAGAAGGTCGCGCGGACGCTGGGTCTGCTGCCGCAGTCCTCCATCGCGCCCGACGGCATCACCGTCGGCGACCTGGTGGGCCGCGGCCGGTACCCGCACCAGGGGCTCCTGCGCCAGTGGTCCACCGAGGACGAGCGGGTCGTGCAGGAGTCGATGCGGCAGACCGGGGTCGCCGAGCTGGCCGACCGCTACGTCGACGAACTCTCCGGCGGCCAGCGGCAGCGCGTGTGGATCGCGATGGCGCTCGCCCAGCAGACGCCGCTGCTGCTGCTCGACGAGCCGACCACCTACCTCGACATCCAGCACCAGATCGACGTCCTCGACCTGTGCGCGGAACTGCACGAGGAGCAGGGCCGCACGCTGGTCGCGGTGCTGCACGACCTCAACCACGCCGCCCGGTACGCCACCCACCTGATCGCCCTGAAGGGCGGCGAGGTCATCGCCGAGGGCGCGCCGAACGACATCGTCACGGCCGAGCTGGTCGAGGAGGTCTTCGGGCTGCGCTGCCAGATCATCGACGACCCGGAGACGGGCACGCCGCTGGTGGTGCCGGCCGCGCGCAAGGCACGTACCGGGACCCACGTGAAGAAGGTGGCGGCTACAGAAGCTTCCTGAGGACCAGCAGGTCCCGCACGCCCGCGTGCAGCTTCACCCGGCCCGAACCCCAGGCCCTGGCGAAGTGCAGTTCGCCGCCGACCAGTGCCACCAGGTCGTCGCCGGTCATGGCCAGTCTGATCTGGGCCTTCTGGGGCGGCGGACCCTGAAGGGTGTCGTGCACATGGATCCGGCCGCCCTGGAGGCGGCCGGCGAAGGTGACGTCCAGGTCGGTGATGTGACAGCTCACCGAGCGGTCCAGGGCCGCGGCGGCGGCTACGTCCCCTTCGGCGTGCTGCATGTTGTCCGAGAGCTTCTCGAGTGCGGCGCGGCACTCTTCGATCGTGGCCATCGCGATCGACGGTACACCGGCGCCACGAGGTAGCGTCTGGGCATGAGCGACTCTGTGCCGGAGACCGAGGCTCCCCAGGAGGCGGCGGTCGACCTCGCCCACGACCCTGCCGCCCCGGCCCCCCTGGGCGTGGCCCGCACGCCCACCGGCAACGCCGAGGTCGACTCCCAGCTGGAACGGCTGGCCGACGCCGACCACCTCGCCACGGACGGACACGTCGAGGTGTACGAGGATGTACACCGGGGGCTGCGCGACGCGCTCACCGCGCTCGACGCCCGCCCGGGACCTCCGGTGCCCCCTTCGTCGCACATCAGTAGGAGCTGAACCGAACGTGGCAGGAGTCGCTCGTCGCCGTCTGGACGCGGAGCTGGTCCGCCGGAAGCTCGCGCGCTCGCGCGAGCACGCCAGCCAGCTGATCGCCGCCGGGCGGGTCACCGTCGGCAAGACCGTCGCGACCAAGCCGGCCACCCAGGTGGAGACCGCTGCCGCGATCGTCGTCTCCGCCGACGACAGCGATCCCGAGTACGTCTCGCGCGGCGGCCACAAGCTCGCCGGGGCGCTGGAGGCGTTCGTCCCGCAGGGACTCGTCGTCAAGGGGCGGCGGGCGCTGGACGCGGGGGCGTCCACCGGTGGCTTCACGGACGTACTGCTGCGGGCGGGGGCCGCGCACGTCGTCGCCGTGGACGTCGGCTACGGGCAACTCGCCTGGACTCTGCAGAGTGATGAACGCGTCACCGTCAAGGACCGTACGAACGTACGCGAGTTGACGCTCGAAGCGATCGATGGGGAGCCAGTGGATCTTGTCGTGGGGGATCTGTCCTTCATCCCGCTCGGACTGGTGCTGCCCGCCCTTGCGCGGTGTGTGAAGCCGGACGCCGATCTGGTGATGATGGTCAAGCCGCAGTTCGAGGTGGGCAAGGAGCGCCTCGGCAGCGGGGGTGTGGTGCGCAGCCCGGAACTGCGCGCCGAGGCCGTACGGGGAGTCGCACAGCGGGCCTGGGAGCTGGGGCTCGGGGTGCGAGGGGTGACGGCGAGTCCGTTGCCGGGACCTTCCGGGAATGTCGAGTACTTTCTGTGGCTGCGGTCCGGGGCACCGGAACTGGACCCGGCCGACGTTGACCGTGCAGTGGCGGAGGGGCCGCGTTGACACAGAACCGAGCTCGTACTGTTTTCCTGCTGGCCCACACCGGTCGGCCGGCGGCGATCCGCAGCGCCGAGCTGGTGGTGAAGGGGCTGCTGCGTGAGGGTATCGGCGTGCGGGTGCTGGAGGCGGAGGCCGCCGATCTGCCGCTGCCGGAGAGCGTGGAGCTGGTCAGGGAGGCCACTCCGCAGTGCCTGGACGGGTGCGAGCTGCTGATCGTGCTCGGGGGTGACGGGACGCTGCTGCGGGGGGCGGAGTTCGCGAGGGCGTCCGGGGTGCCGATGCTCGGCGTCAACCTCGGGCGGGTGGGATTCCTCGCGGAGGCCGAGCGGGACGATCTCGACAAGGTCGTCGACCGGGTGGTCACCAAGGCGTACGAGGTCGAGGAGCGGATGACGGTCGATGTCGTCGTCCACCAGAACGGCGACATCGTGCACACGGACTGGGCGCTGAACGAGGCGGCGGTGCAGAAGGCCGGCGCCGAGAAGCTGCTGGAAGTCGTGCTGGAGATCGACGGACGGCCGGTGACGGGGTTCGGGTGCGACGGCATCGTGCTGTCCACTCCCACGGGGTCCACGGCGTACGCCTTCTCCGCCGGTGGGCCGGTGGTGTGGCCCGAGGTGGAGGCGCTGTTGATGGTGCCGATCTCCGCGCACGCCTTGTTCGCCAAGCCGTTGGTGACCTCCCCGGACTCCGTGCTCGCGGTCGAGGTGCTGCCGCACATTCCGCCGGGTGTGCTGTGGTGCGACGGGCGGCGGACCGTGGAGTTGCCTCCCGGGGCGCGGGTCGAGGTGCGGCGCGGGGCCGTGCCGGTGCGGCTGGCCCGGTTGCATCACGCCTCGTTCACGGACCGTCTTGTCGCGAAGTTCGCGCTGCCCGTTTCCGGGTGGCGCGGGGCGCCGCACTAGCAGGGTCCACTCCCCCGGGTGACAGGGCGCCTCGCATCCCGGCGCCCTTACCTCGTATGGTCGTGCCGTGCTGGAAGAGATGCGGATACGGTCCCTCGGAGTCATCGACGACGCGGTCGTCGAGTTGTCGCCGGGGTTCACCGCCGTGACGGGTGAGACGGGTGCGGGCAAGACCATGGTGGTCACCAGCCTCGGGTTGCTGCTCGGCGGTCGGGCGGATGCGGCGCTCGTGCGGATCGGCGCCGAGAAGGCGGTCGTCGAGGGACGGGTCACCGTGCCCTCGGGCACCTCGGCCGTCGTGCGGGCCGAGGAGGCCGGGGCCGAGCTGGACGACGGGGCGCTGCTGATCAGCCGTACCGTTTCGGCCGAGGGACGGTCGCGGGCCCATGTCGGGGGCCGCAGTGTCCCCGTGGGGCTGCTCGCCGAGCTGGCCGACGACCTGGTGGCCGTGCACGGGCAGACCGATCAGCAGGGGCTGCTGAAGCTGTCCCGGCAGCGGCAGGCGCTCGACCGGTACGCCGGGGACGCCGTCGCCGTGCCGCTCGCCAAGTACGGCGAGGCCTACCGGCGCCTGCGGGCCGTGGCCACCGAGCTGGACGAGATCACCACGCGCGCGCGTGAGCGGGCCCAGGAGGCCGACATGCTGCGCTTCGGGCTCGACGAGATCGCCGGCGTCGAACCGCGCGCCGGGGAGGACGTGGAGCTGGCGGAGGAGGCGGAGCGGCTCGGACACGCCGAGGCGCTGTCGTCCGCCGCCACGGCCGCGCACGCCGCGCTCGCGGGCAACCCCGAGGACCCCGAGGGCATCGACGCGGCGACGCTGGTGGCGGGAGCCCAGCGGGCCCTGGACGCCGTACGGTCGCATGACCCGGCCCTCGCCGCGCTCGCGGACCGGATCGGCGAGATCGGGATCCTGCTCGGCGATGTGGCAGGGGAGTTGGCGGGTTACGCCGACGACCTCGACGCGGATCCGCTGCGGCTGTCCGCCGTGGAGGAACGGCGGGCCGCTCTGACGGCTCTGACGCGGAAGTACGGCGAGAACGTCGCCGCCGTGCTGGCGTGGGCCGAGCAGGGCGCGGCGCGGCTGACCGAGCTGGACGGCGACGACGAGCGGATCGACGAGCTCACGGCGGAGCGGGACGCGCTGCGCGTCGAACTGGGCGGGCTCGCGCAGGCCTTGACCGACGCGCGCACCGAGGCCGCCGACCGGTTCGCGGCCGCGGTGACCGCCGAGCTGGCCTCGCTGGCCATGCCGCACGCGCGCGTGTCCTTCGACATCCGGCAGAGCGAGGACCCGGAGGGCGTGGAGGTCGGCGGTCGTACGGTCGCGTACGGGCCGTCCGGCGCGGACGAGGTCGAGCTGCTGCTCGCCCCCCATCCCGGGGCGCCGCCGAGGCCGATCGCCAAGGGCGCGTCCGGCGGTGAGCTGTCGCGCGTGATGCTGGCCGTGGAGGTCGTGTTCGCGGGGACGGATCCTGTGCCGACCTACCTCTTCGACGAGGTCGACGCGGGTGTCGGTGGCAAGGCTGCGGTGGAGATCGGGCGGCGGCTGGCGAAGCTGGCCAAGACGGCTCAGGTCGTCGTCGTCACGCATCTTCCGCAGGTCGCCGCCTTCGCCGACCGGCAGTTGCTGGTGGAGAAGACCAACGACGGGTCCGTCACGCGGTCCGGTGTGAAGGTGCTCGAAGGGGAGGACCGGATCCGGGAGCTGTCCCGGATGCTGGCGGGGCAGGAGGACTCGGAGACCGCTCGGGCCCATGCGGAGGAGTTGCTGGCGACGGCTCGGGCGGACGGATAAGCCCGCGTAGGGTGGTTCGATGATCATTCGTGCTGCCCTCACGGCCCTGCTCACTCGCGCCGGTACGTCCGCGCTCCGCGCCAACACCCCCGGCGGGCGTGAGCGTTGGGAGCGGACCAATCACGCCGGGCGTACCGTCGATCTCTGTGCCGGGGCCGCCGGTGCGCTCGCCGTAACTCTCACCAGTGGGCTGGTCGACGGCCCCGGAGGGCGGCACGCCGTCTCCGTGAAGCGGCTGCGGGCCGTCGGGGTTCCCGTGCTGCTCGCCGGGGTCTGCGGGGCGTACGACGATGTCGTCGGTGCCGGGGACTCCCGCCGCGGGTTTCGGGCTCATCTGTCGGCTCTGAAGGACGGGGAAGTCACCAGCGGGGCCGTGAAGTTGTTCGGGGTCGGGGCCGCCGGGCTTCTCGCGGGGGCTCTGCTCAAGGAGCGGGCCGTGGACAAGGTGCTCGCCGGGGTCGTCGTCGCCGGGGCCGCGCACTTCGTCAACCTCGTGGACGTACGGCCCGGGCGGGCCGTGGGTGTCGTGCTCGCGCTCGGGGCGCCGGGGCTGGTGCGGGGCGGGGCGGCGGGGGAGTTGTCCGCCGCCGCGATGGGGGCAGCGGCGGCCGTGCTGCCGGACGACGTCGGGGAGCGGTCGATGCTCGGGGACACGGGTGCGCATGCGCTGGGGGCCGCGCTGGGCGCCGCCTTCGTCGCCGGCAACGGGCGTGCCGGGCTCGTCGCCCATGCCGCCGCGCTGGTCGCCGCCGCCGTCCAGGGGGACAGGGTGAGCGACCTGGCGCGGTCGCGAATCGCGGACATCCGTCCGATGGCTCACCCGAGTGGGTGATGGGCTGCGACCGCGGCCGTCGTCCCTTCGTTCCCGGAACCGCCGTCCGTCCTGGCATCCTTGGCAGTGCATCTCGTACGCGCAGGGACCCTCGCGGTTCACCCCCTCCGCTCGATACTTCTGTACTTTCTTCGTGACCGCCCGACCCCGAACCAGGAGCCCGGCCACGTGACCCCCGTGAGCAGCCACTCACCGCACGGCCAGTCGCCGCTGCGCACCGTGCAGGTGCTGGGCGGCGGCAACGCCGGCAGCAGCGTGCACGTGCGGTCGCTGGCGTCGGGGCTCGTCGCGAGGGGCGTGCGGGTCACCGTGTGCGCCCCCACCGAGGCCGATCACCTCTACGGCTTCAGCGGCGTCGGCGCCGCGCACGTGCACGTGCCGCGCAGCAGCGACCCGGGTTCCGTGGCCGCGCTCCGGGCGGCCTGCGCGGACGCCGACCTGGTGCACGCGCACGGGCTGCACGCCTCCTTCCGGACCGTGCTCGCGCTCAGCGGCCGACGCACGCCCCTGGTCGTCACCTGGCACGACCGGGCGCACGCGGAGGGCGCCCGCGCCCATCTCGTACGACTGCTGGAGCGGCGCGTGGTGAAGGCGGCCTCCGTCGTCCTCGGCACGACCTCCGCGCTCGTGGACCGGGCCCGGCGCACCGGGGCCCGGGACGCGCGGCTCGCCGCCGTCTCGCTGCCCGGGCCCCGGCGCCCCGCCGAGAACGAGCACGAGGAGGCCGAGCGGCTCAGGCCCAAGGTGCGGGCCGAACTCGGCGCCACCGGACGCCCGTTGCTGATCGCCGTCGGCTCGCTCGAACGGCATCGCGGGTACGACGTCCTGCTGGACGCCTCCCGCGCGTGGCGCCGGCTCGACCCCCTGCCGCTCGTCGTCATCGCGGGCGAGGGGCCGCTGCGGGGCGAACTCCAGGACCGTATCGCGGAGGAGGAGCTGCCGGTGCGGCTCATCGGGCGCCGGGACGACGTGCGCGAACTGCTCGCCGCCGCCGACCTCGCCCTGCTGCCCAGCCGGTGGGAGGCGCGGTCCGTCCTCGCGCAGGAAGCCCTGCACGCGCGCGTGCCGCTCATCGCGACGGAGGTCGGCGGACTGCCCGAACTCGTCGGCGACGGCGCCGAACTCGTCCGGCCCGGCGATCCCGAGGCGCTCGCCGCCGCCGTCACCCGACTGCTCGACGATCCCGCGCGCTGTGAACTGCTCAGGGCGCGGGGGCTGCGGCAGGCCGCCACGTGGCCGACCGAGGACGAGACCGTCGCCCAAGTGCTCAGCGTGTACGACGAGTTGACCCAGCACCGGCCGTTCATCTAGAGCCGGGTCGGCCCCAGCCGTTCATTTGAGCCGCCGACCCTGGCCCTACATTTCAGCCACAGGCCCAAGGCCGCCGATGCCGAGCCCTTGAGCTAGGGCACATGGCGGCGCGCCCGCAGGGCCAGGCTCAGTGCCAAAACCGCCTGGGGGTCGTCCAGGTCCGTGCCGAGCAACTCCCCGATGCGGGCAAGGCGGTTGTACAGGGTCTGCCGGTTGAGGTGCAGTTCGCGGGCCGTCTCCGCCTTGCGCCCCGCGTGCGCCAGATAGGTCTGCAGCGTCGGCAGCAGCGGCGGCTTGGAGCGGGCGTCGTGCTCGCGCAGCGGGCCGATGGCGCGGTCCACGAAGGCCGAGAGGTCGGGATGGTCGCGCAGCCGCCACAGCAGCAGGTCGATGTCCAGGCGGCGGGCGTCGTACCAGGCGCGGTCGGTCAGGCCCTGCGCCGCCGTCGCCGTCTCCGCCGCGTGGCGGAGGCTCGCCGAGGCCGTCGCCCAGCCGCCCGCGACCCCGACCACCACGACCGGGGGCTGTGCTCCGGGCCGCTGCATCCCGGCCCGTTCCACTCCGGCCCGCAGCGCCGCCGCGACCCGGTCCGCGACCGCCGAGCGCTCCGACTCCGACCGCAGGCCCAGGAGAAGGGGGACGCGGCCCTCCACCGGCCGTACGCCCAGCAGCACCGGGACCCCCACCGACGCCAGCTCCTCGCCGACCGCGCGGGCCAGCACCGCCCAGCCTCCCCCGCTCTCGGCTCCGCTCGCGCGGGCGGTACCCCCACCCGGGGACAGCGCGTCGCCGAGGCGCATCACCACCGGCAGCAGCGGGCTCTCGCCCGGTTTGAAGCCGAGGACACGGGCCTGCGCGGGCGCGTCCTCCGCGGTGATCCGGCCCTCGGCGAGGTCGGTGAGGAAGTCGCCGCGGCCCCGGGCGGCCAGCTCCTCCTCCTGCCGGGCCTGCATCAGCACGACGGCGAGGATGCCCGCGGCCCGCTCCGCCGCGATCCGGTGCACCGGCGCCAGCGGAGCCCGTACGGGCAGCAGCACCAGGCGGGCGCGGACCGACCCCGTGCCCGGACCCCCGCCCGGCACGTCCACCAGCACCGAGCCCGCCGGGGCGTCCTTGTGCTGGCCGCGCAGGCCCTCCCACACCTGGAGCGGATCGGCGTTCTGCGGGCCCGCCCCCGCGGCGTACAGGAGTTGTCCGTCGGCCGTCTCCAGGAAGACCGGGTTGCCGCTGAAGTCGGCGAGGATGCGCAGCACTTGGGGGATTCCACCGCCGCCGAGCAGGGCCTCCGTGCAGCGCCGGTGGACCTCCTCGGCGCGCTGGAGGAGCGCGTAGTGGCCGTTGACGATCTCGGTGTGGATCTCCTCGGTGACCGTCACGAACGGTACCTCGCGGTGCAGTTGGACCAGCGGCAGACCGGCCGCCCGTGCCGTGTCGACGAGGGCCGCCGGAAGCCGGGTGAAGCGCGGGCCCAGCTCCACCACGAGGGCGGCGATCCCGCGCTCGGCCAGCGTGCGGACGAACGCGCGCTGTTCGGCCGGACGGGTGCCGAGGCCGTAGCCGGTGGTCAGCAGCAGCTCCCCGCCCTTGAGCAGCGAGGCGATGTTGGGCACCTCGCCCGCGTGCACCCAGCGCACGGTGCGCCCCAGACGGTCGGCGCCCGCCACGATCTCCGGGAGCCCGCCACGCAGGCCGGGCAGCTCCAGCGCCCGCCGCACGGTGATGCCGGCGCCCTGGGTGTCGAATCTGCTGTCCATACCGCTGTCCATAGCCGGACGCTACCCGCGCCCGTGCTTCCGGGACATCTCCACGCGGTTACGGAGACGATCTTCGGGCCCCGGCGCACGACAATGCGTCGCGCCCCGCGGCGAATTGCGCGACCGCGTGTCTGTTGTGGCATGCGTCACTCGACCGCAACACTGGCGCATCCGGCAGGCAAGCCGGGCGTGACCTTCGGATTTCGTTGCGAATGTACGGCGAGAGGGGCGGGAATGTCAGAGAATCCCACGCGAGAGGTCCATCGACTCAAAGCGAATTCCGTAGGTCTGGTGGGCGTGGTGTTCATGGCGGTCGCGACCGCCGCGCCGATCACCGCGATGACCGGCAACCTGCCCATCGCGGTCGGCTTCGGAAACGGCACGGGCGCGCCAGCGGGCTACCTCTTCGCGACGCTCGTGCTGACGGTGTTCTCCGTCGGCTACGTCGCCATGGCCCGCCGGATCACCGCGGCCGGTGCCTTCTACGGCTACATCTCGCACGGGCTCGGCCGGATCGCCGGCATGGCGTCCGGGATGCTCGCCGTGCTGGCGTACGTCGTGTTCGAGGCGTCCATCGTCGGTGTCTTCTCCTACTTCGCGAAGACCACCGTCCACGACCAGCTCGGCGTCGACCTGCCGTGGATCCTGTACGCGGTCGCGATGCTCGCCGTCACGGCCGTGCTCGCGTTCTTCGACATCAACCTCACCGCCAAGGCGCTCGGCGTGATGCTGATCGCGGAGATCGCCGTCCTCTTCGCGGTCGCCACCGCCGTACTCCTGAACGGCGGCGGCCCCGACGGCATCCCGATGGAGCCCATCAACCCCGCGAACGCCTTCACCGGCACCTCGGCCGGGCTCGGACTGTTCTTCGCCTTCTGGTCGTGGGTCGGCTTCGAGTCGACGGCGATGTACGGCGAGGAGTCCCGCGACCCCAAGCGGGTCATCCCGCGCGCGACGCTGATCTCGGTGATCGGGGTCGGGATCTTCTACATCTACGTCTCCTGGATGACCATCGCCGGCAACGGCCTCAAGGGCTCCGTCGAGGTCTCCTCCGGCAGCAGCCCGCTCGACCTGTTCTTCGACCCGGCGCACTCCTTCATCGGAGCCTGGGCCGTGGACACCTTCCAGTGGCTGCTGATCACCGGCTCGTTCGCCTGCGGGATGGCCTTCCACCAGTGCGCGGCGCGCTACCTGTACGCCATCGGCCGCGAGGGCTTCCTGCACCCGGCCCTCGGCCGTACCCACGCCCAGCACGGCTCGCCGCACATCGCGTCCTTCGTGCAGTCCGTCATCGCGGTCGCCCTGGTGGGAGCCTTCTGGCTGACCGACCAGGACCCGTACATCCACCTGTACACGCTGCTGGCGATCCTCGGCACGATGGCCATCCTCATCGTGCAGACCCTGTGCTCCTTCGCCGTCATCGGCTACTTCCGCAAGCACCACCCCGAGGACCGGCACTGGTTCCGGACCTTCACCGCGCCCCTGCTCGGAGGGCTCGGCATGATCGCGGTGGTGGGGCTGCTGGTCACCAACCTCGACACCGCGGCCGGTACAGCGGCGGACTCCCTGTTCTTCAAGGCCATCCCATGGATCGTCGGGCTGGTCTTCTTCGGCGGCCTGGGCCTCGGCTTCTATCTCAAGACCAAGCGGCCGGACCGCTACGAGATCATCGGCCGGATCGTGCTGGAGGACTCGGCCGAGCGCACGGAAACCCCCGTCAACGCCTGAGGAGCCAAAGCCGTGTCACGAACGCACCCGATGCACGTCCTGCGCACCCTCTTCGCCGATCACGCCGCCGCCGAGCGACTCGGCCTGCCCGTGGCCGAGGCCCGTGTCCGTCGCCGTACCGTGCTCAAGGGCGCGGTCGCCGCCTCGGCGGTCACCGCCGTCGCGGCCCCGGCGAGAGCCGCCGCCGCGTCCGCGCCGCGCATCGCCGTGGTGGGCGCCGGAATCGCCGGCCTCACCGCCGCCCTCACCCTGCATGACGCCGGCTACGCCTGCACCCTCTACGAGGCCAACCCGGACCGCGTCGGCGGCCGGATGTACACCCAGCGCGACCACTGGGCGTACGGACAGATCTCGGAGATCGGCGGCGAGCTGATCGACACCAGCCACAAGAAGATGCTGGAACTGTGCCGCCGCTTCTCCCTGCCGGTCGAGGACTTCCTGGGTGGCGGCCCCAACGGCGCTGAGGAAGTCCTGTGGTTCGGCGGCGAGTACTACCCGCGCGAGCAGGCCGACGAGGACTTCAAGGACGTCTACCAGGCCCTGCACCGGGATCTGCTGGACTCCGGAGAGGTGTTCTGGAACCAGACCACGCCGACCGGCACCGCCCTCGACACCATGTCCCTGTACGACTGGATCGACTCGCGCGTCCCAGGCGGCCACGACTCCCCGCTGGGCCGCTTCTTCGACGTGGCCTACAACGTCGAGTACGGCGCCGACACCACCGAGCAGTCCTCGCTCGCCCTGGTCCTGCTCATGGGCTACCAGACCAATCCCGGCAACTTCAACATCTGGGGCCTGTCCAACGAGCGCTACCACATCACCGGCGGCAACGATCAACTCCCCAACGCCATCGCCGATTTCCTGCCCGACGGCACGATCCGGCCGGGCTGGTCGCTGCGCGCGCTGAAGGCGAACAGCGACGGCACCCAGACCCTCACCTTCACCGAGTCGGGCTCCACCCGCACGGTCACCGCGGACCACACGGTCCTGTGCGTGCCCCTGCCGGTCCTGAAGCAACTCGACCTCACCCGGGCCGGGTTCGACACCCGCATGACCAACCTGCTGCGGGACGCCCGCATGGGCCACTGCACCAAGCTCAACATGCAGTTCTCCAGCCGCCCCTGGCGCGGCACCGGTGCCTGGCCGGGGGTGTCCGCGGGCGACTGCTTCACCGACACCGAGGTCCAGCAGACCTGGGACACCACCAAGGTCCAACCCGGCACGGGCGGCATCCTCATCCAGTACGGCAGCGGCAGCCTCGCCAAGTCCCTGACCCCGGCGGGCCCCTTCTCGTACGAGAGCGACCCCTACGTGGCCCGGCTCGCCGCGCGGCAACTCAGCGGCATCGACGCCTTCTTCCCCGGCACCTCGGCCGCCTGGACCGGCCGGGCACAGCTGTCAGCCTGGCACCGCAACCCCTATGCCCAGGGCGCCTACTCGTACTGGCCCGTCGGGTACGTGCACCGGTACGCGGGCTACGAGGGGGTCGCGCAGGGCAATGTCCACATCGGCGGCGAACACTGCTCCTACGACTTCCAGGGGTTCATGGAGGGCGGGGCGACCGAGGGCGAACGCGCGGCGAAGGAGGTGATCGCCGCCGTGAGCTAGGGCGAGGACGACAGCCCGGTCGACGAGCCGGTGCGGGCGGCGACGGCCGCCGACCGGCTCGGCTACCGAGAGGGCCGGGCTGACCGCCGGGCCCGTCCCGGTGTCGGTGCGCGATCCGCTCACCGTCGTGCGGGGCGCGGCCTCCTGCGCGGCCGTCACCGGACGCCGGGCCATTGCCACGGCTGCCCGGCACGCCGACCGGATGCTCCTCGACATCGTCTCCCCCGAGCAGGTCCGGGTACTGCGGGAGAAGCTGCACGCGGCGGCCGGGCGGCCGGGCGGGCCGCACTTCGCCGACGCCGGCCGCCTGGCTGCCGGCGGCCGTCGACCACGAGCCGGAGACCCTCGCCCGGATCCTGGGCAGCATCGCCGGGTATCCGACCGTGCCGGGCTACCGTGACATGTTCACGGCCGCCGGATTCGGCGCGGCGGTCGAGCGGGCGGCGAGCGGAGCCGACGCCGAGGTGCTCCCGGAAGCGGCGGGCGTCGTCGGTCCGGTGCGACCTGAGCGTACGCTCGCCGCGCTCACCTCGGCTTGATGTTGTGGTTGAACCGGAACACGTTGTCCGGGTCGTACTGCCGCTTGACCTCCTCCAGGCGCCGGTAGTTCTCCACGCCGAACCCGGCGATCACCCGCTCAGGCCCCTCCTGGCCGATGAAGTTGAGGTAGACCGCGCCCGTGCTCCAGGGCCGGGCGTCGGCCCGCACGTCCCGCACCCACTGGATGCCGCGCTCGTCGTCGGCCGCGTCCGCCCACATGCCGAAGGGATGCGTGGCCCAGGGCGAGTCCCGGTAGGGCACCGGGTACTCGTGCGGTCCGTCGGCGATGGCGCCGCCCAGTGGGAACAACGCCTGGATGGTCCGCGTCGGCACGGGCATCCGGGACGCGCCGGCGCAGAACACGTCGACGTAGTCGTCGGGCAGGCCCGTCAGGTACTCCGCCGACCAGTAGTTCCGGAAGCCCGGCGGATCGTCGAGCATGCACTGCGCGTCCACGTACGGCATGGCCCCGACGATCGCCGCCTCGTGCGGCAGGGCCAGCAGCGGCTCGGCCACCTTCCGCATCGCCGTCTCGCTCCCGGCGTACGTCAGCAGTGCCGCGCACAGCAGGGTGCCCTGCAGATGCGGCGGGCAGAACTCCTCGGGCGGGCCGGTGAGATGGATGACCCCGCCGCTCGCCTCGTTCGGCGCCACGGAGATGACATCGCGGTAGGTGCGCACGACCTCGCGGCCGAACTCCGGGAGGTAGAACAGCAACGCGATGGCGAACTCGGGCAGCTCGTACAGGTTCAGGGTGAGCGAGGTGGCCACGCCGAAGTTGCCGCCGCCGCCGTGCAGCGCCCAGAACAGCTCGGGGTTCTCGTCGGCGCTCGCGTGGACCTGACGGCCGTCGGCGGTGACGAGTTCGGCGGCGATCAGGTTGTCGACGGCCAGTCCGCACCAGCGGTCCAGCCAGCCGGAGCCGCCGCCGAGGACGAATCCGCCGACGCCGGTGGTGGAGACCCGGCCGCCGGTGGTGGCGAGGCCGTGTTCCTGGCAGGCGTGGTCCAGGTCGCTCATCGTGGCGCCGCCCGCGACCCGGACCGCCTCGGACGCCGGATCGACGGTGACCGCGCGCATATGTCGCAGGTCGATGACCAGGCCGCTGTCGTTGAGCGCCGAGCCCGCCACGCTGTGGCCGCCGCCGCGCACGGCGATGTTCAGGTCGAGATCCCGGGCGAACCGCACCGAGCGCACGACGTCGGCCTCGTCCACGCACTGCGCGATCACCGCGGGCCGCTTGTCGATCATCGCGTTGAAGACGATGCGGGCCTCGTCGTAGCCAGGGTCCCCCGGGGCGAACACATCACCGGTGAGGTCCTCGCGCAGCGCGGTGAGCGCCGCGCCCGCCTTCGAAGGGGAAGCCATGGCCGCCCCCTTTCCGGGAAGGGGGATTGTGCCCTTCCAGATTAGGCGGGCCCGGCGCCGGGGTCCTGTCGGCGCCTACCAGGCCTGCATCGGTTCCCCGGCGACGAGCTTCGAGACGAACCCCTGCGGCCCCAGCGCCGGCTCACCGAGGACCGTGACGCGGTGCATCACGCGGTCGACGTCCAGATGGGCGAAGTCGGTGGGGGCGAGGTGACAGGTGCTGCGGTTGTCCCAGAAGGCGATCGAGCCGGGTTCCCAGCGGAAGCGGACGGTGTACTCCGCGCTGGTCAGATGCTGGAAGAGCAGGTCCAGCAGATGGCGGCTCTCCAGCTCGGTGAACCCGGAGATCCGGGTGGTCGAGCCGGGGCTGACGAAGAGTGCCCGCTCGCCGGTCTCGGGGTGGACGCGCACCACGGGATGGACGGCGGCCTGCGGGTCCTCGCAGTAGATCTTGAGGATCTCGCGGTCCCGCTCGTCGGAATGGCGCAGATGGACGGCGGTGAAGAAGGCATGCTCCGCGGTCAGTCCGTCCACGAACGCGCGCAGGGGCGCCGAGAGGCCCTCGTAGGCGGCCACGGTATTGGTCCACTGGGTGTCGCCGCCGAACTCCGGGGTCTTCTCGGCACGCAGGATGGACAGGCTGGGCGGGTTGACCGCCTGCGTCAGATCGCTGTGCCAGCCCGCGAGCGGGGAGAGCCACTTGCGGCGGTAGTGCTCCTCGAAGTCGGCGCCGTAGCGTTCGGTGTCGCGCTTGGGGTCGACGGTGAGGATCTCCGGGTGGCCCTCCGGGTGGACGCCGTGCTTCTTGCCGGGGCGTCGGGTCAGCGCGCCGAAGCGACGGCCGAAGGCGACGTGCTGGGCGTGGGTGATGTCCTGGCCCCGGAAGAACACGACGCGGTGCCTGAGCACGGCCTCGCGGATCTCGGCCACCGTGGCCTCGTCGAGCTCCTGACGGAGGTCGACGCCCGAGATCTCGGCGCCGATCCGCCCGGCGACCTGCCGGACGGTGAGCCTGGTCAGCTGTGCGGTCTGGGACACGGTTCGTTCCTTTCGTGGACGCGCCGGCTCATGTCGCCTGTGCCGCCCACTGCGTCCACAGCGGGAGCAGGAGGAGCGCGACGAGTGAGCTCTTGACGACGAGGGCGGCCGACATGTCGACGCCGACGTCGTAGCGCTGGGCGAAGATGAACAGGTTCTGCGGCGCGGGCATGGCCGCGATCAGGACGAGGTAGCTGAGCCACTCGCCCCCGACGCCGAAGAGGTGGTGACACACCACGTAGGTGATGAGGGGGAGGGCGACGCACTTGAAGGCGATGATCCAGATCTCCTCCAGGGTGGTGCCGCGCACCTGGAGGCCGCTGCCGCCGAGGTGCAGTCCGAGGGCGAACAGCGCGACGGGCGAGGCGCTGTCCCCGACGAACGCGAAGCTGTCGAGCGCCACTTCCGGCACGGTCACCGACAGCAGGTTGAGCAGGATGCCGACGTTGCAGGCGATGACGATGGGGGTCAGCAGCGAGGCGCTGACGGCCGTTCCGAGCCGCCGCGCCGGGCCGCCGACCCGGTCCGGGCGCCCCAGCTCCATGATCGAGATGATGATCAGGGACAGCACGCAGACCTGGAACAGCAGCACCGGGAAGATCGGCGCCGCGTTCCCGAACAGCATGATGAACACGGGTACGGCGAAGTAGGCGGTGTTGACCTGGACGGCCGCCATGATGCGCAGCGCGATGCCCCGGGGGTCACGGACGCCCGTGGCCCCGGCGATCACGCCGGTGAGCACGGCCGCGGTGACGGCGGCGGTCGCGTAGCCGGTGATGGCCCGCCAGTCGAACAGGGCGCCCAGATCGCTGCGGTAGATGTTCCCGAAGAGGAAGCAGGGCACGGCGAACAGGAAGGCGTAGTCGGCGAAGACCTTCGAGCTCTCGGCCGGCACCACCTTCCGCCGCGCCAGCATCACTCCGCAGCCGAAGGCCAGCACCACCGGTGCCAGCTTCTCCAGTGCCTCTACCGCACCCATGCACGCGCCCTTGCTCTTACGGCCCCGCGAGGGAGCCTGTGTCGTGGGCGGCGGTCAGGTCCCGGTATCCGGTGACGATCGTGCGCAGGGCCTCATTGCCGCCGAGGTCGTAGTAGTGATCATCGATGCGGCTGACCGGCAGGATCTCGCAGGCGGTGCCGCACAGGAACGCGCCGTCCGCCTCGCCCGCGAACGCCGGCGGCAGATCCCCGACCACGCAGGCGATGCCGGCGCGCTCGGCGATCGCCAGGACGCAGGCCCGGGTGAGGCCCTCGATCGTGCAGCGGGTCGTCGGGGTGTGCAGCACGCCGTCCTTGGTGAAGAACAGATGCGCCCCGGTGGCCTCGACGAAGTTGCCGCGGTCGTCGAGCAGCAGCGCGTCGTCGAAACCGGCGCGCAGGGCCTCGTTCTTGCTGACCGTGCCGATCATGTAGTTGCCGGCCGCCTTGCTCTTGACCGGCGCGTACTCGGGCGAGGGCCTGCGGTAGCGGCCGGTCACCAGCGAGACGCCCTTCTCCAGGGCGTCCGTCGCGGCGTAGTAGCCCTCCGGGAGTTCCCAGGCGGCCACCGTGGTGTGCACGGACGTCTTCAGCGCCGCCGTCTGGATGATCTCCGAGCCGCGCCAGGCGTTCATCCGGACGTAGCCCTCGGTGACGCCCGCCTCGGCGACGACCGTGCGGGTCGCCTCGAACAGCTCCTCGGGGCCGTACTCGAGATCGAAGTCGAGGATGCGGGCCGAGGAGCCGAGCCGGGCGATGTGCTCCCGCAGGAGGAACGGCTCCCCGTCGTAGACGCGGATGCCCTCGAAGATGCTGGAGGCGTAGTGCAGTCCGTGGCTGAGCACATGCAGCCGGGCGTCGGCCCAGTCCACCAGGCCGCCGTCGTACCAGATCTTCCCTGTGCGCTGGTCGAAGGGGATCACGGGGTGCCTCTCAGAGCGCGAGGTCGAACAGCGGGTTCTGGAGGTCGCCGACGAGCGCGACGAAGCGGCGCTGGTGGTGGGTGAGGCCGCGCACCGAGACCCCGTGCAGGGCGAGCGGGTTGATCGGGTACATCACCAGGGTGTTGCTCCGGTACGGGACGGTGGTGACCTCCTCGACGTAGCTCGGATCGATGTCGAAGCGGTTGTCGCCGTACTCGGAGGCGCTGGTGTGGAACTTGTGCGCGCCGGGCCGGTACTTGTAGAGGACCAGGTCGCCGCCGACGGCGTCGTCCTCGGGCAGCCGCATGTAGAAGAGGCCGCCGAAGAGCTTGTACGGCTTGTCGACGTGCGGGCCGCGGTAGGAGGACGGCTTGCCGGTGACGGCCGAGTTGATGACCGCCGTGCAGTCCATGAGGATGTCGTGGGTCTCGAAGGAGTCCCGGTTGCGGCGGCCAACGCGCAGCTCGCGCAGCGGGCCCGTCTGCTTCTCCGCGTCGGGGAGGTTGGCGAGCAAATCCTCCTGGAACAGGTCGAGGAACTGCTCGTAGAAGGCGGGCGAGGCATGGTGGGTGACGAAGTCCTTCCACACCTGGGCCGTCGACGCGTCGCCCAGGATCATCTCGGACATGTAGTTGTAGCGCTCGTTCGAGGTGATCGGCTTGCCGATCCGCTCGCCGATGTACTCGGCGGTCGGCATCGAGGCGGCCAGGGCGTCGTAGAGGTCCTGGGGCAGCGCGTCGCGGACGACGATGTGCGGGAACGGGTCGCGGCGTATGTCGTCCTTGGTGACGCCGGCCAGCAGGGAGGTGATGGCGGTCATGGGCGTGGGCCTTCCATGAGACGGGCGGGTGTGAGACTGCGTGCGCGGAGCCAGGTCTCCAGCACCAGCAGGGACCACAGCAGTTCGGCGGCGTGCCGCGCCGGGCTCTCGGTCTGGGTGCGGAAGACGTCCCGGACGGTGTCCTGCCGGAGGTAGTCGCGGCAGCGGGCGCCGGGGCCGAGCAGGAGGTCGCCGATCATGTCGTACAGCGCCTCGCCCGGTCTGATCATCGCGGTCACGGGCAGGGTGAACGGCTGCTTGGGCCGCTCCACGACGCTCCTGGGCACCCAGCGCCGGGCGGCCTCGGCCACCGGCGCCTTCACGGTGTCGCCGGCCACCTTGACGTGGGCGGGCGTCGCGTGGGCCAGGCGCATCACGGACGGCTGGAGGAAGGGCATCCGGGCCTCCACCGAGTGGGCCATGCTCAGGTGGTCGACGCGGCGCAGGATGTAGTACGGGAAACGCTCCCGCTGGTCGTAGCGCAGCAGCGTCTCCAGCTTGCCGGGCGAGGGCGTCCCGCGATCCGCCGAGCGCACCCGGCGGTCCAGCTCGTCACCGCTGCGGTCGCCGAAGAAGCCGCCCGCGGCCCTGACATGGGCCAGGTAGTCGGGGGTGTAGAGCCGGTTGAGGGCCGCCGTGTCGGCCACGGCCATGGTGCCCTGGTAGGTGCGGTGCCAGCTCGCGGCGCCGTCCCGGTCGGCCTTGACGAACCGCGCGTACCCGGCGAAGAGTTCGTCGGCTCCGTCGCCCGTCAGGGCCACCTTGAAACCGGCCTGGTGGACGGCCTCGAACAGGGCGAAGGTGCTCAGGCTGTGCGGGGCGTTGTTGGGCTGGTCGAGATGGCGGACGGACCGCTCCACCAGCTCGGGGAAGTCGGCCGGGTCCAGGAGCACCTGGTGGTGTGCGGTACCGCAGTGGCGGGCCACCTCGGCGGCGAAGTGCCGTTCGTCGGCGGGCCAGTCGCCGCGGTAGGCGATGTTGAACGAGGCGACGTCGGAGGTGAGACGGGCGGCCAGGGCCGTGGTGTAGCTGGAGTCGAGCCCGCCGCTGGTGATGACGCACACCGGGACGTCGGCGTCGAGCATCCGGCCCGTCTCCCGGCGCAACCGCTCGTCGAGCAGTTCCGCCACGGACGCGACCGTCGGCTCGCCGTCCAGCCGTTCGGGCTCCAGCGAGGTGTGATGGACCGTCGTACGGCCGCCCGCGAAGCGCAGTGCCGAGCCGGGCTCCAGCGTGCGGACCCGGGAGTGAAACGTGCCCGGGCCCCAGACGGCCTTGCCGCCGAGGTAGGCGTCCACGGCGAGCGGGTCCAGCTCGTCGGGGAAGTCGGGGAACCGGCTCAGGCCCTGGAGTTCGGAGGCGAAGCGCAGCCGGCGGCCGTCGGCGGACACGTAGTAGTAGAGCGACTTCATGCCGGCGTGGTCGGTGAAGAGCTTCAGGGCGGGCTCCGCGCGCTCGTCCACGAGCGCGATGGCGAACATCCCCTCCAGCCGGGAGGTGAAGGCGTCCCCGTACAGCTCGTACAGCGGCAGCAGGACGTCCCCGTCGCAGTCGCCCTCGAAGACGTACCCGCGAGCGGCGAGCCCGTCGCGCAGTTGCCGGTGGTTGTAGATCTCCCCGTTGAAGACGCAGGTCAGTCGGCGGCCTACGAAGGGCTGGTGGCCGGAGTCGATGCCCTGGATGGCCAGCCGGTTGGTGCCGAGCGCCCATCCGTCGCCGCTCCGGGCGGCCTGTTCGTCGGGGCCACCCGGGTGCATCGCGGCCGCCACCGGGGCTAGGTCGCCGTGCGCGCCGCCGAAGGAGCCGTAGATACGGCACATCCGTCAGACCTCCTTCCCCTGGACCGCCCCCGCGGGCTGGAGGGCGCGGGCACCGCTCTGCCGGGCCTGCGGATAGTGCCGGGCGAGGAACTCGATGACGATCTCGACCTGCCGCAGGATGTCGTCGAGCTGGGCCGGGGTGGGGCTGACGCCGTGGCCCTCGAGGGCGCTGTTGCCCGTCTTGAGGTGGACCGGTGCGGCGGCTCGGACGATGTCAGGGGCTTCGTAGGTGCGGATGAACCCGCCGGACATCTTGGGGTTGTCCACATGACAGTCCAGCGGGATCCGGACCGACTGCCGCAGGGCCGCGATCATCGGCAGGGTCAGATCGCGCACCGGGTTGAAGCTGTTCGCGCCGAGCATCTCCAGCATCTGTGCCGAGGCCGGATTGCCCTGTCCGCAGTGCGCGGAGACCTTCAGATGGATGTCGGCGGGGAGCTCACCGGCGCTGCGCAGCCGCCCGAGCACCCACAGCAGGCCCTCGTCGTAGACGACGAAGCCACGGACGCCGAGGCCGATGCCCCGCTTGACGTCCTCGACCGCCCGGACGACCTGGTCCTGGCCGCGCAGCCGGTAGCCGACCCGGGAGCCCTCGGGGGTCTGCACGCCGCCGCCGATGTCGTAGGTGGCGCGCGGCCCGACGGACATGAGGATCTCGGTGCCGTACTCCTCGCCGAGCGCGACGTACGTGCCGATCTCGCGGGCCGTGTGCCGGTACATGCCGCGCGTCTCGGTGATCCGGTTGATGGTGAAGCCCCGGCGGCGGCTCTCGCTCAGCAGCGTCTCGGCCGCCTGCACGGTGTTCACGGTGGGCACCTCGATACGGAAGTGCCCGCCGTCGGGGAACGCCCCGTCGGAACGGGGAATGCGGTCCAGGTCCCCCAGGGGCAGTCCCAGCCGGGCGAGTTGTCCGCGCGTCTGGTCGTAGAAGGCGGTCGGGGCCATTACCTGGTCACCTCGAAACCGAGTCGGTCGGCCGTCCCGGCCACGATGTCCTCGGCGATGCGGATCGACGTCGCGCGGTCGGCGTGCACGACCTGGACCTCACCGAAGTTGCCGAGGTTGCCCCGGCAGGGCAGGAGTGTGTCGCCGTCGGGGAAGCGGACGGTGAGCGAGTGCAGACTGGCGCCGTGCTCGGCGGCGGCCCAGTCGAGGTCCGGGACCCGGTCGGGCTTCGGGACGGTGTCGGCGGCGCCGAACCAGCGGACGGTCGCGTAGTGGCTGAAGGGGCTGGGGCCGCGTTCGACCGGCTCGTTCAGATGGAGGCGGACGAGCAGTTCGAAGATGTCCCCACCGCCCGCCAGCCGGAAGAGGTTCGGCAGGCAGGAGCCCATGATGCGCGGGTTGAGCTCGATGAGCCGGGGTATGCCGTCCGCCCCGAGCATGACCTCCACGTGGAAGACGCCGAGCCGCAGCCCTACCGCGCCGACGACGGCCTCGGCGAATTCCATCACGCGGTCGTGCTCGTCGGCGGTGATCCCGGCCGGGATCGTCGTGCCGGTCTCCAGGGCCTCGTGGCGGTGCCAGGTGGAGCGCTCGCTGACGGCCAGCCGCAGGAACCGGCCCCCGGAGAGGCCGATCTCGGCGGACAGGAAGCGCCCGCTCAGGTACTCCTCGACGAGGAGGCCCGCCGCGTAGACGTCCTGGTCGGCCCGGCCGAGGATCTCGGCCAGGTGCAGTTCGTCGGTGACTACGTGGGCGCCCTCGCTGCCGGAACCCCGGGCCGGCTTGACGACGACCGGGTAGCCGGTGGCGGCGGCGAAGGCGGCGGCCTCCTCGAAGCCGTCGACCACGGCGTGCCGGGTGCTGTCGACGCCGGCCGCCGCGAGGATGTCCCGGCAACGGTCCTTCTGCTTGGCGGCCTCCGCCGCGTCGGCGTCCGTGAACGGCACCCCGAGTTCCTCGGCGATCCGGGCGACGGGGACCACCAGCGCGTCCACGGTGGCGACGAAGCCGTCCACCGGCCGGTCCCGGTGGACGGCCCGGACACGGGTCCGCAGGGCGTCGAGGTCGGTGGCGTCCTTCAGGACGTGGACGTCGTCGACGAAACGGGTGTAGGGAGAGGTGTCGAAGTCCAGGTTCTGGGCCTGCTCCATGAGCAGGGAGCGGATGAGCGTCACATGGTGGCCGAGCCGCTTGGCCGCCTCGAACGCCGGGGCGTTGCCGGCCTTCCAGGTCACGAAGACCACATGCCGTGGGTCGTCTGTCATCGGGTCCTCCTCGCGAACCGCTGGCCGATCCGGACGTAGCCCGGAGTGGCGGTACCGGGTGTGGGAATGAAGGAGATGGAGCCGGCGAGGATGTTCTTCTCGGACATGGAGCTGAATCCGCCCGCGCCGGACAGGACGAGGTCCCCTTCGTCGAGGCACCGCCAGGCGCCGTCCCGCTGCCGTTCGGAGTAGGCGTAGCGCAGGTGCTCGGCGCCGCGCTCGACCTGGAGTCGGTAGCCGTCGGAGGCGTAGAGCCCGGGGCAGTCGTCGAGGTCCATCTCGAAGGGGCGCCCGGTGCGGATCAGGCCCTCGCCGGTGAAGGCCCGCAGCAGGTCCTCGTAAAGGCCGAACGACGGGTAGGCGTTGGCGAGCAGGAGCAGGAAGGAGCGCTCCTCGGGGAAGATCTGGATGAAGTTGTGGTGGCCGCTGCCGTTGGAGTTGAAGCCGAAGGCGCTCGGCCCGAACATCAGCCAGCCAAGACCCCACGCGTGCATGAAGTGGTGGCCGGGGACCGGGATCTGAGGGGTGCGCATCTGACGGGCCAGCTCGGCGGAGAGCAGTCGCTCGCCGTCCGGGGTGACCCCGTCGTCGACCGCGAGCCGGGCGATCCTCGCCAGCTCCTCCAGGGTGAGGCAGACGGAGAAGGAGCCCGCCGCGTCGTCGGCGATGGTCTGCGGCGGCGGGTCGTGGCGTACGTAGCGCTTGACCTGCTCGGTCCATACGTAGCCGGTGGACACGGCACGGCCGTAGTGCCCGTCCTCGGTGCGGGTCTCGGGGATCTCCCTGATGCCGAGCGGGGTGAGCATGAGCTCGTTGACCGCGCGGCGCCAGGGGACCCCGAGAAGCTTCTCGATCAGCCCGGCGACGATGGAGGTGCCGACCGCCGAGTACGCGAACACCTCGCCGGGTTCGAAGAGCTGGCCGTAGCCGGCGAGGGAGTCCAGGTAGGTGTCGAGGTCGGGCAGATCGGTCTCGTGCCAGACCTCGTAGGAGTCATCGACGCCACTGGTGTGCGACAGCAGCTGCCGCAGGGTGACCTCGACGCCGCGGCCGTCGCGGCGCCGGAAGGCCTGCGGCAGCAGCTCGTTCAGCGGTTCGTCGAGGCCGATCAGACCGCGGTCGACGAGGCGGAGCGCGACGAAGGCCAGCATGGCCTTGCTGATGCAGGTGACGCGCTGACGGGTCCGGGGCCCGTACGGGATGCGGGATTCGGTGTCGGTGACGCCGTAGTACGTCAGCTCCAGCGTGCCGTCGAGGAACACCGCCGCACCCGCGCCGGGAACGCCGTGGCCGCGGGCGGACTCGCGCAGGGTGTCGACGACCGCGCCGGTCCGGGCGGGGGCGTCCGCGGGCGCCTCGGCGGCGGCGCGTGCGCGGGTACGGCGCAACAGCACCGCCTGCTCCGCCAGCGTGCGGTGGCCGTGGATCTCGGCCACCCGTACCGGACGTCCGGCGGCGTCGGAGAGACGGGCCGCGAGCAGCGTGGCCAGCAGTGAGTGCCCGCCCACCGAGAAGAAGTCCAGATCGGGGGAGATCCCGGTCAGACCGAGGAGTTCGGACCACGCCCGGGCCACCTCGACCTCGTCGGGGTCGTCACTGGTGAACTCCGCGGCGAGGTCCGTGCCCCAGTCGACGTCGCGGGCGGCGAGCGCCTTGCGGTCGACCTTTCCGTTGGGCAGGCGGGGCAGCCGGTCCTCGGCGACGATCCTGGCGGGCTGCATGTAGTGCGGCAGCTTGGCGCGCAGATGGGTGGCCATGGCCTCGGTCGTCACCTCGGCGCCGTCCAGGCCCACGTAGCAGACCAGCCGGGTGTCCGGACCGGTACCCACGGCCAGGGCCGCGACGTCCCGCGGGCCCACGACCTCGCGGAGCACCGACTCGATCTCGCCGAGCTCGATCCGGAAGCCGCGCACCTTGACCTGGTTGTCCTTACGGCCGAGAAAGCGCAGTTCGCCGTCCTCGGTCCAGCGCGCCAGGTCCCCGGTGCGGTACAGGCGCCCGCCGGGGACGGGACCGAGGTGGGCCGGAGCGGTCGTGAACACGGCCCGGCTGCGCTCGGGGTCGTTGATGTAGCCGCCGGCCAGACCGTCGCCCCCGAGGTACAGCTCGCCCGTGGCGCCGTGGGGAACGGGACGGCCGTCGGGGTCGAGCAGATAGGCGACGGTGTTGTGGATCGGGACGCCGATCGTGGGCGCCTCGGCGGTCGGCCCGGTGAAGCAATTCCACGTCGAGTACGTGGTGTCCTCGGAGGGCCCGTACAGGTTGTGGAGCCGCTCCACGCCCGTGGTGGCGAACGCGGTGTTCACCAGCTCCTTGGACAGCGGTTCGCCCGCGACGTTGAGCACCCGGACCGAGGCGGGCACGCTCTCCCGCTGGAGCAGGACGTTCAGCGCGCTCGGCACGGTGTTCACCAGGCTCGGGCTCAGCCCCGCGTCCTCCGTGAGCGCGAGCACGTTGTCCACGACGACGACACAGCCGCCGCGGGTGAGCGGGGCCCACAGCTCCCACACCGACAGGTCGAAGTTGAGGGAGGTGGAGAACAGCACCCGGGCCAGGTCCTCGGGTCCGTACGTGGCCTCGGACCAGGCCAGCAGCGCGACGACATTGCGGTGGCTGATCACCACGCCCTTGGGCAGTCCGGTCGATCCGGAGGTGTAGATGAGGTGGGTGGTGTCCTCCGGGCCGACGGTGACGCCCGGCGCGGTGTCGTCCTCGGCGGACGCCTTCTCCCGGAGCTCGGGCCACGACAGGGCGGTTTCACCGGCGAGCCAGTCCGGGGCGCTGTCCCCGTCGTGGACGACGGCGGCCATGTCGGCGGTCGCGGCGATGGCGGTCAGCCGGTCGGCAGGGTAGGCCGGGTCGAGGGGGACGTAGGCGCAGCCCGCCTTGTGGACCGCCAGCAGCAGCGCGACGCCGTGGTGGGTGCGGGGCAGGGACAGGCCGATCCGGGAGCCTGGGGCGACCCCGTGGGCGGCGAGCGCCCGCGCCAACTGGTTCGCCTGACTGTCGAGTTGGCGGTACGTCAGCACAGAGCCCCGCCACTCGACGGCCGGGGCGTCGGGCGTGCGGTCGGCCTGCGCCTCGACGAGGGAGTGCAGGGTGGCGCCGCGGTGGTAGGGCCGGGCGGTGTCGTTGAGCTCCCGCAGCAGGTGCCGGCTCTCCGGCTCGGCGAGCGGGTCCAGCTCCGCGACGGGGGCCTGCGGGCGCCGCTCGGCGTCGAGCAGCAGGGCGTCGAGGTTGGCGGCCAGGCGCAGGATCAGCTCGGGGGTGAAGAGCGCGCGGTCGTAGTGCAGGGTGCGAGCGGCTCCGGAGGTCTCCAGGAGCAGGGCGAAGCCGCCCGGGAGGGGAGTGGTGCCGTCGGAGTGGACGGTGCCGATCCGCAGACCGCTGCCGAGGTCGGCGGGCTCGCCGGTGTGTGCCGCCTCGCGGTACCGGTCGCCGAGGACCGAGGCCAGGGCGGTGAGACTCGGGCCCTCCACGTCGTACGACCGCACGGCCACGCCCTCCCGCGCGAGGACGATGTCGTCCTGCCCGGTGTAGCGGTGCACGAGCACCGTGAAGGCGGCGTGCACCAGGTCCGCGGGCCGGGCGGCGGAGGACCAGGAGTGGGTCCCCGTGCCGGTGGGCGGGGTGGCGTCGTCGCGGACGGGCCATTGCAATGCCGGTGCCGCAATGGATGAGGCGGCGGAAATATCGCCCACTGTCATGGTGGTCCCCTCCTTTGTCATGTATTCGCGTGCCGCGCGGCACGCGCCCAAAAATCGAGAAGTGCCGAATTGCGGACACGCCGAAAGAAGCCTCGGGGGAATGCCGGAATTCGTCGGATCAGGCCGCGACGTAATCGGCGGTGGCCTTTCCGCTGCGCGTCGCCCAGTTCACGACGGCCGGCATGGTGGCTCCGACCAGTGCGAAGCCGACGGCCGTGACGATCCAGCCGACGGTTCCGTGCTCGATGACGAGCCAGGTCAGCAGGACAGGAGCGATCATCTTGCCCAGGTCCGCGCCCATGGCGTAGGTGCCCTGGTACTGGCCCTGGGCGTGCTCGGGCGCGAGACCGAACGACATGCCCCAGCTCCCGGCGGACTGGCGGATCTCACCCAGCACATGGGCGAGCGCGCCGACCAGGAGCAGCACACCGGCGACCGCCGCGGAGGCACCGCCGGTCAGCGCGAACACGAGGCAGGCCACCGCCAGACACCACGAGCCCGAGCGCGAAGCCCTCGCCGCGGCGGCCGGCTCGTCCGTCCCGCGCGCCGCCCTGACCTGGAGCAGGACCACGGCGACGGTATTGGTGAGCAGGATGGCCGCGATCATCCACCGGGGGGCGTCCGTGTGGTGCAGGACCCACAGCGGCAGGACGACGTCGAGCAGCAGGTTGTGCATGGACAGCAGTCCGTCCAGCACGATGAAGGTGAGGTAGGGCCGGTCCCGCAGCACGATGAGCGTGGGCCCGGGCCGGGCCGGCTGGGGCGGGACCGAGGGCAGCAGCAGGGTCAGCAGGCCGGTGGCCAGGTAGGTGGCGGCGTTGAAGACGACCGATAGCTTGTACGCCGCGACGGAGTCGACGGCGAGCAGCAGCCCGGCCAGCGCCGCGCCGACGGAGACGCTGACGTTGCTGGTGGCGCGCAGATAGGCGCGCAGGGAGACCCGCTCCTCGGGCGGCACGAGGCCCGCCACCATGGCGAGACGGGCGCTGCGGCTGGCGCTGTAGGCGATGGCCTGCACGCTGACCACGGCCACGTACTGGGCGAAGCCGTCGACGGCGAGGAGGGCCGCGGTGAGCGGCCCGAGGGCGACGAAGGACCAGATCTGGACGGAGCGCGGGCCGATCCGGTCGGCCAGATGACCGGTCGGGGTGCTGACCGCGAGGGCGACCGCGGCGGCGACACCGACGCCGAGGCCGAACTGGCCGGGGGAGAGGTCGAGGACCGTGGTGGCGTAGATGGCGTTGAGCGCCATCCAGAGTCCCTGGCCCATCGTGTGGACCAGGGTGATGCCGATCAGGACACGCGCGGGACCGCGGGCCGGGAGGATCCGGCTCAGCATGGTGGGCCCGCGTTTTCTGCTTCGCCAACCAACACGCCCTACACCTCTCGTTCAGCGCCATTGCCAACGACAAGATTCGGGTAATTCCCCGTCGTTGAGGCCGAGACTTTTGGCCTCGCCGGGTTCTATCGAATCGGGGTCTCCGCGCGACTGTCCAGGAATAACCCTGTGGCGGGAATCACATTCGACCCTTGTTCGACCGGCTCTGTAGTCGACGTAAAGCCTGAAGAAAGGAATTAAGCGAAAGGGCCTCCCCCAGAGGGGAGGCCCTTGGCGGGGAGGCCCTTGAACAGGTGGTGGTCCCGGTCAGCCGCCGTACGCGCCCGACGCCGTCAGGCGCAGGGCCGTGTCGATCAGCGGGACGTGGCTGAACGCCTGCGGGAAGTTGCCCACCTGGCGCTGCAGGCGCGGGTCCCACTCCTCGGCCAGCAGTCCGAGGTCGTTGCGCAGTGCCAGCAACTTCTCGAACAGCTTGCGGGCCTCGTCGACCCGGCCGATCATCGCCAGGTCGTCCGCCATCCAGAACGAACAGGCCAGGAAGGCACCCTCGTCGCCGGGGAGGCCGTCGACGCCCTCGTCCTCGCCCTGCGTCGGGTAGCGCAGGATGAAACCGTCCGAGGTGGACAGCTCGCGCTGGATCGCCTCGATGGTGCCGATCACCCGCTTGTCGTCCGGCGGCAGGAAGCCCATCTGCGGGATCAGCAGCAGCGAGGCGTCCAGCTCCTTCGAGCCGTAGGACTGGGTGAAGGTGTTGCGTTCCTTGTCGTAGCCCTTCTCGCACACGTCCCGGTGGATGTCGTCGCGCAGCTCGCGCCAGCGTTCCAGCGGACCGTCCGCGTCACCGGACTCGATCAGCTTGATGGTGCGGTCCACCGCGACCCAGGCCATGACCTTGGAGTGCACGAAGTGGCGGCGCGGGCCGCGCACCTCCCAGATGCCCTCGTCCGGCTCGTTCCAGTGGTCCTCCAGGTAGCGGATCAGCTTCAGCTGGAGCACCGAGGCGTAGTCGTTGCGGGCGAGCCCGGTCATGTGGCCGAGGTGCAGGGCCTCCGTGACCTCGCCGTAGACGTCCAGCTGCAGCTGGTGGGCGGCTCCGTTGCCGACCCGGACCGGGGCGGAGTTCTCGTAGCCGGGCAGCCAGTCCAGCTCCGCCTCGCCGAGCTCGCGCTCGCCGGCGATGCCGTACATGATCTGGAGGTTCTCCGGGTCGCCCGCCACCGCGCGCAGCAGCCACTCGCGCCAGGCGCGGGCCTCTTCGCGGTAGCCGGTGCGCAGGAGGGACGACAGCGTGATCGCGGCGTCCCTGAGCCAGGTGTAGCGGTAGTCCCAGTTGCGGACCCCGCCGATCTCCTCGGGCAACGAGGTCGTGGGCGCCGCGACGATGCCGCCGGTGGGCGCGTACGTCAGTGCCTTCAGCGTGATCAGCGAGCGGATCACGGCCTCGCGGTAGGGGCCGTGGTAGGTACAGTGCTCGACCCACTCGCGCCAGAACTCCTCGGTGGCCTCCAGCGACTGCTCGGGCTCGGGCAGCGGCGGCGGCTGGTGGTGCGAGGGCTGCCAGGAGATCGTGAACGCGATCCGGTCGCCGGGGGCGACGGTGAAGTCGGAGTACGTCGTCAGCGACTTGCCGTAGGTCTCGCACTCGGTGTCGAACCAGACCGAGTCCGGGCCCGCCACGGCCACCGTACGTCCCTCGTGCTTGTGCACCCACGGCACGACCCGGCCGTAGGAGAACCGCATCCTGAGGGCCGAGCGCATCCGGACGCGTCCGGAGACGCCCTCCACGATGCGGATCAGCTGCGGGGCGCCGTCACGCGGGGGCATGAAATCGGTCACTCGGACCGTGCCGCGCGGGGTGTCCCACTCGGACTCCAGGATCAGCGAGTCCCCGCGGTAACCGCGCCGGGCCGCGACCGGCGGCGCCGAGTCCGCCGCGTGCGCGGGCCCGAGCCGCCAGAAACCGTGTTCCTCGGTCCCCAGCAGACCGGCGAAGATGGCGTGCGAGTCGAAGCGGGGCAGGCACAGCCAGTCGACTGTGCCGTCCCGGCAGACCAGTGCCGCGGTCTGCATGTCTCCGATGAGTGCGTAGTCTTCGATGCGCCCGGCCACGTGCAACTCCAGTCGAACGGCCACGTCACCCCCCGGGGAACAGGGGGCGGTCGCTAGTGCGGTCAAGGGGTCGTTGTAATGCGTCGTTGAGCGGTGAAGCAAAGCAGCCGCTCCGCCGTGAGGCAAAACGCCCATTGTTGCTCAACGAACTGACGAGCTCTCGTCGTTCCGGTCGTACGGGCTGGGGTGGTGCCGTCTTGCCGGTCCGGCTCGGCAGTGAGTGTCCGACGAGGATACGACGCACGTAGATGATCTGCGTGCCGCTCCGGGCAACGTGGATGGGCCGAACGGGTGAGCAACGGGTGAGAAACCGGTGAGCCCGAGCGGGCCCGTGTCGGCCTCCGTGGCGACACGTGCGCGGAGCGTGGCCGGAAGCCATCGCCCCGAGGCGCTGATACCCTGGTAGCCCGTGGACCGGTGGGAGAAAAACCCCCGAACCGCAGCGACGGCGACTCCGGAATCCCCGGTGAGAACGCCGCACCGCACCCCAGAACGCGACCACGGGAGCCCCGCCTTGGCCATGACGCCCAAATCCACGACGACCAAGCACATCTTCGTCACCGGGGGTGTCGCCTCCTCGCTCGGCAAGGGCCTCACCGCCTCCAGTCTTGGCATGCTGCTCAAGGCGCGGGGACTGCGCGTCGTGATGCAGAAGCTCGACCCGTATCTGAACGTCGACCCGGGGACGATGAACCCCTTCCAGCACGGTGAGGTGTTCGTCACCAACGACGGCGCCGAGACGGACCTGGACATCGGACATTACGAGCGCTTCCTCGACCGTGACTTGGACGGCTCCGCCAATGTCACTACAGGACAGGTCTACTCGACGGTGATCGCCAAGGAGCGGCGCGGCGAGTACCTGGGCGACACCGTGCAGGTCATCCCGCACATCACCAACGAGATCAAGCACCGCATCCGGCGGATGGCGACCGACGAGGTCGACGTCGTCATCACGGAGGTCGGCGGCACGGTCGGCGACATCGAGTCGCTGCCCTTCCTCGAGACCGTCCGCCAGGTCCGTCACGAGGTCGGCCGTGACAACGTCTTCGTCGTCCACATCTCGCTCCTGCCGTACATCGGCCCCTCGGGAGAGCTGAAGACGAAGCCGACCCAGCACTCGGTTGCGGCCCTCCGGAACATCGGTATCCAGCCGGACGCGATCGTGCTGCGCTGCGACCGCGAGGTGCCCACCGCGATCAAGCGGAAGATCTCGCTGATGTGCGACGTCGACGAGGCCGCCGTGGTCGCCTGCCCCGACGCCCGCTCCATCTACGACATCCCTAAGACCGTGCACGGCGAGGGCCTGGACGCCTACGTCGTCCGCAAGCTGGACCTGCCGTTCCGCGACGTGGACTGGACGACCTGGGACGACCTGCTCGACCGCGTCCACAACCCCGACCACGAGATCACCCTCGCCCTGGTCGGCAAGTACATCGACCTGCCCGACGCCTATCTCTCGGTCACCGAGGCGCTGCGCGCGGGCGGCTTCGCCAACAAGGCCCGCGTGAAGATCAAGTGGGTCACCTCCGACGACTGCAAGACCCCGGCCGGCGCCAAGGCGCAGCTCGGTGACGTCGACGGCATCTGCATCCCGGGCGGCTTCGGCGACCGCGGTGTGCTCGGCAAGGTCGGCGCGATCAAGTTCGCCCGCGAGAACAAGATCCCGCTGCTGGGCCTCTGCCTGGGCCTGCAGTGCATCGTGATCGAGGCGGCGCGCAACCTCGCCGACATCGGCGACGCCAACTCCACCGAGTTCGACCCGGCCACGGGCCACCCGGTCATCTCCACGATGGCCGAGCAGCTCGACATCGTCGCCGGCGAGGGCGACATGGGCGGAACGATGCGCCTGGGCATGTACCCGGCCAAGCTGGCCGAGGGATCGATCGTGCGCGAGGTGTACGACGGCAAGGAGTACGTCGAGGAGCGGCACCGTCACCGCTACGAGGTGAACAACGCCTACCGCGCGGAGCTGGAGAAGAAGGCGGGCATCCTGTTCTCCGGAACGTCCCCCGACGGCAAGCTCGTGGAGTACGTCGAGTACCCCCGCGACGTCCACCCCTACCTGGTGGCGACGCAGGCGCACCCGGAGCTGCGCTCGCGCCCGACCCGCCCCCACCCGCTGTTCGCGGGTCTGGTGAAGGCGGCGGTCGAGCGGAAGATCTCGAAGTAACACGACAGTTGTACGGTGGCCGGGGTGCAAACCTTCAATGGTTCGCACCCCGGTTTTCTTTGGCGGGTTCTTTTCAAGCGTGTGGAAGGCCAGGGCATGACGATCAAGGACACCCCGCAGGAGTGGGAGATCCGGGCGACGGACACCCCCTTCGTGGGCAACAAGACCTCCGTCCGCACCGACGACGTGGTCATGCCCGACGGCAGCGTGGTGCGCCGCGACTACCAGGTCCACCCGGGCTCGGTCGCCGTGCTCGCCCTCGACGAGGAGGACCGGGTGCTGCTGATCAAGCAGTACCGGCACCCCGTACGGCACAAGCTGTGGGAGATCCCGGCCGGGCTGCTCGACGTCCCCGGTGAGAACCCGCTGCACGCGGCCCAGCGCGAGCTCTACGAGGAGGCCCACGTCAAGGCCGAGGACTGGCGGGTGCTGACGGACGTCTACACCACGGCGGGCGGCTGCGACGAGGCGGTACGGGTCTTTCTGGCCCGCGACCTCTCCGAGGCCGAGGGCGAGCGCTTCACGGTCGAGGACGAGGAGGCGGACATGGAACACGCGCGCGTGCCGCTCGCCGAACTGGTCCAGGGGGTCCTCGCGGGGGAGCTGCACAACAACTGCCTAGTGGTGGGCGTTCTGTCGCTGGTCGCGGCGCGGGCCTCGGGCGGGCTCGACGGGCTGCGTCCGGCGGATGCGCCTTGGCCCGCGAGGCCGTTCGAGGCCTGACCCTCTTGGTCTTACGATCTGTTGATCCGATCGAGGGAGTCTTCCTTCCCTCCGTCGTGCTCCACACGGCTCGTTGCAGAGCGTGAACTAGGCTCTGAAACACGCCCGTATCCGGAATCCCGGCGGGCTTGCGCGTGCGGTGGGACGGGAGTGTGGCCCGTGACGGATCAGGCGGTGGACACAGGCGGCGTTCAGCTGTCGACCCACGGTCAATTTCTGGGCCGGACACGCGAGTTGAAGGAGCTGCTCGCCGACATCGAGCGAGCGGGACTCGACACGATCTCCGGCAAGAAGGCCCCCCGCGCGCGGGTGCTGCTGATCGCCGGGCGCCCCGGTTCCGGTCGCACCTCCCTCGCCGAGGAACTCGTCCGGCAGGTAGCGGACCGTTACGGCGACGGCGTGCTGCGGGCCCGGCTCAGCGAGCCCGACGGCACTCCCGTACCCGTCGACTCCGTGGCGCGCGATCTGCTCACCGCCCTGGAGCTGCCGACCCCGGCCGGCGCCGCCGAGGACGACCTCACCGCCGCGCTGCGCGAGGCGCTCGCCGACCGCAGGGTCCTGCTCCTGCTCGACGACGCGGCCACCGCCGAACAGGTCGACGCGCTGCTGCCGGACACCCCGGACTGCCTGGTCGTCGCCGTGTCGGCCGGGCCGCTCACCGGGATCTCCGACGTCCGCCCGTGCACCCTCGGCGGCCTGGACACCAAGTCGGCGGTGGAACTGCTGTCCCGGTACGCGGGATCGGTGCGGATCACCGTCGACCCGCGGGCCGCCGAAGACCTGGTCGAGGAGTGCCAGGCGCAGCCCGCCGCGCTGACCCTGGCCGGCGGCTGGCTCGCCGCCCGGCCCAAGTCCGCCGTGGCCGACCTCGCCAAGCAGTTGCACGCCGAGCTCGACGAGGACACCGCCGGCACCCCGCTGGCCCAGGTCCTCCGGCTCGCCTACACCGCCCTGCCCACTCCGGCCGCCCGGATACTGCGACTGCTCAGCCTCGCTCCGGCGGGCCTCGTCGACCCGCACACCGCCTCCGCGCTGGCCGGCTGCTCGGTCAGCGGCGCCCGCACCACCCTGGACGACTTCGTCGCCCTCGGCCTGCTGCGGGCCGTGGACTCGCCTCTGCCCCAGTACGAAGTCCCCGGCTGTCTGCACCCCCTGCTCCGGGCGCTCACCGAGACCCAGGACCGGCCCGCCGAGCTTCAGCTGGCCCGCGCCCGCATGCTGGAGCGGACCGTGCGGCTGCTCCAGTCGTGCCGCGCGATCACCGAGACCGACAGTCCGCAGGCGCGCGAGAAGCTCCTCGGCATGCCGCGCTCCCTGCGCTTCCCGAACCCGCGCGCGGCGGCCGACTGGCTGCGCATCCGCAGGCCCGCCCTGCTCGCCGCGGCCCGGCTCGCCGTCGCCGACGGAGACCTCGACACCCTGGCCCGGCGGCTGATGTCCCAGCTGGTGCGGGCGATGGTCGCCCACTTCGGCACCCGGGCCGCGGCGGGCGACCTGTACGGGATCCACGGATTGGTGCTGGACGTGGCCGAGCGCCGGAATCTGCCCCGCGAGCAGGCCGCAGCCCTGCTGAACCTCGGCGACCTCGACGCCAGGACCGGCCGGACGAAGGAGGCGCTGGCCCGGTACCGGGCCGCCCTGGACGCCGGACGGGAGGCGAACGACCCGTACGCGACCGGCCGCGCGATGGAATCCGTAGGCGGTGCCCATCTGGAGCTCGGCGACTACGACCGGGCCGCCGACTGGTTCGGCCGCGCCCTCGCCCAGCGGCTGGCCCGGGACGAGCGCGCGGAGGCCGCCCGCCTGTACGGCCGGATCGGCGCCGCGCACACCTTCGCGGGGCGCTACGGCGAGGCGCAGCGCAACTGGCGGGCCGCCGTCGCCGGGCACCGCCGCCTCGGTGATGTCGCCGCCCACGCGCGGGCGTTGAGTGAGCTGGCCCGGGTCCAGGAGTACGCCGGCCGGCCCGAGGAGTCCCTCGCCACCTGCCAGGAGGCGGTGGAGTGGGCGCGCCGCGCCGAGGACGTACGGCTGCAGGCCGCGCTGCATCTGCGGCTGGCGGACACGCTGGAGCATCTCGGGGACTCCGCCGCGGCTCGACTGCACCGCGGGGCGGCCGAGCGCATGCTGGGTGAGGAGCTCCTGGAGGGGGAACCCGAGTCAGAAGAGGGCACTACAGAGGAGCAGAGCCTGCGAAATCCGTAGTGCATCCGCTGAAGATTGATGCAATGAAAGGCTAGACAGCGGGAACACCTTCATTAAACTGGCTCTGCCGCACCTTCTCCTGCGGTGTCTCCCGGTGTGCCCCCGCATGCCTGGGTATGTCTTGCAATGCCCCACACCCTCTGAGCCAAGGACCGTGATCGACGTGAAGGTCGGCATCCCCCGCGAGGTCAAGAACAACGAGTTCCGGGTGGCCATCACCCCCGCCGGTGTGCACGAACTGGTGCGCAACGGCCACCAGGTCGTCATCGAGCGTGGCGCCGGCATCGGCTCCTCGATCCCGGACGCCGAGTACGTGGCCGCCGGTGCCCAGATCCTGGACACCGCCGACGAGGTGTGGGCCGCCGCTGACCTGCTGCTGAAGGTCAAGGAGCCCATCGCCGAGGAGTACCACCGCCTCCGCAAGGACCAGACGCTCTTCACCTACCTGCACCTGGCCGCCTCCAAGGAGTGCACGGACGCCCTGATCGAGTCCGGCACCACCGCCATCGCCTACGAGACGGTCGAGCTGCCGAACCGCGCGCTCCCGCTGCTCGCCCCGATGTCCGAGGTCGCGGGCCGGCTCGCCCCGCAGGTCGGCGCCTACCACCTGATGCGCTCGGCCGGTGGCCGCGGTGTGCTGCCCGGCGGTGTCCCCGGCACCCAGCCCGCCAAGGCCGTCGTGATCGGCGGCGGTGTCTCCGGCTGGAACGCCACCCAGATCGCCGTCGGCATGGGCTTCCACGTCACGCTGCTCGACCGTGACATCAACAAGCTGCGCGAGGCGGACAAGGTCTTCGGCACCAAGGTGCGGGCGATCATGTCCAACGCCTTCGAGCTGGAGAAGGCCGTCCTGGACGCCGACCTCGTCATCGGCGCGGTGCTCATCCCCGGAGCCAAGGCCCCCAAGCTGGTCACCAACGAGCTCGTCTCGCGCATGAAGCCGGGAAGTGTCCTTGTCGACATCGCGATCGACCAGGGCGGCTGCTTCGAGGACTCCCGCCCCACCACGCACGCCGAGCCGACCTTCCAGGTCCACGACTCGGTCTTCTACTGCGTCGCCAACATGCCGGGCGCGGTGCCCAACACCTCCACGTACGCGCTCACCAACGCCACGCTGCCGTACATCGTCTCGCTGGCCAACAACGGCTGGGTCGAGGCGCTGCGCCGGGACGCGGCCCTCGCCAAGGGTCTCAACACCCATGACGGCAAGGTCGTTTACCGCGAGGTCGCCGAGGCGCACGGCCTGGAGCACGTGGAGCTGGAGTCGCTGCTCGGCTGAGCCGGCGCCACCGGCGAACGGCTAAGTCACCTTTTCGTAAAGGCGATACGTCAACACGGATCGTCAACGTCGCACACCCGGCCGGACCTTGCCGACAAGGTCCGGCCGGATGTGTGTATGGTCACTTTGCGACGCTAGGTCAACTCGCCTCGAACGTAACCCTTCGACCGATTCGCACACCGGTGAAACCTACTGTGCGACGGCCGTACGCCCTTGACAGAGGGATGTTTCATTGCCGACACATCGTGCCGGGTCCGGCGGATTGTGTTGCTGCGGACGCCCGACACGCCATAGAGTCGCCGACTGTCGGCATGGTGCCACGCTGACCTTGTCTAGAAGTTTCCTGGTCACCAAGGAGGTAAGACGACTTGTGAATGAGTCGACATTTTCTCCCGGTGGTGGTCAACCAGGAAGCCCAGTGCGGGGCCAGGCTCCCGCGGGGTTCGAGGCTGTCGGCTCCGTCGCGGTGCGCACCTTCGCAGCCCACCAGAGTCACCAGCAGACCGGCGTGACCCTGTCAGCACACCAGAGCATGGATGGCCATCACGTGAACGCCATGGCCGGCGACGGAAGTGGCGCGCCCCACAACCACTTCGCCGACTACGACGAACTGCCCGAGGGACACTTCTACGATCCCGACGCGGAATACGAGCCCGACCCCGAGTACGCGGCCACACTCGCGCCCGACGCCGCACGCCAGCGTCGCGAGCGCATCGGCCCGACCGGACGGCCGCTGCCGTACTTCCCTATCCCGGGGCCGCTGACCGACCACGGTCCGGCGAAGATCATCGCGATGTGCAACCAGAAGGGCGGCGTGGGCAAGACGACGTCGACCATCAACCTGGGTGCCGCGCTGGCGGAGTACGGACGTCGGGTCCTGCTCGTGGACTTCGACCCGCAGGGCGCGCTGTCGGTCGGACTCGGCGTCAACCCGATGGAGCTCGACCTCACCGTCTACAACCTGCTCATGGAGCGGGGTATGTCGGCCGACGAGGTCCTGCTGAAGACCGCGGTCCCGAACATGGACCTGCTGCCCAGCAATATCGACTTGTCGGCGGCGGAGGTCCAACTGGTCTCCGAGGTCGCGCGCGAGTCCACGCTCCAGCGCGCCCTGAAGCCGCTCATGGCGGACTACGACTACATCGTGATCGACTGTCAGCCCTCGCTCGGCCTGCTCACCGTGAACGCCCTGACGGCGGCTCACAAGGTGATCGTGCCGCTCGAGTGCGAGTTCTTCGCCCTGCGTGGCGTGGCGCTGCTGACGGAGACCATCGAGAAGGTCCAGGAGCGGCTCAACCCGGAGCTGGAACTCGACGGGATCCTCGCCACGATGTACGACTCGCGCACCGTGCACAGCCGTGAGGTGCTCGCGCGGGTCGTCGAGGCGTTCGACGACCACGTCTACCACACGGTCATCGGGCGCACGGTCCGCTTCCCGGAGACCACGGTCGCCGGTGAGCCGATCACCACGTACGCCTCCAACTCCGTCGGTGCCGCCGCCTATCGCCAGCTCGCCAGGGAGGTGCTCGCCCGGTGTCACGCCGAGTGAGTCTGCCGGGGGCCGACGAACTGTTCCGTACGACAGGGGGGATGGCGCTGCAGGCGTCCACTCCCCGGCGAGGGGCCAACGGCGAGGCCCGGGTGCCCGCTCCCGCGGGGGAGAGCGACGCAGCCGCCGCGGAGGACGTGCCGCAGGCCGTGCCCGCGCAGGGCGGGGACGGTGAGGGCGCGGAGCATGTCGCGGCGGACGCCGACCCGGCCGAGTCCGGGGAGTCCCGGAGCCGGGCCGCGGAGCGCTCCGGGCGGCGGCAGGGCGCGCAGGAAGGTTCTGGCGGTGCCTCGGGCGCCGCGGCACCGCGCAACAAGCGCGGACGGGCCGCCGCGCGGCGGCCCAGCGGCCGTGAGCGGCACGACGAGAAGATCACCGTGTACGTGTCGGCCGAGGAGCTGATGGACCTGGAGCACGCCCGTCTGGTGCTCCGGGGTGAGCACGGGCTCGCGGTCGACCGCGGGCGGATCGTCCGCGAGGCGGTGGCCGTGGTGCTCGCGGATCTGGAGACCCGCGGGGACGCCAGCATCCTCGTACGACGGCTTCGAGGGCGGTAGCGGTAGCCTGCGGGGGCCATGACCTCGAACGACGCTCCCGTCCCGACCGCCGGTGCCCCCGGTGGGCGCCGCCGTGCGCTGGGGAGGGGGCCGGGGGTCGCGGCGCCGCCAGAGCCGGAGCCCGAGGTCGTACAGCCGCAGCCGGAGCCCGCGCCTGTTTCGGGGCCCGCACCCGAGCCCGAGATCGGCCTCCCCGCGCCCGGGCCCGACGCGGTGCCCGGCGGACCCGAGTCCGACGACGGAGTGTTCAAGGTCCGTCTCGCCAACTTCGAGGGCCCCTTCGATCTGCTCCTCCAGCTGATCTCCAAGCACAAGCTGGACGTCACCGAGGTCGCGTTGTCCAAGGTGACCGACGAGTTCATGGCGTACATCCGGGCCATGGGTCCGGACTGGGACCTGGACGAGACGACCGAGTTCCTGGTGGTCGCCGCCACCCTGCTGGACCTCAAGGCGGCCCGGCTGCTGCCCGCCGCCGAGGTCGAGGACGAGGCCGACCTCGCCCTCCTCGAAGCCCGGGACCTGCTCTTCGCGCGGCTGCTGCAGTACCGCGCCTACAAGCAGATCGCCGACATCTTCAACCGCAGGCTCGACGAGGAGGCCCGGCGCTACCCCCGTACCGTCGGACTGGAACCGCACCATGCCGAACTGCTGCCCGAGGTGGTCATCAGCATCGGCCCGGACGGCTTCGCGAAGCTCGCCGTGAAGGCGATGCAGCCCAAGCCCAAGCCGCAGGTGTACGTCGACCACATTCACGCGCCGCTGGTCAGCGTGCAGGAGCAGGCCGGAATCGTGGTGGCGCGGCTGAAGGAGCTCGGCGAGGCCAGCTTCCGCGCGCTCGTCGAGGACACCGACGACACCCTCACCGTCGTGGCGCGCTTCCTGGCGCTGCTGGAGCTGTACCGGGAGAAGGCCGTCGCCCTCGACCAGGAGACCGCCCTCGGGGAGCTGACCGTCCGGTGGACGGGCGGGGAGGGGGAGGCCGGGCCGATGGTGACCGACGAGTTCGACCGGCCGCCCGAGCCCGCCAAGGACGAGGAGAGGACGACGTGAGCGAGGAGACCAGCGGGCTCGGCGCCGTCGCCGACCTCGACCTCAAACCGGCCCTGGAGGCCGTCCTCATGGTCGTGGACGAGCCCGCGACCGAGGAGCACCTCGCCAAGATCCTCCAGCGGCCCAAGCGGAAGATCGCGGACGCCCTGCGCGAGCTGGCCGACGAGTACACCACGCAGGGCCGGGGCTTCGAGCTGCGGCTGATCGCGGGCGGCTGGCGGTTCTACTCCCGGGCCGAGTACGCGCCCGCCGTCGAGGGCTTCGTCCTGGACGGACAGCAGGCCCGGCTGACCCAGGCCGCCCTGGAGACGCTCGCGGTGGTGGCGTACCGGCAGCCGGTCAGCCGCAGCCGGGTCTCGGCGGTGCGCGGAGTGAACTGCGACGGCGTCATGCGCACCCTGCTGCAGCGGGGTCTGGTCGAGGAGGCGGGCGCGGAACCCGAAACAGGTGCGATCCTGTACAGGACGACGAACTACTTCCTGGAGCGGATGGGCCTGCGCGGTCTGGACGAGCTCCCGGAGCTCGCGCCCTTCCTGCCCGAGGCGGAGGCGATCGAGGCCGAGACCCAGGAAGCCGTACCGTCGTTCGATCCGGACGCTCCGGATTCCGAGGACGCAGACGACAAGACGGAACTTTGATGCGAAGCAGCAGCGGCAGGAACAGCAGCGGAAACAACGGCGGGAGCCGTGGTGGCAACAGCGGCGGCCGCGGCGGGAGCAGCGCGGGCCGCGGTAACTACCGCGGCGCCGGAAACAACCGCGACGACAGGCAGGGCGGCCGGCCCAAGAAGCCGCGCCCCGAGGAGCGGCGCTACGACGTGGGCCCCGGCGCCACCCAGGACGGCCCGAAGTCGGGGCGTGGCGCCTCGGCGCGCGGCGGTGCCAAGGGCGGCCCCAGGCAGGGCCAGGGCACCGGGCGCGGCCGTACGGCACCGGCCCAGTCGCGTGAGTACGAGACCCGCGCCGAGGAGCGCAACCGCGAGCGGTACGCGGGCAAGAAGGACATCAAGCTGCCCAAGACCTTCCCCGGCGCCGAGCAGGAGGGCGAGCGGCTGCAGAAGGTCCTCGCGCGCGCGGGCTACGGCTCCCGGCGGGCCTGCGAGGAGCTGATCGAGCAGGCGCGGGTCGAGGTCAACGGCGAGATCGTGCTGGAGCAGGGCAAGCGCGTCGACCCGGAGAAGGACGAGGTCAAGGTCGACGGCCTGACCGTGGCGACGCAGTCGTACCAGTTCTTCTCGCTGAACAAGCCCGCCGGTGTCGTCTCCACCATGGAGGACCCGGAGGGCCGCCAGTGCCTCGGTGACTACGTCACCAACCGGGAGACGCGGCTCTTCCACGTCGGCCGGCTCGACACCGAGACCGAGGGCGTCATCCTGCTCACCAACCACGGTGAGCTGGCGCACCGGCTGACCCACCCCAAGTACGGGGTGAAGAAGACCTACCTCGCGGCCATCGTCGGCCCGATCCCGCGCGACCTGGGCAAGCGCCTGAAGGACGGCATCCAGCTGGAGGACGGCTACGCGCGCGCGGACCACTTCCGGGTGGTCGAGCAGACCGGCAAGAACTACCTCGTCGAGGTCACCCTGCACGAGGGGCGCAAGCACATCGTGCGCCGGATGCTGGCCGAGGCCGGCTTCCCCGTGGAGAAGCTGGTGCGCACCTCCTTCGGCCCGATCACCCTGGGCGACCAGAAGTCGGGCTGGCTGCGGCGGCTGTCCAACACCGAGGTCGGCATGCTGATGAAGGAAGTCGACCTGTAGGCCTCGGCACCGATGCCTTTTCGCCCTCTCGCCGGTCTGTACTGACGACCGGCGAGAGGAAGGGCCATGGTGGCGACGACGGACCGCGACGAGTTCGTACGCCTGACCGATCCGTACCGGCGTGAGCTGCTCGCGCACTGCTACCGGATGCTGGGCTCGGTCGACGAGGCCGAGGACCTGGTGCAGGAGACCTATCTGCGGGCCTGGCGGTCCTACGACGGCTACGAGGGCCGCGCCTCCCTGCGGACCTGGCTGCACAGGATCGCCACCAACACGTGTCTGACGGCGCTGGAGGGCCGCGCGCGCCGTCCGTTGCCCACGGGGCTCGGTGAGCCCTCCCAGACGCCCGAGGAGCCCCTCAGGGCCCCCGCGACGGACGTGCCCTGGCTCCAGCCGCTGCCCGACACGCTCGTCGACCCGGCGTCGGTGGCGGCCGCGCGGGGCAGCCTGCGGCTCGCGCTGGTGGCCGCGCTCCAGCATCTGCCGGCCCGGCAGCGGGCGGTGCTCATCCTGCGGGACGTGCTGTCCTGGCGGGCGCCGGAGGTCGCCGACCTGCTCGGGACGTCCACGGCGGCCGTGAAGAGCAGCCTGCAGCGCGCGCGTGCCCGACTCGACGCGGTGGCGCCCCAGGAGGACCTGGTCACCGAGCCGTCCGGCGCAGCCGACCGTGAGGTGCTCGACCGGTACGTCGCCGCCTTCGAGAACGCCGACATGGAGGCTCTGCTCGTCCTCCTGCGGGACGGCGTGGAGCTGGAGATGCCGCCGTACCTGGAGTGGTTCCGCGGCGCCAAGGAGGTGCACCGCTTCCTGGTGGCGCGCGTGCACGAGACGGGCACCTTGCGGATGCTGCCCACGCGCGCGAACGGGCAGCCGGCGGTCGGGATGTACGTACGCGGGACGGACGGCGTCCTGCGGGCGCACTCCTTGCAGGTGCTCACCGTCGAGGAGGGCGCGGTCGGCCGTATCACCGTCTTCCTGGACACCGACGTGTTCGGCCGGTTCGGGCTGCCCGGGGTGCTCGGATGAACCCCGGTGAGCTGCTGGAGCGTTCGCTCGCCTATGCCCTGGGCAGCGTCGCCGACGTGCGGTCGGACAGCCTCACGCGGGGCACGCCGTGCGCCGAGTGGGACCTGACGCGGCTGCTCGGGCATCTCGACGACTCCATGGACGCGCTGTACGAGGGGTTGAGCGGCGGTCGGATCGGTCTGGTGCCCCGGGAGGACCGCGCGTGCCGGTTCCGTACGCGCGCGTGCGCGGTGCTGGGCGCCTGGGCGGCGGGACCGCCGCAGCGATTGCGGGTCGGCGAACGGGCGCTGGACGCGCGGGTGCTGGCCGCCGTGGGCGCCGTCGAGATCGCCGTGCACGGCTGGGACGTGGCCCAGGCCGGCGGGCGGCCCCGGCCGATCCCGGACGCCCTCGCGGCCGAGCTGCTGCCGGTCGCGCGGTGCGTGGTGGCGGGGGAGGACCGGGGGGTGCGGTTCGCCGCCCCGGTTCCGGTGTCGTCCCGCGCGGGGGCGCAGACCCGGCTGCTCGCCTTCCTGGGGCGGCGCGATTCCTTTCCGGGGTGAGCCCGGTCTGCCTTCCGTGAGTGACCTCAGGACCTCACGGAAGGCACGGCCATGACCGAGACCCTCAAGTCTCCCCTCGGCACCTCGCTCCCGGACCGGGCGTCGCCCCCGCGCGCGTGGACGGTGGTCCTCGCCGGGCTCGGGGCGCTGCTGTGCTCCCTCGACGTGGTGGTCGTGGCCACCGCGCTGCCCGCGCTGCGCGCCGACTTCGGGGCGAGCCTGTCCGAGCTGGAATGGACGATCAACGCCTACAACCTGGCCTTCGCCTGCCTCACCCTGACCGGCGCCGCGCTCGGCGACCGGTTCGGCAGGCGGCGCATGTACCTCGTCGGGCTCGCGGTGTTCACGCTGGCCTCGGCCGCGGCGGCCCTGGCGGGCGGCTCGGGCCAGCTCATCGGGGCCCGTCTGGTGCAGGGCGCCGGGGCAGCCGTACTGCTGCCGCTCACGCTGACCCTCATCAGCGAGGCGTTCCCGGCGGAGAAGCGGGGGGTCGCGATCGGGGTGTGGGGCGGGGTGACCGGGCTCGGGGTGGCCGCGGGGCCGGTGCTGGGCGGGGCCGTGACCGAGGGGCTGTCCTGGCAGTGGATCTTCTGGCTGAACGTCCCGATCGGCCTGGCCATGCTGCCCTTCGCGGCCACGAGGCTCCAGGAGAGCTTCGGAACCCGGCCCCAGCTCGACATCGTCGGCCTGGTCCTGGCGGCCGTCGGTCTCACCGGTCTGGCGTGGGCGCCGGTGCGGGCCCCGGAGGCGGGCTGGGAGAGCGCCGAGGTGCTGACCGCGCTGGCGGTCGGGATCGTCTTCGTGGCCGCCTTCCTGGGCTGGGAGCGGCGGGGCGCGCGGTATCCGATGCTGCCACTCGGCCACTTCCGGCGGCGCGGCTTCTCCACCGCCAACGCGGCGGGGTTCCTGCTCTTCGCCTCGCTGCTCGGCGCGCTGTTCATGATGACGCAGCTGTTCCAGTTCGGGCTCGGCTACTCGCCGTTGGAGGCGGGCGTGCGGATCCTGGTCTGGAACGCGATGCCGCTGCTGGTCGCGCCGGTCGCGGGCGCGCTCGCGGACCGGTACGGCACCCGGCCGTTCATGCTGGGCGGGCTGACCCTCCAGGCGCTCGGCCTCGGCCTGCTGGCCTGGCGGGTCGAGCCCGGTGTCGGCTACGGCAGCCTCGTCGTCCCGCTGATCGTCGCGGGCGTCGGCATCTCCATGGTCTTCCCGAGCGTCGCCAACGCCGTCACCTCCTCGGTCCCGCTCAGCGAGGCGGGCGTCGCGGCCGGCGTCAACAACGCCCTGCGGGAACTCGGCGGGGTCTTCGGCGTCGCGATCGCGGCGGCGGTCTTCACGACCTACGGCGGCTACGGCTCTCCGGCCGAGTTCCTCGACGGGGTCGCGCCGGCCCTGTGGGTGTCGGCGGCGTTCGCGGCGGTGGGGGCCGCGGTGGCGGTGGCGGCGCCCTCGCGCCGGTAGCCGGGGGGTTGTCTGTTCACGTCCCACCTCTTTATAGTCGTTCTGACCATTAAAGGAGGTGGACGTGGAGTACGACAAGCACGCCTACGAACCCTTCGCCGTCACCGCCGACCTCGCCGTCCTCACCCTGCGGGCCGGCGTCCTGCATGTGCTGCTGGTCGAGCGGGGGCAGGAGCCGTACGCCGGACGCTGGGCGCTGCCCGGGGGATTCGTGCAGCCCGACGAGTCGGCGGAGACGGCGGCCCGGCGCGAACTCGCCGAGGAGACCGGCCTGTCGGATGTCTCCGGGCTCCACCTGGAACAGCTGCGGACCTACAGCGAGCCCGACCGCGACCCCCGGATGCGGGTCGTCTCCGTCGCCTTCGCCGCCCTGCTGCCCGACGCGCCCGAGGCGCACGGCGGCAGCGACGCGGCGGACGCGCGCTGGGTGCCGTACGACGAGGCGAAGGCCCTCGCCTTCGACCACGACCGGATCCTCGCCGACGCCCACGAACGCGTCGGCGCCAAGCTGGAGTACACCTGCCTGGCCACGACCTTCTGCCCGGTCGAGTTCACCCTGGGTGAGCTCCAGCAGGTCTACGAGGCCGTCTGGGGCACTGCCCTCGACCGACCGAACTTCCGGCGCAAGGTGCTCGCCACGCCCGGTTTCGTCGAGCCGGTCCCCGGCGCCTCCCGGCTCACCGGTGGCCGCGGCAAACCCGCCGCCCTCTACCGCGCGGGCACCGCCGCCGCCCTTCACCCGCCACTGCTCCGGCCCACCCCGGAAGGACCCTCCGCATGACCGCCCGCCCGACCAAGCGCGCCGCCACCGGATCCCTGCTGGGGCTCGCCCTCGGGGACGCGCTGGGCTATCCGACCGAGTTCGACGACGTGCCCTCGATCCTCGCCAAGTGCGGGCCGTGGCGGGAGATGGAGCTGCCGAAGCGGGCGATCGTCAGCGACGACACGCAGATGACGCTGGCGTTCGGCACGGGGCTGCGGACCGCGATGAACCGGGGGATGCTCGCGCCCAAGCGCCTGGAGCGGCCGGTGCGGGAGGAGTTCGTCAACTGGTACCAGTCACCGGAGAACAACCGGGCGCCGGGCAACACGTGCCTCAGGGCTTGCAGCCTCCTCAAGGACGAGAGCCGTCCCTGGCAGGACGCCAGCCAGATCCACTCCAAGGGCTGCGGCGCCAACATGCGCGTCGCCCCGATCGGCCTCGCCCCCGGACTGGGCGACGAGCAACGCGCGGGCGCCGCCCAGTTGCAGTCCGCGCTGACCCACGGGCATCCCACCGCGCTCGCCGCCTCCGACCTCACCGCGCACGCCGTACGGCTGCTCGCGCAGGGCGCCGAGCCGACCGGACTGGTCGGGCTGCTGCGGTCGTACGCCTACGACAACCGCACCCGCTACCACCACACCTGGCTCGGCGACCTGTGGACCCGCGACCAGGACCCCACCCCGGAGCATTTCATCGCGCGCGGCTGGGACGAGTGCCTCGGGGTGCTGGAGCGGCTCCAGGAGGCCGTGCGGGCGGGCTCGGCCGAGACCGACCCGTGCCTCGCGACCGGCGCCGGGTGGATCGCCGAGGAGGCGCTGGCCACCGGGCTGCTGTGCTTCCTGCTCTTCGTCGACGAGCCGGTGACGGCGATCCGGCGGGCGGCCTGTTCCTCCGGTGACTCGGACTCCATCGCCTGTCTGACGGGCGCCTTCGCGGGGGCCTACCTCGGCGCCGACGCATGGCCCCGCGCGTGGGTCGACCGGATCGAGTACCGGGGCGAGCTGCTCACCCTCGGCGCGCTCTGGGACGCTTAGCGGATGATCGACGCCCTGGACATCGACCTCGCGCCCGTCGTCGCCGAACAGCCCGACCCGGTGCTCTTCGCGACCGTCTCCGGCGCGCACCTGTACGGCTTCCCGTCCCGTGACTCGGACGTGGACCTGCGCGGTGTGCACCTGCTGTCGGCCGCCGAGCTGGTCGGGCTGCGCGAGCCGAACGAGACCCGGTCCAGGATGTGGGACCGCGACGGCGTGGAAATGGACCTGGTCACCCATGACCTGCGCAAGTTCGTCCGGCTGATGCTCCGGCGCAACGGCTACGTCCTGGAGCAGCTGCTCTCCCCGCTCGTCGTGCACACCACCGACGCGCACTCCCAACTGGCCGCGCTCGCCCCCGGCGTCGTGACCAGCCACCACGCCCACCACTACCGGGGTTTCGCCACCACCCAGTGGCGGCTGTTCACCAAGACGGACGAGCTCAAGCCGCTGCTCTACACGTTCCGAGTCCTGCTCACCGGAATCCATCTGATGCGCAGCGGCGAGGTGCAAGCCCATCTGCCCACGCTGCTCGGCGAGGTGAGCGAGGCGCCGGGGTATCTGCCGGAGCTGATCGAGGCCAAGGCGGAGCGGGAGCACGGGGCGGCCGAGGTCGAGTACGCGCGCGTGGAGGCCGACGTGGAACGGCTGCACGGGCTGCTGGACGAGGCCCAGGCGGCCTCAGTCCTGCCCGACGCGCCGACCGTGTACGACGCCCTGCACGACCTCGTCGTCCGGGTGCGGCTTCAGGGCTGAGGCCCGGCGGACGCGGACGAGGAAGTCCTCCACGCGCCGCCGGTCCGGCTCGGCCGGGAGGGGGCTGGTGGGGACGGCCCGCTCGGCCTCCTCGGCGAGCCGGGTCATCCACGCCTCGACCTCCGGCCACGAGCGCTCGCCGCGCTTGACCGCGAGGAGCGGTTCGCGCTGATCACCGACGCCGATGGTGAGCTCGCCGGTGCGCAGCAGGTCGCGGGCGCTCATCAGCAGACGCAGCAGATGCATCGCGTGCTTCCAGCGCGGGGCGCCGTGGTTGCGGACGTCGGCCTCGAGCTTCTTGCGCTGGCCGAGGGCGTACCGCGCGAACGTGGTGTGGGCCTGCCGGGACAGGAACGCCCCGCGCAGGGCGAGCAGCTCCCGGCCCGTGTCGTCGAGGTACTCCACGAGCGGGGAGTGCAGGCACTCCAGGATGTTGGGGTTCGCGCGCAGCGCCAGTTCGCAGAAGCGCTCCAGCTCCCAGCCGAACTGCTCCTCGGCCGGGCCCTCGACATGCGTCGGCGGCTTCTCGAAGCGCCAGAACAGGGGAGTGGGGGCGAGGAACACGCCCCGGCGGTCGGTGTCGCTGCCGTCCGTCGCCAGACCGAAGGCACGCGACCCCATCACGCAGGCGTAGATCGTGTGGTCGCGTACCAGGGTCTCGGGGAGCATGACCTGGAGCGTACGGGGTGCCTCACGCCAGCCGGATCGAATTTCCCTCCACCGTGATCTTCTCCTCGGGCAGCGGCCGGGTAGCCGGCGGGTTCTCCACCGCGCCGTCCGTGATGCTGAACCTGCTGCCGTGGCAGGTGCAGTTGATGGTGCCGCCCTCGACGTTGGCGACGATGCACTGCTGGTGGGTGCAGATGGCCGAGAAGGCCTTGAACCGGCCCTCCTCCGGCTGTGTCACCACGACCTTCTCGTCCTTGAAGATCGTGCCGCCGCCGACCGGGATGTCGTTGGTCGTGGTCAGCTCCTGGCCGCCGGCCTCGGGCGCGTCGGTGGCCTCACCGGTCCCGGAGGTCTCCGTGGTCTCGGCGGTCTGCTCGGTCGAGGCGTCGTCGCCGGAATCGCCGCAGCCCGCGAGAAGCGCCGCCGCGCCGCCGGCGCCCGTGGCGAGAAGGATCGTGCGCCGCTTCGGACGGAAGGTCATGTCGTCACTCCGAGGATGGGGAGGAACCTGCGGGCGAAGGAGCTGCCGGACCAGCATCTTGGCACCGAAAGCACCGAAGAAGAAACATCCCGGGAGGGAATGCCGCAAATCGCCCCCATCTCAGCGGGCGGGCGTCGGATACCGGTCCGGCGGGCGCTGACTAGGCTGGACGCGCACACGATCCGTACAGCAGCAAGGGAGCCAAGCCGTGGCGGTACGAGCGGTCCGGGGCGCCGTCCAACTCGACGTGGACGAGGCCGGCCACATGGACGAGCAGGTCGGGGCCCTGCTCACCGCCGTCCTCGAGCGCAACGGCCTGACCACCGACGACCTGATCAGCATCTGGTTCACGGCCACGCCCGATCTGCACAGCGACTTCCCCGCGGCCGCCGCGCGCAAGCTCGGCATCGTCGACGTGCCCCTGATCTGCGCGCAGGAACTGGACATCGAGGGCGCCATGCCCCGGGTGGTGCGCGTCCTCGCGCACATCGAGTCCGACCTGCCCCGCTCGGAGGTCGCCCATGTCTACCTCGGAGCCGCGGCCGCCCTGCGCAAGGACATCGCCCAGTGAGAACCGCACTCGTCATCGGTACCGGCCTCATCGGCACGTCCGCCGCGCTCGCCCTGGTCTCGCGCGGTGTGATCGTCCACCTCGCGGACCACGATCCGGAGCAGGCCCGTACGGCCGCCGCGCTCGGCGCGGGCACGGACGAGGCGCCAGAGGGCCCGGTGGACCTCGCGATCGTCGCCGCGCCGCCCGCGCACGTGGCCGGGGTGCTCGCCGACGCCATGCGGAGCGGTGCGGCGCGCGGCTACCTGGACGTGGCGAGCGTCAAGGGCGGCCCCCGGCGTGAGCTGCAGGCGCTGGGGCTCGATCTGTCGGCGTACCTCGGCACGCACCCCATGTCGGGCCGGGAGAAGTCCGGGCCGCTCGCGGCGAGCGCGGATCTGTTCGAGGGGCGGCCGTGGGTGCTGACGCCCACCCGGGACACCGACACGGAGGTGCTGAACCTCGCGCTGGAGCTGGTCTCGCACTGCCGGGCGGTGCCGGTGGTCATGGACGCGGACGCCCACGACCGGGCCGTGGCCCTGGTCTCGCACATGCCGCATCTGGTCTCCAGCATGGTCGCCGCGCGCCTGGAGAACGCCGAGGAGGCGGCCGTACGGCTGTGCGGGCAGGGAATCCGGGATGTGACGCGGATCGCCGCCTCCGATCCCCGGATGTGGATCGACATCCTCTCCGCCAACCCCGGGCCGGTCGCCGATCTCCTCGCGGACGTTTCCGCGGACCTGGACGAGACGGTCCAGGCGCTGCGGGCGCTGCAGTCCTCGGACGAGGCGAAGCGCCGGGAGGGCACGGCCGGCATCGAGGACGTGCTGCGGCGTGGCAACGCCGGTCAGGTCCGGGTGCCCGGCAAGCACGGCTCCGCGCCGCGGGCCTACGAGGTCGTGGCGGTCCTGATCGACGACCAGCCCGGACAGCTGGCCCGTATCTTCGCCGACGCGGGCCGGGCGGGGGTCAACATCGAGGACGTCCGCATCGAGCACGCGACGGGGCAGCAGGCGGGCCTGGTGCAGCTCATGGTCGAGCCGAACGCGGTTCCGGTGCTGACGGCGGCGCTGCGGGAGCGGGGCTGGGCGATCCGCCAGTGATGTGCGCGTCCGGACGAGTGACGCGTACCCAGTAACCTTGTGCGGGGCGCGTTCGTGCCCCGCACACCCCACCGCACCGCACCAGGAAGGTGTCCCCCCGTGGAAAACGGCGCCGCCCAGCCCGTGATTGTCGCCATCGACGGCCCCTCCGGCACGGGTAAGTCGAGCACGTCGAAGGCCGTCGCCGCCCAGCTCGGCCTGAGCTACCTCGACACCGGTGCCCAGTACCGGGCGATCACCTGGTGGATGGTGAACAACGGCATCGACATCGCCGACGCGGACGCCGTCGCCGCCGTCGCGGGGAAGGCCGACATCGTCTCCGGCACCGACCCGGAGAAGCCCACGATCACCGTCGACGGCATCGACGTCTCCGGGCCGATCCGCACCCAGGAGGTCACCTCCCAGGTCAGCGCCGTGAGCGCGGTGCCGGAGGTGCGGGCCCGGATCACCGAGCTGCAGCGCTCCATCGCGGCCTCCGCCGAGGCCGGCATCGTCGTCGAGGGCCGCGACATCGGTACCACCGTGCTGCCCGACGCCGACCTGAAGATCTTCCTCACCGCCTCCCCGGAGGCCCGCGCCGCCCGGCGCAGCGGTGAGCTCAAGGGCTCCGACGTGCACACCACCCGCGAGGCGCTGCTCAAGCGCGACGCGGCCGACTCCTCCCGCAAGACCTCGCCGCTGGCCAAGGCCGGCGACGCGGTCGAGGTGGACACCACCGAACTCACGCTCGCGCAGGTCATCGAGTGCGTCGTGACCCTCGTCGAGGAGAAGCGGGCCGCGAAGTGACCGAGCTGCCTTCCGTACGGGGCGCCGAGGTCGGGCGACGCATCGGCGTCGGCCTGATGCACGGGCTGTGGCGCCCGCGCGTGCTCGGTGCCTGGAAGGTGCCGGCCTCCGGCCCGGCGATCCTCGCCGTCAACCACTCCCACAACATCGACGGCCCCATGGTCATGGGCGTGGCGCCCCGGCCGACGCATTTCCTGATCAAGAAGGAGGCGTTCGTCGGCCCGCTCGACCCCTTCCTGACCCGGATCGGCCAGCTGAAGGTGGACCGCACCACCACCGACCGCACCGCGATCACCCGGGCGCTCGGCGTCCTGGAGAGCGGTGGCGTCCTCGGGATATTCCCGGAGGGCACCCGGGGCGAGGGCGACTTCGCCTCCCTGCGCGCCGGGCTCGCCTACTTCGCCGTGCGCAGCGGCGCGCCGATCGTCCCCGTGGCCGTCCTGGGAAGCTCCGAGCGGCCCGGCCGGTTGATAAAGGGGCTGCCCGCCCTGCGCAGCCGCGTCGACGTCGTCTTCGGCGAACCCTTCGAGGCGGGCGACGGCACCGGACGGCGCACCCGCCGGGCGCTGGACGAGGCGACCGAGCGGATCCAGAAGCAGCTCTCCGAGCACCTGGAAAACGCCAGGCGGCTTACCGGCCGCTAGGCGACACTTGAGTAGTGGATCACCCGAGAAGGGGCGCTCCACCGATCACCACACTGAACGAGGTACGGACTTCATGAACGACCAGATCCACTCCGAGGGCTCGGGCGAGGCGCACGACCACGGAGCACTTGGCGACGCCGAGTACGCGGAGTTCATGGAGCTCGCCGCGGAAGAGGGCTTCGACCTCGAGGACGTCGAGGGCGCCATCGAGGAGGCGGGCCACGGCCCGCTGCCCGTGCTCGCCGTCGTCGGCCGCCCGAACGTCGGCAAGTCGACCCTCGTCAACCGCATCATCGGGCGCCGCGAGGCCGTCGTGGAGGACAAGCCCGGTGTCACGCGCGACCGGGTGACCTACGAGGCCGAGTGGGCCGGGCGGCGCTTCAAGGTCGTCGACACCGGCGGCTGGGAGCAGGACGTCCTCGGCATCGACGCCTCCGTGGCCGCGCAGGCGGAGTACGCCATCGAGGCCGCCGACGCCGTCGTGTTCGTCGTCGACGCCAAGGTCGGCGCGACGGACACCGACGAGGCCGTCGTACGACTGCTGCGCAAGGCCGGGAAGCCCGTGGTGCTCTGCGCCAACAAGGTCGACGGGCCGAGCGGTGAGGCGGACGCCGCCTACCTGTGGTCCCTCGGCCTCGGCGAGCCGCACCCCGTCTCCGCGCTGCACGGCCGTGGCACCGGCGACATGCTGGACGCGGTCCTGGAGGTCCTGCCGGACGCGCCCGAGCAGACCTTCGGCGGCTCCGGCGTCGGCGGTCCCCGCCGTATCGCCCTCATCGGCCGCCCGAACGTCGGCAAGTCCTCCCTGCTGAACAAGGTGGCGGGCGAGGAGCGCGTCGTCGTCAACGAACTCGCGGGCACCACCCGGGACCCGGTCGACGAGTTGATCGAACTCGGCGGTGTCACCTGGAAGTTCGTCGACACGGCGGGCATCCGCAAGCGCGTCCACCTCCAGCAGGGCGCCGACTACTACGCCTCGCTGCGTACCGCCGCGGCCGTCGAGAAGGCCGAGGTCGCGGTCATCCTGATCGACGCCTCCGAGACCATCTCGGTCCAGGACCAGCGGATCGTCACCATGGCCGTCGAGGCGGGCCGCGCCATGGTCATCGCCTACAACAAGTGGGACACCCTCGACGAGGAGCGCCGCTACTACCTGGAGCGGGAGATCGAGACCGAGTTCGGCCAGGTCGCCTGGGCGCCCCGGGTGAACGTCTCGGCGCAGACCGGCCGGCACATGGAGAAGCTGGTCCCGGCGATCGAGACGGCCCTCGCGGGCTGGGAGACCCGCGTCCCGACCGGACGTCTCAACGCCTTCCTCGGTGAACTCGTCGCCGCCCACCCGCACCCCATCCGGGGCGGCAAGCAGCCGCGCATCCTGTTCGGCACCCAGGCAGGTACCAAGCCCCCGCGCTTCGTGCTCTTCGCCTCCGGATTCATCGAGGCGGGCTACCGGCGCTTCATCGAGCGGCGGCTGCGCGAGGAGTTCGGCTTCGACGGGACCCCGATCCACATCTCCGTCCGGGTCCGCGAGAAGCGCGGCAAGAAGAAGTGAGCACGGCATGAAGAGGGCGGCCCCGATCGGGGCCGCCCTCTTCGCCGTTCAGATCCCCCGGTGCGGAACGGGCCGCAGGGCGGGATGCGTTCCCGACCCCTGCGGCCCGATGTGCCCGACGCGCTGCCACTGCGACTGCCGGGCACTTTGCGCGCCCGCGCTGTAGGCGCTGTACGAGCTGGAGAAGGACCCCGGCCGGTGCCCGCCGTACGAGCCCGTACTGTGCGGGATGTTCCCGAAGGCGGTGAACCCCAGCTCCTCCTCGCCGCTACGGTCACCCGGCAGCGTGCGGAAGGACTTGACGTACTCGGCGTAGAGCGCGTCGTAGATCGGCGTGGCCGAGGGAGAGTCGTATGCGTGCACGTATGTCCAAACGACCGGCCCCATCAAGGGATGCGGCTCAGCGGCCGACCTTTGGGGGCACTCAGGTCCCGGCGAGAGGCAGCGCGGAAGCGACCAACTTCCCGTTGGCGGCCGCCTTGTCCAGCGCGTCCCGCAGCAGGTCCTCTCGGGGCTGACGCCCGATGGACCCGACAGGTGCCGCGAACATCAGCACCTGCTGGTGCTTGTTGGCCGCGGCCCGCCATCCCTCGGTGACCTGCAACGGCTGGTGCGCCTGCCACCAGGCCACCGGCTGACCGCCGCCCGTCCCCGGCTGCAGCACCGCGTGCAGCTGGCCCATGGCGAGCAGCACCGACCAGCCGTGCAGCACGGGCGGTACCGACTCGATCGCCGTCACCGGCATGAACCCCTGCTCGATCAGCAGCGGCAGGAAGTCGTCGCCCACGGCGGTGGAGCCGGGCCGGACGATGGGCCCGGTCGGCTCCACGACCAGGGCCGGGTGCAACTCCCCGGCGATCAGCACCAGTCCGCTGGTCACCCCGAGCACCGCCTGCTCGGGAACGACCTTGTCCGGCTCCAGGTCGACCGTGTCGCCGGTGATGGAGCGCACCGCCCCCTGGAGCTGTTCCTCGGTGACCTGCACGACCTGGGAGGGCAGGCAGGTGGCGTGGGCGAAGGCGAGGACGGCGGTCTCGTCCCCGATGAACAGGACGGTGCTGGTGCGCTCCTGTTCGGAGTCGCCCGGGGTGCGGCAGGACGTGCAGTCGTAACTGCCGGGGGCGTTGTCGCCGGCGAGCAGCCGGTCGGCTTCGTCGTCGCCGATCTCGGCGCGTACCTCGTCGCTGACGTCGAGCATGCGCGGCACGGGGGCTCCCTCGGGATGTGGTACTTGGCGGGGCCGGGTGGCTCCCGGCCCGTGAACCGGGTGGATCCCGGGCTCATGAAGATGACAACGGCTGATCTGTGGCGGGAGTCACGCACAAGGGCGAACGGAATCGAACCATCCGTAGCGGACGGTCACCTTGGGTGCGGAATTGAGTACTCCTGGTCAAGTCGTTGACGGGTCAAGGTAGTTGGTTCCGTGAAGTGGGTCACAGATCGACGAGCTGACTGGTCGACAAATCAGGAAATCGGCGAATGAAGTGGGTGGCCGGAAATCGCTGATACCCACGGTAACGGCGAACTGGCCAGGAATGACAAGGAGTTGGTTGATACCGGGCAGCCGCTCTCCCTACATTTCTCGGCCGTGTGCACAGAGCACCGCTCGGGTACGTCCGTCGGCCGCACCACAGCCAGCTCGCAGCACCACACCCCACCGGCGGACGGGGCGAGGCGCGAGAACCGCGACCCAGTGCGCGGACCGCGCTCCGGCCTTGGGGGAGCCCGGGTCAGTCGGGAGGGAACTTTATGTCCGAATGTGCCGATACCACTCGCGACAGCGCCCGTAAGGCGCGTACGACGGCGGTCCTCGCCGGGGCGGCTCTGCTCGCCCCGCTCGGGCTGCTGGCCGCGGCCGGCGGTGCCGCCGCGGCGGACGGCGGAGTGTGGGACCGCATCGCCCAGTGCGAGAGCGGCGGCAACTGGCACATCAACACCGGCAACGGCTACTACGGAGGACTCCAGTTCTCCGCGAGCACCTGGCGCGCGTACGGCGGCACGGCCTACGCCGCCACGGCCGACCAGGCGAGCAAGGACCAGCAGATCGCCGTCGCCACCAAGGTGCAGCGCGCCCAGGGATGGGGCGCCTGGCCCACCTGCTCGGCGCGCGCCGGGGCCTACGGCAGCGCTCCCGCCTCCGGACCGGTTACGGCCGAGGCGGCCCCGCAGCAGGCCCCGAAGGCGCGGAAGGCTCCCCAGGCGCCGCAGCGGGCCTCGGGCCACACCGACCGCGGCGCGTCGCGCGGCGACTACGTCGTCCGTGAGGGCGACACCCTCAGCGGCATCGCCGCCCGGCACGGGACGAGCTGGCAGCGGCTCTACGCCGCCAACAAGGCCGTCATCGGCGGTGATCCCGATGTGATCGTGCCCGGACAGCGCCTGGAGATCTGACAGCGCCTGGAGAACGCGCAGGGTCTGGAGATCTGACGCGCTTGGAGATCCGAGCGCGACTCCCCCTCACCGGGTGCGGGGTCCCGCCCCTCGGTCCGCCGACCGGGTGGGGCCCCTCGGCACACCGCCGCGCCGAACCGGCCCCGCGTGCCCCGCTGCTTAGCGTGGGCCGATGTACCGCACACCGATCACCCTCGCCCTCGCGGCCGCGGCCGTGTTCACCGCCCCGGCCCACGCGGCACCACCGAACCCGGCCGCCACCCGCGCGCCCTACGACTGCGCCGCCCCAGGGTGGCCCTGGGGCTGCATCGCGGAGTGCGAGAGCAGTGGACGCTGGCACATCAACACCGGCAACGGCTACTACGGCGGACTGCAGTTCTGGCAGCCCACCTGGGAGGAGTTCGGCGGTCTGAAGTACGCCCGGCGCGCGGATCTGGCCACCCGCGCGCAACAGATCGCGATCGCCCAGAAGGTTCTGGCCGTGCAGGGCTGGAACGCCTGGCCCGTGTGCTCGAAGCGGTACGGCCTCAAGGGCCGGATGCACACGGTCAAGACCGGCGACACCCTGTCCGCGATCGCCCGCAAGTACAAGATCAAGGGCGGCTGGAAGACGATGCACGCGGCCAACAAGAAGACTCTCGGAAGCAACCCCGACCGGATCGAGCCGGGCATGCTGCTCGTCATTCCGTAGGGCGCGGTCCGCTCCTCCGCGGTGTTCGGCCCGCCCCCGGCCGATCGGGCGAGGCCCGGAGTTCGGCCGCCTCGCCGCTGAACACGACGGCGCCACGGCGCAGTTCGTACACCAGCGCGAGGCGGTCGCGCGGGACGGGCGGCAGACGCTGCTCCGCCACGATCACACAGGCGTCGAGCCCGGAGAGGAGTTCGTACGTCCGGTGCGCCACCGCCGGGGACATGCCCTGCGCCGGTTCGTCGACGAGCACCACGCGCGCGTGCGCCAGCAGGGCGCGGGACAGGGCGAGCATGCGCTGCTCGCCGCCGGAGAGGGTGCCGGCGCGGCGCGGGAGCAGGGACGCGAGGCGGGGGTAGGCGTCCAGGGCCAGGCCGTAGGCGGGGGCGGCGAGTTCGAGGTTCTCGCGGACGGTGAGGGAACCGAAGACCGCCTGGCGCTCCGGGACCAGGCACAGCCCCCGGCGGGCTCGCTCGTACGCCGGTACGCGGGTGACGTCGACTCCGTCCCACACCACGGCTCCGGCGGACAGCCGCACCGTTCCGGCCAGGGCCCCCAGCACGGTCGTACGGCCTGATCCATTGCGGCCGAGCAGGACGGTCAGGCCGCTGGCGGGGGCGGCGAGGGTCACGCCGTGCAGCGCTTCGAGCGGGCCGTAACGCACGCGCGCGTGGCGCAGGGAGATCGTCATACGGGTGTCTCCCGGGAGCCGAGCCTGTCGAGGACGTGGGCCGGGGGGCCCGAGGCGACGATGCGGCCCGCGGTCATGACGTGCACGACGTCCGCGAGGTCCGCCACGAGGTCGAGGTCGTGTTCCACGACGAGGAGGGCGGTGCCGTCCGCGGCGAGGGCCTTCAGGACGCGGGCCAGGGCGGTGACCTCGGTGGTGTCCAGGCCCGCGGCGGGTTCGTCGAGGAGGAGGACGCGGGGGCCGCCGGCCAGGGCCCTGGCCAGTTCGACTCTTCTCAGCGTGCCGGTGGGGAGGTTGGCGGCGGGGGCGTCCCGTACGTCGTCCAGGGCGAGCAGGCGGAGGGCTCTTTCCACGGCCGTCGGGTCGGCGATGTGGCCTTGCTCCGCGCCTACGCGGACGTTCTCGGCCACGGTGAGGGTGGGGAAGACGGCGAGTTGCTGGAAGGTTCTGGCGATGCCGAGGCGGGTTCGGGTGTGGGCGGGGAGGCGGGTGATGTCCCGGTCGCCGTAGAGGACTTGACCCCGGGTGGGGTGGAGGGTGCCTGCCAGGCAGTGGAAGAGGGTGCTCTTGCCTGCGCCGTTGGGGCCGACGACGGCGGTGATCCGGGAGGGGTGTACTTGCAGGTCCACACCGTCCAGGGCGGTGAACCCGCCGTAGCTTGCTTGGAGGGTGCGGGTTTGGAGGGTGGGCACCCGGCCTTCGGCCGGGTCTGGGGTCCGTGGGGTCCGACCCGCACCACCCGCGCTGCTTTCGGGATTCGGTTCGGGTGGCCCTTGCCGGGGCCGACCGCCGTCGGCGGCTGCGGCTGTCGGCCCCGTCGGCTTGACCTGTTCCCTGGGCCGGGCTCCCGGTGCGGGCCGAGGCCGGAGTCGCGCGCGTACCGCCTCCCCCCGTTCCGTGAGCCTCGCCCCTCCCCGGAGTCGCAGGCCTTCCGCGGCTTTGCGCAGGGCCTCGTACGGGCCGCCGGGGAAGCGGCCCACCAGGACCGCCAGTACGCCGATCAGGGCCGCCGCCATGCCTCCGCGGGCTCCGGCGTCCAGGCCCACCAGGAGGGCCGCCGCCGCCAGGGCGCCCAGGGTGCTGTCCGCGCCGAGGACCACGACCGCCGCGAACCAGAGCAGGCCCCGCACGGGGTCGTAGGCGGCGGGGTCGAAGGCGCGCAGGCCCATGCCGAGCATGCCGCCGCCCAGGGCGGCCAGGGCGGCGCCCGCTACGAAGGCCAGGAGCTTCAGTGCCGGGACCCGGACTCCCGACGCCGACGCGCCCTCCTCGTGGTCGCGCATGGCCGCGAGCGCCCTGCCCGTTCGGCCGCCGCGCAGTGTTCTCGTCGCCCACAGCGCCGCGCCCAGCAGGGCCAGCTCCAGGAGGTAGAACGCCCTGTCGCCCTCGAAGCCCGCCGGGCGGCCCAGCGTCAGCCCCGCCGTCGCGTACGGCTGGGCGAAGACGAAGCGGCTCACCCCGACGCCCACCGCGAAGGTCGCCAGCGCCAGGGCCAGGCCTCTGCGGTTGATCGCGGGCCAGCCGGTGAGCAAGCCCAAGGGCGCCACCAGGATCACCGCCACCACCAGCGCCGCCAGCTCCGGCAGGCGCGGCAGGCCCGGGAAGCGGCCCGCCGCCAGCAGGGCCGTGAACAGGGCGCCCAGGCCCGCGTAGGCCGCCTGGCCCAGGGAGATCTGGCCGCCCCGGCCGGTGACCACCACCAGGGACAGCAGCACCACCGCCAGCGCCGGTACCTGGACCGACGTGTGCAGGTCCGAGCCCGCGAACCCCAGCGGCAGCAGGAACAGGACCACCGCCACGATCCAGGCGCCCGGCGGGGTGGGGACGCGCGCGGTGGCCGTGCGGGGCAGCGCGTCCCGGGTGCCCACGCGCGGGAGCGCCAGTGCCGCGATCAGCAACGCCACCACGAACAGGTTCGCGCCCACGGCCTGGAGCAACGGCTCGCCCCAGCCGCTCGGATGCAGACGCGTCAACTGGCTCTGCGCCACCCCGATGCCGAGCGCCGTCAGCACCGCCACCGGCAGGCTCCGCATCCGGGCGGCCACGGCGACCGCGACCACCTCCATCACCAGCAGCGGCAGCCCGTACGGGTCGAGGCGGACATACGGCGCGAGCAGTACGCCCGTCAGGCCCGCCGTGAACGAGCCGAACGCCCAGCCCGCCGCGGCCACCCGGTCCGCGTCGATGCCGCCCAGCACGGCAAGGCCGCGGTCGTCGACCACCGCCCTCAGCTCACGGCCGAAGACCGTCCAGCGGATCACCGAACCGACCGCCACCGCCAGGACGACGACCACCGCCAGCTGTCCCCACGGGTCGGCCGACACCAGCAGCTCCGGCGCGTCGTCCCGCGCCCCCTGCCCCCACACCAGCGCAGCCCCGCCGACCAGCAGCACGAACACCCCGATCGACGCGACCAGCGTCTGCGCCGGATCGCCGCCGAGAACGGACAGCGGACGGAACACGAACCGTTCCAGCGCCAAACCGATCGCGGGCGCCACGACCAGCAGGGTCAGCGCGGCACCCGCCCACAGCGGCCAGCCCCACTCCACCACGCACTGCCGCAGCACGTAGGCGCACACCATGGCGATGGCGCCGTGCGCGAAGTTGAGCACGCCGGTGGCCCGGTACGTCACGACCAGACCGATCCCGGTGAGCGCGGCGGCGCTGCCGACCGACAGACCGGCGAGGGTGAGGTCGTGCGTCAGCGAGGACATCAGTCGTCCGCTTCGGCGGGCTCACAGATCGGGCACGGACCCAGCTCGCCGCTCCTCACCAGCTTGGAGTCCACCGGCACCGCCTCCGCCTTGCCGGACACCAGCGGACAGTCCGCGCGGTGCCACAGCGTGCCGCCCGGCACCATCAGCAGCTCCCCGCTGACCGCGAGCGGAGCCGTGGCCGCCTCCCCCGGGATCTCGGCCGGTTCCGCGGCCACGAGGAGGCCGTACAGCTCCTCCACGCGCGTGGCGGCGAGCGCGTTCCGGCCGTGCGTGAGCAGCACGGACCCGGCGACGATCAGCGCGGCGCCCGGCACGGTGCAGGAGGCCAGATAGGGCAGTTGCCGTTCCGCGAAACGCTCGCCCGAGACGCCGTACCAGCCGAGGACGCACAGCACCGCGCCGGCGGCCAGGGCGGCCCAGCCGGCCCACTGGACGGGATGCACGGTCCGCAGTCGGGCTGTCCGCATCTCTGGCTCCTCGGGCTTCACACGTCATGCGTCTGTCCATGTCAGCCGATGGCTTGCACTATGCCTTCTGTGAGCTGACCCTGAAAGCACCGGGCGCACCCGGCCCGGACCGACACCCGGTGGTGAGCCAGATGGTTCTCGGGAGCGACCTCAGTCGGGGGAACAGGGGGCGCGCGACGGCGCTGGCGGCCGCCCTGCTGCTCTTCCTCGGCCCGGCCCTCGCGGCCTGCAGCGACGACGAGGGAGGCGGCGGCGACGCCACTCCGCCCTCGCCCTCGGTCGAGCGGACGATCAGCCCTTCCGCGACCGCGCCGGCCGACGTCGGCGCGGCCGAGCAGGAGATCAAGCAGAACTGGCAGAAGTTCTTCGACCCGAAGACCCCCCTGGAGGAAAAGCAGACGGTCCTGGAGAACGGCGAGCAGATGGCCCCGGTGCTCCAGGCGTTCAGCGGTGACGAGCGCGGCGGACAGGTCGGCGCCGAGGTCACCGAGGTCGCCTTCACCTCGCCGACCGAGGCGGACGTGACGTACACCCTCACCCTGAAGGGCGCCACCGCCCTGCCGGACGCCGCCGGGACGGCCGTGGAGCAGGACGGCACGTGGAAGGTGTCCGCCAAGACGCTGTGCGCGCTGGTGCAACTGAGCGGCAATGGCTCGGCCTCGCCGGTTCCGGGCTGCTGAGGCCTTGGCGGCGCTGCTGCTGCTCACGCTGAGCGCGGCCTGCGGCAGCCGGCTGCCGGAGAGCGACTTCGAGGGCGGGGCGCGCACGACCCCCGCGCAGAGCGGCGGGCCGATCCGGGTAGGCGTCATCACCAGCGCCACCAGCCCGGTCGGCGGGGACGCCTTCACCGGCCCGCGCGACGGCGCCAAGGCGTACTTCGAGCGGCTCAACTCGCGCGGGGGCATCGAAGGGCGGCCGGTCGAGGTGCGGCTGTGCGACGACGGCGGCAGCGGCGTCGGCAACAACGAGTGCGTGCACCGGCTGATCGACGAGGACCGGGTGGTCGCCCTGGTCGCCACCACGGTCCTCGACTACGCGGGTGCCTCGCGTGTCTCCGCGGCCGGGGTGCCCGACATCGGCGGCCAGCCCATCGGCGCCGCCTACGACACCTGGCCGCACCTGTACGGCATCTACGGCAGCCTCGCGCCGCGGAACGGCACGGTCGGCTGGGACGGCGAGCTGTACGGCGGCACCGAGGTCTACCGCTACTTCAAGCGCGAGCGCGGCGCCCGCACCGCCGCCGTCGTCTCCTACAACCAGGCCGCGTCCGCCTCCTACGCCCGGCTCGTGGAACGCGGTCTGAAGGCCGAGGGGTACGACGTCGTCACCGAGCAGGTCGACTTCGCGCTGCCCAACTTCCGCGCCGTGGCGGCCGATCTGAAGGAGCAGGGCGTCGACCTCGTCTTCGACGCCATCGACGGCCACGGCAATGCGCGGCTGTGCGCGGCGATGGACGACGCCGGCGTCGAGCTCACCGCCAAGGTGACGAACGTGCAGAACTGGACCTCGACGATCGCCGACGACTACAAGGACGCCTCGCGCTGCCGCAACGCCCTGTGGGCGACCGGATCCAGCCGCAACTTCGAGGACACCGACCACCCGGCCGTACGGGAGTTCCGGGAAGCCACCGAAGGGCTGGAGACGCACTCGCAGTGGCAGTTGGAGGGCTGGGCCGCCGCCCGGTGGTTCACCGAGGCGGCGCGGGCCTGCGCCCGCGGTGAGGTCACGCGCGCGTGCGTGGACGACTGGATGAGCCGCAGCCAGGGCTACACCGCCGACGGACTGCTGCTCCCCGTGCGCTTCGAGCGGCTCGCCGAGCCGCCCGCCACCCGCCGTACCTGTCTGTCGGTGGCGCGCTGGGAGGACGGGCGGGGCTGGGTGTCCCAGGAGGACATGGACAACACCTGTTTCGACGTGCCGCAGTTGGCCTACACGCCGTGATCCTGGAGCCCGGCGTTACCGTCGGTGTCCATTTCTACAAGCTAGTTGAGCATTGCGGACCGTTACTGTCCGGTCGCGCTGGCAGACTCGGCGCCATGTTGGACACCTCGGCACGACTGCTGCGCCTGCTCTCGCTCCTCCAGGCCCACCGGGAATGGTCCGGAGCGCAACTCGCCGACCGCCTCGGGGTCACCCCCCGTACGGTCCGGAGGGACGTCGAGCGGCTGCGTGAGCTGGGCTACCCCGTCAACGCCAGTCCCGGCACCGGCGGCGGTTACCAGCTGGGCGCGGGAGCCGAGCTGCCCCCGCTGCTCCTGGACGACGACGAGGCCGTGGCCGTCGCCGTCGGGCTGCGCACCGCGGCGGGACAGGGCATCGAGGGCATCGGCGAGACCTCCGTACGGGCCCTGACCAAGCTGGAGCAGGTACTGCCCAACCGGTTGCGCCGCAGGATCAGCGCCCTCAACGCCTTCACCGTGCCGATGCTGCGCGGCCAGCCCTCCGCCGTGGACCCCGGGGTCCTCACCGAACTGGCCCATCTGTGCCGGGACGCCGAGCGGCTGCGCTTCGAGTACCGGGGCCACGACGGCACGCTCAGCCGCCGCAGAACCGAACCGCACCGCCTGGTGTGCACCGAACGTCGCTGGTACCTGGTCGCCTGGGACCTCGACCGGGACGACTGGCGCATCTTCCGGGTCGACCGCATCACGCCCAAGCCGCCGCACGGTCCCCGCTTCACCCCGCGCCGCCCGCCCGCCGACGACCTCGCCGCCTACGTCTCCCAGGGCGTCTCCACGCGCGCGTACGCCACCCACGCCCTGATCCGGCTGCTGGTGCCCCTGGAGGAGGCCGCCGAGCACATCTCGCCCTCCGCCGGTGTGCTGGAGGCCGAGGGGTCCCGCAGCTGTCTGCTGCGCACCGGCGCCGGCAGCCTGGACGTGATGGTGATCCATGTGATGCTGCTCGGCTTCGAGTTCGAGGTGCTGGAGCCCATCGAGCTCACCGACGCCCTCAGGACCGCTCGGGACCGGCTTTCTCGGGCTCTGGAGCGAGTGCCGCGAACTTGGGATGGTGCAGATCGAATGCCGGGGACTCCGAGCGGATCCGGGGCAGAGTGGTGAAGTTGTGCCGCGGCGGCGGGCAGGACGTCGCCCACTCCAGCGAACGGCCGTAGCCCCAGGGGTCGTCGACCTCGACCTTCTCCCCGTACTTCGCCGTCTTCCAGACGTTGTAGAGGAACGGCAGCGTCGAGATGCCGAGCAGGAACGCGCCGATCGTCGAGATCGTGTTCAGCGCGGTGAAGCCGTCGGCGGCCAGGTAGTCGGCGTACCGGCGCGGCATGCCCTCCGCGCCCAGCCAGTGCTGCACCAGGAACGTGGTGTGGAAGCCGACGAACAGCGTCCAGAACTGGATCTTCCCCAGCCGCTCGTCGAGCAGCTTCCCGGTGAACTTCGGCCACCAGAAGTAGAACCCGGCGAAGATCGCGAAGACGACGGTGCCGAAGACGACGTAATGGAAGTGCGCCACGACGAAGTAGGTGTCCGTGACGTGGAAGTCCATCGGCGGGGACGCCAGGATCACCCCGGTCAGACCGCCGAACAGGAAGGTCACCAGGAACCCCACCGACCACAGCATGGGCGTCTCGAAGGACAGCGAGCCCTTGAGCATGGTGCCGGTCCAGTTGAAGAACTTCACCCCGGTCGGCACCGCGATCAGGAAGCTCATGAAGGAGAAGAAGGGCAGCAGCACCGCGCCGGTGGCGAACATGTGGTGCGCCCACACCACCACCGACAGACCGGTGATCGCCATCGTCGCAGCGACCAGTGTCAGATAGCCGAACATGGGCTTGCGCGAGAAGACCGGGATGATCTCGCTGACGATGCCGAAGAACGGCAGCGCGATGATGTACACCTCGGGATGGCCGAAGAACCAGAACAGGTGCTGCCACAGCAGCGCGCCGCCGTTGGCCGCCTCGAAGATGTGCGAGCCGAAGCGCCGGTCCGCCTCCAGGCACAGCAGCGCCGCCGCCAGCACCGGGAACGCCATCAGGATCAGGATCGACGTGAACAGCGTGTTCCACACGAAGATCGGCATCCGGAACATCGTCATGCCGGGGGCGCGCATCCCGATGATGGTGGTGATGAAGTTGACGGCGCCGAGGATCGTGCCGAACCCGGACAGCGCGAGCCCCATGATCCACAGATCGCCGCCGATGCCCGGCGACCGCTCCAGGCTGTTGAGCGGCGCGTAGGCGAACCAGCCGAAGTCGGCGGGCCCCGAGGGCACCAGCAGCGAGCTGATCACGATGAGCCCGCCGAACAGGAAGAACCAGTACGACAGCATGTTCAGCCGCGGGAAGGCCACGTCCGGAGAGCCGATCTGCAGCGGCATCAGTTCGTTGGCGAAGCCGGCGAACGCCGGGGTCGCGAAGAGCAGCAGCATGATCGTGCCGTGCAGCGTGAACAACTGGTTGAACTGCTGGTTGTCGATGAGCTGGAGCCCCGGCCGGGCCAGTTCGGCGCGCATCAGCAGCGCCATCAGACCGCCGAGCAGGAAGAACAGGAACGAGGTGATCAGGTACAGATGGCCGATCTTCTTGTGGTCGGTGGTGGTCAGCCAGTCGACGATCACCCGGCCCTTGTGCTTGGTCCGCACGGGTCGTACCGGCGTCTGCACCGTCTGAGTGCCCATCGCTCGCTCGCCCCTTCGCTCGCCTGCCCCGGGCCCGCTGAAGCCCGCGCCGCGCGTGCCCGCGAGCCCACGCCATGATGCTCGCGCCGCCGCGCGCTCCGACAGGGGGCGTACGAGGGGTTCTGTGCGGCTGCGAGGCAATTCCTGTGTGGCGTCAGTTCCGTGGACCCACGCGGAATCGGCGGGAGAAAGGAGTCCGGGGGGAGTTCTTCCGGAACTTTCCGACGGTCAATTGGGTGCGCTGCCGCGACACGCGGGAATTACGTTCGAATGCCTGCGAAAGGCGTAGCGAAGCGCCCGTCCGTGTGACGGAGAGGGTTTGAAACCCGTGTCGTGATCCTGTGACAAAAGTGTGACCGGAGGGGGACGGGTGACGGGGTGTGAGCTGTTCTCTGGCCCCAGCCGCCGGACAGGGCCTAGCGTGGCCGCATGGCACCGATTCCGACACCCCCCGCCGAACCCCACGACCAGCCGGACGGCTATCTCGGCCTCGCCGCCGACCGCGCCGAGCGGCTCGCCCGCGAGCGGGGCTGGACCACCGTACGGTCGCTGCCGCCGGGCGCGATCATCACCATGGAGTACCGGGTGGGACGACTGAACTTCGAGGTGAAGGACGGTCTGGTGACCCGGGCCTGGAAGGGCTGAGCGGGGCTGAGACAGCGACGGCCCCGGTACCCGTGAGGAATCACGTGGTGCCGGGGCCGATCGCCGCGGGGTTGGGTGTGCGTACCGAGCCCCGCTGTTCCGGCGGCTAGCCGCCCGTCAGGGGGCGTGCCGTCGAGGTCGTGCCGCGGGTGGCGCGGTCGGTCTGGGGCGGTCTGCGGCTGCCGACCGGCGTGACCGGGGTGCGCTCCGAGCGGGCCGTGTGCGGGCCGGGGGCCAGATAGACCGGCGCCTTGGGCGTACGGGCCGTGGGGGAGACGTCCTGCGCGGACTCACGCGGCTTGAGCCGCACCGGGACCTCGACCGGGGCGGCCGGGGCCGGTGCCGTACCGGCGCGGCGGGCGCGCCAGGCGTCGCGCAGATCGAAGATCGCGGTCTCCGCGCGGGCGATCAGCGGCTCGAACCAGGGCAGCGCGAGCAGGATCAGCAGACCCGCTGCCCAGCCGAGGAGCACATCGCTCAGCCAGTGCGTGCCGAGGTAGACGGTGGACAGGCCGACGCCCAGCGAGGTCACCGCGGACAGCGCGGACAGCCAGCGGCGGGCCCGTGGGGTGGAAGCCAGATAGGCCAGGATTCCCCAGGTCACCACGGCGTTGGCGGTGTGACCGCTGGGGAATATATCGCCGCCGAGCCACATCTCGTTGGAGCCGACGGTGGTCGCGTAGTGCGGTCCGAGCCGGCCCATGCCGAGCTTGGCGGCGCCGACCGTCACGTTCAGCAGCAGCAGCGAGGTCGCGAGCGCAAGCAGCGGCCGCAGCGTGTGCTGCCGCCAGGAGCGCCAGCCCAGCCAGGCCGCGATCATCACCGCGGTGGGGCCGCGCTGGCCGAGCACCACGTAGTAGTCGACGAATGCGTGGATCTCCGACCACTGCTGGTACGGCCGGAAGAACATGACCTGCCAGTCGAGCCGGACCAGCCACGAGGTGATGACCACGGCCCACACGATGGCGCCGTAGAAGGCCAGGGTGGCCGCGAAAAGGGCCACCCTGTGCCGGCTCATCCTCGGCACATCGATGTGGGCCGGCCGTTCCGGCTCACGGTCCAGCCTCGCGAACACCCGGTCCAGACGGGTGAGGTTTCGTTCGGTACGCACCCAATCGACGTTACAGCGAGTGAGCTCAGAACCCTGCTGATTCCGCCGGGTTGTGATGACGATGTGATGTGGGATTCCTCTCAGGGGGCGGCCTATTTCCTACGACTTCGCAATCAGCGGCGGCCGCACCCTTCAATTCCTTTGATCATTCCAGCGCACGGTTTTATCTGGTTTATGAATTCGTTCACCGAAAGCTGGTCCTGAATTCTCTTGACGATCACCGGGGGTGCCCGAAGCGGTCACGGCGGACCGGAGCCGTTCAGCCAGAACGCCCCGTAGAGCGCCGAGCCCACCGCGATCAGCACCACCACCAGGGCCGATCCACGCGGACGCGCCCGGGCCAGGGCGAGCGCGAGGGGCAGCAGCAGGGGGAAGGCGGGCAGCAGCAGCCGCGGTTTCGAGCCGAAGTAGCTCGAGGCGCACAGGGCGAGCGCGGTGACGACACCCGCGTACACCAGCAGGGGGAGCGGCTGGCCCTGCCGGACACAGACGACGTACAGCCACACCACGAGGCCGACCCCGACGAGCAGGCCGAAGCCGGCGAGCGCCGACGGAAACGACGTGAACTTGTCGGCGACGAACCGGGCGAAGGCGAGGCCGCCGTCGAAGCCGTTGCGCCAGCCGGCCTGGACCTCGAGATAGCCCAGCGGGCCCTTGCCGGTGTCGTGGCCCACCCACAGGACGTAACCGGCGGCTCCCAGCGGCGCGAGCAGCATCCCGAGGGCGCGCCGGACCCTCGACGCGCCGGGCGGGGTCGGGCCGCCGACGGGGGAGGGGGCGTACCCAGGACCCTGCGCGCGGTCACCGGGCGCCACGCTCCCGCCCCCTTCGAACGAGGCAACCCGGTGCGCGCGGTCGGCCGGCGCGGCGCTTCCGTGTTCCCCGGGCGAGGCGACCCGGTGCGCGCCGCCGGTCGGCACCTCGTCGTGGTCCGGTACGAGCTCGGGGTGCGCGGGCTCGGTCGGGGTCGCGCGGCGCTCGCGTACGAACGAGGCGATCCCCGCCACCCACACCGCCGCCACCACGGCGAGGCCCACCGGGCGGGTCAGGCCGGCCAGCAGGGCGAGCGTGCCGGCGGTCAGCCAGCGGCCGGTCAGCACCGCGTACAGCGACCAGGCCGCGAGCGCGGTGAACAAGGACTCGCTGTACGCCATCGACTGCACGATCCCGACCGGCAGCACCGCCCACAGCAGCACCGCAAAGAAACCCGCCCGACGGCCGTGGACATGATCGGCGACCGCGAAGATCCCCCAGGCCGCCGCGAGCGAGGCGAGGGCCGAGACCAGGAACCCCGCGTCCGCCGCCGACAGCGGGGTGACCGCGGCGATCATCCGCTCCAGCCAGGGCAGCAGCGGAAAGAAGGCCAGGTTGGAGTGGACGTCGCCGTTCGGCAGCCGCACCTCGTAGCCGTACCCCAGCTCGGCGACCCTCGTGTACCAGAGCGAGTCCCAGCGGGCGGTCAGCAGGGTGTACGCGCTCTTGTCGCGCGCCGCGCTCCACAGGGCCAGCGTCAACAGGCCCAGGGCGCGTACGGCCGCGTACCCCAGCAGGGCCGGCGCGGCCCGGCGCACGCTCGTAGGAAGATCGGTCACGGGCTCGATTATCTGTGCAGCCCGGAACCCGGCGGCCCGCCCGGCCGTTTCCGACAGGGCGCGACAGGCGGCCGGGAAGTGGCGTACGCCACACGAGTTCTGTCCGATGTCTGAGAGGTCCGCCACTCGGCACCGGGACGGACTCGCGTACTCTGACGAGTCACTCGCTTCGTTGCGCGGGTCGGGGACCACCGCTCCTCCCCGGCCGAGTCACGGGGAGTCCCCACCCCGTGAGCCCGCCGAACGCGAGGGAACATCTGGGAGGTACGTACATGTCCGGGACGACCACGGCCGCCGCGCTGCGCCGTCGGGCGGCCGGGGCCGGTGCCAACCGCTGGGTCGTCCTCGTCGTCCTCTGCGTCAGCCTGCTGCTGGTCGCCGTCGACGCCACCGTGCTGCACGTGGCGGTGCCCGCCGTCACCGAGGACCTCAAGCCGGGCGCCATAGAGCTGCTCTGGATCGTCGACATCTACCCGCTCGTCTGCGCCTCGCTGCTGATCCTCTTCGGCACGCTCGGTGACCGCGTGGGACGCAGACGGATCCTGCTCCTCGGCTACGCCCTGTTCGGCGTCGCCTCCGCGATGGCCGCCCTCGCCGACACCGCCCAGGTGCTGATCGTGGCGCGGGCGCTGCTCGGCGTCGGCGGCGCGATGATCATGCCGGCGACCCTCTCGATCCTTCGCCAGGTCTTCCCCGACCGGCGCGAGCGGGCCCTCGCCATCGGAATCTGGAGCGCGGTGGCCGCGGTCGGCGCGGCCGTCGGACCGCTGCTCGGCGGCTTCCTGCTGGAGCACTTCTGGTGGGGCTCGGTCTTCCTCGTCAACATCCCGTTGATGCTGGTCAGCCTGCCGGTGGGCCGGATGCTGCTGCCCGAGTCCAAGGGCGACGGCCGCGGCCCCTGGGACGTGGTCGGCGCGCTGATGGCGGCGGCCGGACTCTTCGGCGTCGTCCTGGGCGTGAAGCGCCTCGGCGGCGGCCAGATCGACGGCGTCACCGCCCTGCCCCTGGTGGTGGGCGTGACGCTGCTGGTCCTTTTCGTACGACGTCAGCGGCGCCGCAAGCACCCCCTGGTGGACCTGCGGATGTTCGCGCGTCCCGCGTTCAGCACCTCGGTGGGCTGCATCGTGCTGGCGATGCTCGCGCTGGTCGGCCTGGAGCTGATCGCGGCCCAGTATCTGCAACTGGTCCTCGGCCTCTCCCCCCTGGAGACGGGGCTGCGCCTGCTGCCGCTGACCTTCGCGGCGATGGGCGCGGGGCTCGCCGGAGCCCGGATGCTGCGCCGGTTCGGCCCACGGCGGATGGTGTGCACCGGGTTCTGTCTGACCGCGTTCGCGGTGGTGCTCCTCACGGCCATGGGCGGCACGGACAATCCCGCGCTGATGCTCTCCGGGTTCGTGCTGCTCGGCTTCGGTCTGGAGACCACGCTGTTCGGGGCGTACGAGTCGATGCTGAGCGAGGCCCCGCCGGAACAGGCGGGCGGCGCCGCGGCGATCGGCGAGACCTCCTACCAGCTGGGCGCGGGCATCGGCATCGCGCTGCTCGGCAGCGTGATGAACGCGGCCTACACCCCCGGCCTGTCCTCCGTGCCCGGAGTGCCCGCGGAGGCCTCCAGGGCGGCGGGGCACTCGCTGGGCGAGGCCTATGAGGTGGCCGGGCAGCTGGGCGGCGCCGCCGGGGAGACCCTGCGCGTCGCCGCGCGGAACTGCTTCGTCCACGGGCTCCATGTGACGCTGCTGGTCAGCGCCGCGCTGCTGCTGCTCGGCGCGGTGATGGCACTGCGCCTGCCGCGGACGATGCAGTGCGAGCCCGCCGCCGCGGAGGTGGACGTCCCGGCGCCCCGCGAGGTGGCCGGGTCCCGGGAGATCGCCGAGCCCCGGGAGGTCGCGAAGTCCCGGGAGATCGCCGAGTCCCGGGTGACTGCCTGACAACGCTGGACGTGGTGGAGACTGCGTCGTAACGTCGGCCTTCAATCCGTGACTAGCGCTGCTAGTTTTGAGCTGCCGGAGGGTCTCCCATGCCGTTGCCCCCGTTCGATCCCGCCGATCCGCTCGGGATCGACGACCTCCTGGAGCCCGAGGACCTGGCCGTCCGCGACACCGTCCGCCGGTGGGCCGCCGACCGCGTCCTGCCGTACGTCGCCGAGTGGTACGAGACCGGTGAGCTGCCGGGCATCCGCGAACTGGCCCGTGAACTCGGCGGGATCGGTGCGCTCGGCATGTCCCTGAAGGGATACGGCTGCGCGGGCGCCAGCGCCGTCCAGTACGGACTCGCCTGTCTGGAGCTGGAGGCCGCGGACTCCGGGATCCGCTCGCTGGTCTCGGTGCAGGGCTCTCTCGCCATGTACGCGATCCACCACTTCGGCAGCGAGGAGCAGAAGCAGCAGTGGCTGCCCCGGATGGCCTCCGGCGAGGTCATCGGCTGCTTCGGACTCACCGAGCCCGATCACGGCTCCGACCCCGCCTCGATGCGGACGTACGCCAAGCGCGACGGCTCCGACTGGGTGCTGACCGGCCGCAAGATGTGGATCACCAACGGCTCGGTCGCCGGGGTCGCGGTGGTCTGGGCGCAGACCGAGGACGGCATCCGCGGCTTCGTCGTGCCGACCGACAGCCCCGGCTTCTCCGCCCCCGAGATCAAGCACAAGCTGTCGCTGCGCGCCTCGGTCACCAGCGAGCTGGTCATGGACGAGGTACGGCTGCCCGCCGACGCGGTGCTTCCCGAGGTCACCGGGCTGCGCGGACCGCTCAGCTGTCTCACCCACGCCCGCTACGGCATCGTCTGGGGTTCGATGGGCGCGGCCCGCTCCTGCTTCGAGGCGGCGGTCGAGTACGCGCGGACGCGGGAGCAGTTCGGGCGGCCCATCGGCGGCTTCCAGCTCACCCAGGCCAAGCTCGCCGACATGGCGGTCGAACTGCACAAGGGAATCCTGCTCGCCCACCATCTGGGGCGGCGGATGGACGCCGGGCGCCTGCGTCCCGAGCAGGTCAGCTTCGGCAAGCTCAACAACGTCCGCGAGGCCATCGACATCTGCCGTACGGCGCGGACGATCCTCGGCGCCAACGGGATCTCGCTGGAGTACCCGATCATGCGGCACGCGACGAACCTCGAATCGGTGCTGACGTACGAGGGCACCGTCGAGATGCACCAGCTGGTGCTGGGCAAGGCGCTCACCGGGCTCGACGCGTTCCGGTGAGCCCGAGGGGTTCCGGTGAACCCCGAGGGGGCAGGGCCGGTGAAACGGCCCTGCCTCAGCTCTGGTTGAAGAATCCGTCCGTCCGGTGTGCGGCCGGCTCGCCGTTGATGATCTCGGTGTCGGCCGGGGTCAGCAGGAACACCCGGGTGGACACGCGCTCGATCGAACCGCGCAGACCGAAGATCAGGCCGGCCGCGAAGTCGACGACGCGCTTGGCGTCGGCGGCCTCCATGGCCGTGAGGTTCATGATGACCGGGACGCCGTCACGGAACAGCTCACCGATGGCGCGGGCGTCCCGGAAGCTGTCCGGGGTGACCGTGCCGATCCGGCGGCCCTTCTCCTCGGCGACGTCCGCCGCCACCTTGACCCGCGGGTCCGTGACCCAGGCATCCCCGGACTCGGTCCCTTCGGAGTAGTCGTCGTCGTAGTAACGCTCGTCATCGTTGTCGTCAACGAGGCCCAGCCAGGCACTCGCCTTGCGCACCGATCCCATGGACGCCTCCTCTCACAGCGGTCTTTCTTGCTTTCCGCATCCCTATGGTCATCCATGATGCGGACGGCGCGCCAAGTGGATAGACGCCGCGCGGGGGGTTTGTGACGGTACTGGTGCACAGCGCATACGTCGAGAGCCCAGGTGTGCCAAGGGCCTTGCCACGCATGGCTGCTGACTGTGAGTGAAATATGATTCTTCGCGGCGTATGGGTGATCTGCGGTGCGTACGGGTGAAGCGGGAGGGCGCTCAAGGGGCCGCGGAGACGGTCGGTACGATGCGCCGGACTCAATGTCGTACTTGATGCTGTGCGTACCGCGGGGGAGCGTCGTGTTCGGAATAGTCAGGCCTTGCCGGCATCGGCTCGGGGAGCGGCTGGCCGGTCAGTGGATGGCCCATCTGTGCGGTCTGTGCCTGGCGTTGCGCGGGGACCACGGTCAGTTCGCCCGGGTGGTGACGAACTACGACGGGCTGCTGATCTCGGTTCTGACGGAGGCTCAGGCGGTCGCGGACGAGGGGCTTCGGCGGACGGCGGGGCCGTGCCCGCTGCGCGGGATGCGCACGGCGTCCGTCGCGCGAGGGGAAGGGGCACGCCTGGCGGCGGCGGTGTCGCTGGTGCTGGCCTCGGCGAAGGTCCGGGACCATCTGGCCGACGGGGACGGGCTGCTGGCGCGGCGCCCGGTGGCGGTGGCCGCGCGCCGGGTCGCGTCGAGCTGGGGGGTCGCGGGGGCGCGGAGCGGTTCCGCGGTGGGGTTCGACACCGGGTTGCTGGTCGACGCGGTGGAGCGGCAGGTGGGGATCGAGAAGCTGGCGGGTCCCGGGACCTCGGTGCTGGTGGTGACCGAGCCGACGGAGACCGCCACCGCGGCGGCCTTCGCGCATACGGCGGTGCTCGCGGGGCGTCCGCGCAACGCCGAGCCGCTCGCCGAGGCGGGGCGGCTGTTCGGGCGGCTGGCGCATCTGCTGGACGCCGTGGAGGACAGGGAAGCCGACGCGGCGTCGGGTGCCTGGAACCCGCTGACGGCGACCGGGACATCGCTCACCGAGGCGCGGCGGCTGGCCGACGACGCGCTGCACGGCATCCGGCTGGCGCTGCGGGAGGTCGAGTTCACGGATCCGAAGCTGGCCCATCTGCTGCTGGTGCACGAGCTGCGGCGGTCGGTGGACCGGGCGTTCGGATCGGCGTCGTGCTCCCACATGGCGGGGCCGTACGCGCCGCCCGGGCCCGGGGGGCCGGGGGGACCGCCGCTGCCTCCGGAGCCGCCTCGGCGGGATCGGCGGGGACTGCTCGCGGGGTGCGCGGTATGGCTGGGGCTGGCCTGCACCTGCCAGATGTGCTGCGGGGAGTTCGAGGATCCCTGGTCCCGGCAGCGGCGGGAGGGGCTGTGCGCGAACTGCGACTGCAGCGGGTGCGGGGACTGCTGCAGCTGCTGTGACTGCTGCAGCAACTGCTGCGGCGACGACGGCTGTGGCTGCGACGGCTGCGACTGCGGGTGCAGCTGCTGAGACCGTCCGGGGCGCGCGGGAGTTTCCTGTGCGCCCCTTGTGCACGGGACCGGGCGGAGTCATCCTCACTGCGGTGCATGTCAGGAACACGCCATCTCGGCAGCGTCTCACGGGCCCCCACCCCGTAGGGCCTTCCGCTTCCCAAGAGGAGGACCAGTGAGAACCAAGCGCACCAGACTGCTCGCCGTCGCCGCAGGGCTCGTCGCCGCCACCCTGGCCGGCGCGCCGGGCGCGGCCGCCGGTGACACCGCTCCCCGCAGTAGCGCGCAACTCGCCCAGGTCGAGGAGGCCGTGGCGGCCGCCGCGGTCGACGGGACCGCCTGGTACGTCGACGAGGCGAGCGGCCGAGTCGTCGTGACCGCGGACAGCACGGTCTCCGCGGCCGAGACCGCCCGCATCAAGAAGGCGGCCGGCGCCGACGCGGGCGCCGTACGGATCGACCGCGCCCAGGGCGTCTTCCGGCCACTGCTGTCCGCCGGGGACGCCATCTACGGTGGCGGGTACCGCTGTTCGCTCGGGTTCAACGTGGTCAGCGGCGGCACGTACTACTTCCTCACCGCCGGCCACTGCGGCAAGTCCGTGAGCACCTGGTACACCGACCAGGCCCAGAACACCCTGATCGGCCCGACGCTCGGCGCCAGCTTCCCCGGCAACGACTACGCCCTCGTCCGCTACGACAACACCGGTCTCAGCCACCCCGGCGGGTACACCGCCGCCAACGCCTTCGTGGGCGAGTCCGTCAAGCGCACCGGCTCCACGACGGGCACCCACAGCGGGACCGTCACCGCGCTCGACGTCACCGTTCGCTACCAGGGCGGCGGCACGGTACGGGGCATGATCCAGACCACTGTCTGCGCCGAGCCCGGCGACTCGGGCGGTCCGCTGTACGACGGAACCAAGGCGCTCGGCATCACCTCGGGCGGCAGCGGCAACTGCCGGACCGGCGGCACGACGTTCTACCAGCCCGTTCCGGAAGCGCTCGGCGCGTACCGGGTCAGCATCTACTAGTTCCGCCGGATCTGCTGTCTCCTCCACCGGATCCACTGGTTCCGTCAACGGGTCCCGGAGTCGGTTGAAGGCTGCACGGCCGAAAGGCGCCCTTGCGCCCACCGGCCGTGCGGCCGAATACTCCCCCTCAGCGCTTGTCAGGGGCACGGCATGTTCGGAATCCGGACGGTTCCGGCTCCCTGGCTGCGCCTCACGGGCCCGAAACCCCACGAGGGCCCCCGACTTCCCATGTGGAGGAACGAAAAGTGAGGATCAAGCGCACCACCCCCCGCGGCGGCATTGCGAGACGGACCCGGCTGATCGCCGTATCGACCGGCCTCGTGGCTGCCGCAGCCATCGCGATCCCCAGCGCGAACGCGGCCGACACCCCCACCACCTTCAGCTCCGCCGAGCTGAAGAGCGCGAGCGCCTCCGTGCTCAAGGCCGACGTGCCGGGTACCGCCTGGGCCGTCGACAGCAGGACCAACCGGGTCGTCGTCACCGTCGACAGCACGGTCTCCAAGGCCGAGATCGCCAAGATCCGGCAGCAGGCCGGCGGCAACGCCGACGCCCTGACCATCAAGCACACCCCGGGCAAGTTCCAGAAGTACATCGCGGGCGGCGACGCCATCTACGCGAGTAGCTGGCGCTGCTCCCTCGGCTTCAACGTCCGCAACAGCGCGGGCGCGTACTACTTCCTGACCGCCGGTCACTGCACCGACGGCGCGGGCACGTGGTACTCCAACTCCGGGCGTACGACGGTCCTCGGCCCGACCTCCGGCTCCAGCTTCCCGACGAACGACTACGGTCTCGTCCGGTACACCAACACCACGATCGCCAAGTCGGGCACCGCCGGGAACACGGACATCGTCCGCGCGGCCAACCCGACCGTGGGCACCAGCGTCATCCGTGACGGCTCCACCACCGGCATCCGCACCGGCACCGTCACCGGTCTGAACGCGACCGTCAACTACGGCGGCGGCGACATCGTCTACGGCATGATCCAGACCAACGTCTGTGCCGAGCCCGGTGACTCCGGCGGCCCGCTCTACGGCAGCAACGGCACCGCGTACGGTCTGACCTCCGGCGGCAGTGGCAACTGCTCCTCCGGCGGTACGACCTTCTTCCAGCCGGTCGTGGAGGCCCTGAACGCCTATGGCATGAGCGTCTTCTAGGACGCCCGTCGGCAGACAGCCAGCAGCGAGCGAGCCCCCGTACGCAACTGTCGTGCGGGGGCTCGCCCTCGTCCGGACCGCGGAGTTACCGTCGAAGCAGACACCGGGTGGGCACCTGACAACCTGATGCCTCCACGTCGGACCCCGGGGGGCCGTGATGGTCGAGGAACTGGTGGCGGCGGGCGCGGCGCTCGCCTCGGTCGGAGCGGTGTACGTGATGGCCGCGGCGCGGGTCGTCAAACAGTACGAGCGCGGGGTCGTCTTCCGGCTCGGCAGGCTGCGGCCCCAGGTGCGGGGGCCCGGCTTCACCCTGGTCGTGCCGTTCGTGGACCGGCTGCACAAGGTGAACATGCAGATCGTGACGATGCCGGTGCCGGCCCAGGAGGGCATCACCCGGGACAACGTGACGGTGCGCGTCGACGCGGTCGTCTACTTCAAGGTCGTGGACGCCTCCGACGCCCTGGTGCAGGTCGAGGACTACCGGTTCGCCGTCTCGCAGATGGCGCAGACCTCGCTGCGGTCCATCATCGGCAAGAGCGATCTGGACGATCTGCTGTCCGACCGGGAGAAGCTCAACCAGGGGCTGGAGCTGATGATCGACAGCCCGGCCATCGGGTGGGGCGTGCAGATCGACCGGGTCGAGATCAAGGACGTCTCCCTGCCCGAGACGATGAAGCGGTCCATGGCCCGGCAGGCCGAGGCCGCGCGGGATCGGCGGGCGCGGGTCATCAACGCAGACGCCGAGCTGCAGGCGTCGAAGAAGCTCGCCGAGGCGGCGCAGCAGATGGAGGACACGCCCGCCGCGCTCCAACTGCGGCTGCTGCAGACCGTGGTGGCGGTCGCGGCCGAGAAGAACTCGACGCTCGTGCTGCCGTTCCCGGTGGAACTGCTCAGGTTCCTGGAGCGGGCCGCGCAGCCGACTGCTCCTCCTGCCCCTGCTCCTGCCCCTGCTCCTGTCCCTGCTCCTTCGTCGCCGCCCGCCGTCGAGCGGCAAGCGCCTTCTGTCTCTCCTGGGCAACTGCCGCTCGCCGCGCCCCTCTTGGATCCGGACCCCGATGGGTCGAATTCAAGACAGGAGTAGACCTTACGCGCCGCATACGAGTTACTCGCTCGTAGTGTTTGCAGTGCGAAGCCGCCTGGGGTGACCGTGCACGGTCAAGGGTGCGGGGATGCGGTGTGACGGCCGTGTGTACGTCCTGAAGTCGACCTTGTGTGCCCCCTGTGAGGATCGGAATAGTGGGCGGCGATCAACCGGCACGGACGCGGCTTTTTGCTGTGCGCCGCCTCTGTGTCCGTACGCCTTCCGGTTCCTGAGGCCCCCACAGCCTCCGGACCGACCCCCCACAGGAGGACGTGAGTTGAAGCACCGACGCATACCCAAGCGGCGGGCCGTCGCGGCAGGCGCGGGAATCACCGCGCTGGTGGCCGCCGGAGTCACCTTCCAGACTGCGAACGCCAGTGAGTCGACGACGACCGCCAAGCCCGAGACCCTGTCGGTCACGGCGGCCGGAAAGCTCGCCTCGACGCTGGTCAAGGATCTGGGCACCGACGCGGCCGGCGTGTACTACGACGCGCGCAGCAAGAACCTCGTCGTGAACGTGCTGGACCAGGGCGCGGCCGAGACGGTCGCGGAGGCCGGCGCCAAGGCGCGGGTCGTGGCGAACTCCCTTGCCGAGCTGAAGAGCGCGCGCGGCACCCTGAAGCAGGACGCGACGATCCCCGGGACTTCCTGGGCGACCGACCCGACGACCAACAGAATCGTGGTCACCGCCGACCGCACGGTCTCCGACGCCGAGTGGGCGAAGCTCACGAAGGTCGTCGACGGGCTCGGCGGGACGGCGGAACTCCAGCGCACCAAGGGGGAGTTCAAGCCCTTCATCGCGGGCGGTGACGCCATCACCGACGGCAGTGGCCGCTGCTCGCTCGGCTTCAACGTGGTCAAGGGCGGGGAGCCGTACTTCCTGACCGCGGGCCACTGCACCGAGGGCATCACCAACTGGCAGGACTCGAGCGGGAACGCGCTCGGCGCCAACGAGGTGTCCAGCTTCCCGGACAACGACTACGGCCTGGTGAAGTACACCGGCGAGGTCGAGCACCCGAGCGAGGTCAACCTCTACAACGGCTCCACGCAGGCGATCTCCGGCGCGGCCGACGCCACGGTCGGGATGGAGGTCACCCGCAGCGGTTCCACGACCCAGGTGCACAGCGGCAAGGTCACCGGCCTCGACGCCACCGTGAACTACGGCAACGGCGACATCGTCAACGGGCTGATCCAGACCGACGTCTGCGCCGAGCCCGGTGACAGCGGCGGCTCGCTCTTCTCCGGCGACAAGGCGATCGGCCTCACCTCCGGCGGCAGCGGCGACTGCGCCTCCGGTGGCGAGACCTTCTTCCAGCCGGTGACGGAGGCCCTGTCGGCGACGGGCACCCAGATCGGCTGACGGTTTCCGCTTGGTGAAGTCCCGCCCCGCGCGCGAGGGGCGGGACTTCGCGTCGTCCTACAGCACCTCCGTCGGCAGCCGTTCGCCCTTTCGCCTCTCGCGCAGGCCCGCCGCCACCAGCGTGATCACGATGCCCGCCGCGGCCCACGCCGACAGGACCAGCAGCGCGGACGTCGTGTCGTTGCCCTTGAAGTAGGCGATCGAGCGGGCCGCCCAGGTACCGGCGCCCGGGGGGAGGGCCGGGCCGATCGCCTGCCAGAAGGGCGGGAGCATCGGGAGGGGGAAGGCGCCGCCCGCGCTCGGGTTGCCCGCGATCACCACCAGGAGGATCGCCAGGCCGATGCCGATGATGCCGAAGATGCCCTGGAGGCCGAGGGTGGCCGCGCCCACCGCGAAGACGACCAGGGCGCCGAGCCCCCACAGGGCCATCACGCTGCCCGGCAGCGCGTCCAGGATCGGGCCGACGATCACCGCGCCGCCCAGGCCGCCGACGAGGGCCACCAGCGCCATCACGAGCAGCCGGATCATCGCGCGGCGCGTGGTCGCGGGCCGCGCGCCCGTGCTGATCGCCAGGACCGAGGCACACAGGTAGCCGCCCACGCACCAGCCGACGACGAGGTAGAAGGCGGACAGGCCGTCGAAGTCCTCCGGCGAGGCCGGGGCCACGTCGATCGTCCGGACCGTCCGCTGCTGGGAGGCCTCCAGGGCGGTCAGGTATCTGTCCAGGGTGGTCGCCAGGACCGTACCGCCGCCGCTCGCGACCAGGAGCGTGTCGGTCGACCGGGACGGATCGATGATCAGCGCCCCGTCGATGTCCCGGTTCAGGATCTGCTCCCGGGCCGTCTTCTCGTCGGCCACCGCACGCGGGTCCAGTGGCTCGTCGGGCAGCCGCTCCAGCCGGGTCACCGCCTGCTCGGCCACGGCCTGCGGCGCGACCACCCCGAACGGTACGTCCCTCGGTTCGGGGTCGTGCAGGGCCCCCACGTAGGACGTGATGAACAGCAGCTGGAGGGCGATCACACCGAGGACGAGCAGGGTGGCCCGCGGGGTCACCGCGTCCTTCACCTCACCGAGAAAGCTGTTCCGTGTCATGTCCCCACAGTCCGAGGCGGGGGACGTTTTCGCAGGTGGGAGAGGGCCGAACGGTTGTCGTACATGTGTTCGGGTTTTGGTCTATGGTGGGGGTGAGGCAGTCGGGAACAGATGTTCGATATCGGAGGTGTGGATGCCCGGGTTCACGCATCTGCACACCGTCTCCGGGTTCTCCCTGCGCTACGGCGCCTCCCACCCGGAGCGGCTGGCCGAGCGCGCTGCCGAACGGGGCATGGACGCCCTCGCCCTCACCGACCGCGACACCGTCGCCGGCACGGTCCGCTTCGCCAAGGCCTGCGCCAAGGCGGGGGTGCGCCCGCTGTTCGGCGCGGAACTGGCCGTGGACCGCTTCGAGCCCCTACGGCGGGACGAGTCCGTACGGCAGGACGATCCCGTACGACCCGAAAGGCGCCGCGCCCCCGTCCGCGGGGGTGCCTTCATCGACGAGTCGACACCCCGCGTCGCCTTCCTCGCCCGGGACGGCGCGCGCGGCTGGGCCGACCTCTGCAGAATCGTCACGGCGGCACACTCCGGTGACGGGCCGCCGCTCCTGACCTCGTCCGCCAACCACGGTGACGGCCTCACCGTCCTGCTCGGCCCCGACTCCGACGTCGGCCGCGCCCTCGCCGCGGGCCGCCCCGACCGCGCGGCCCGGCTGCTGGCCCCCTGGCGGGAGGTCTACGGCGACGCGCTGCGCCTGGAAGCCGTCTGGCACGGCCGCGAGGGCACCGGCGCGGGCTCCCTGCGGCTCGCCGCCCGTACCGTCGGCTTCGCCGCCGAGCAGCGGATCCGGCCGGTGCTCAGCAACGCCGTCCGCTACGCCGACCCCGGCCAGGGCCCGGTCGCCGACGTCCTGGACGCCGCCCGTCGGCTCGTCCCCATCGACCCCACCAAGGAACTGGACTCCGGCGCGGCCTGGCTCAAGGACCCCGGCGCCATGCTGCACGCCGCCGAGCGGATCGTGGAGGCCGCGGGCTTCCGGCGCGACACCGCCCACCGGCTGCTGGAGCAGACCCGGGCGACGGCCGCCGAGTGCCTGGTCGACCCCGAGGACGACCTCGGCATCGGCAGCGTGCACTTCCCCGAGCCGCGGCTCGTCGGCGCGGGCCGCCGCACCGCCCAGCGGGTGCTCGCCTCGCGGGCGGCGGCGGGGATGGTGCTGAAGGGGTACGCCGGGCGGCGCTCCTACTGGGAGCGGATGCACCGGGAGCTGGACATCATCGCCCACCACGGCTTCGCCACCTACTTCCTGACGGTCGCTCAAGTGGTGGACGACGTGCGGGACATGGGCATCCGGGTGGCCGCGCGCGGCTCCGGCGCCGGATCGCTGGTGAACCACCTCCTCGGCATCGCCCACGCCGACCCCGTCGAGCACGGGCTGCTGATGGAGCGCTTCCTGTCCAAGCGGCGCCTGGTCCTGCCCGACATCGACATCGACGTGGAGTCCGCGCGTCGGCTCGAGGTGTACCGCGCGATCATCGACCGGTTCGGCACCGAGCGGGTGGCGACGGTCGCGATGCCGGAGACCTACCGGGTGCGGCACGCGATCCGGGACGTGGGCGCGGCCCTGTCCATGGACCCCGCCGACATCGACCGCATCGCCAAGTCCTTCCCGCACATCCGGGCGCGGGACGCCCGTGCCGCGCTGGAGGAGCTGCCCGAACTCAAGGAACTCGCGGGGGAGAAGGAGAAGTACGGCCGCCTCTGGGAGCTGACCGAGGCCCTGGACGCCCTGCCGCGCGGAGTCGCCATGCACCCCTGCGGAGTGCTCCTGTCCGACGCCTCCCTGCTCGGCCGTACGCCGGTCATGCCGACCAGCGGTGAGGGCTTCCCCATGTCGCAGTTCGACAAGGACGACGTGGAGGATCTCGGGCTGCTCAAGCTGGACGTGCTCGGGGTGCGGATGCAGTCGGCGATGGCGCACGCGGTCGCGGAGGTGGCGCGGGCGACGGGGGAGAAGGTCGACCTGGACGCCGTACCGCCAGGTGATCCGGCGACGTACGAACTCATCCGCTCCACCGAGACGCTCGGCTGCTTCCAGATCGAGTCGCCGGGTCAGCGGGACCTGGTCGGGCGGCTGCAGCCGGCCACCTTCCACGACCTCGTCGTCGACATCTCGCTCTTCCGGCCGGGACCGGTCGCCGCCGACATGGTGCGGCCGTTCATCGAGGCACGGCACGGGCGGGCGCCGGTCCGCTTTCCGCACCCGGACCTGAAGGAGCCGCTGGAGGGGACGTACGGGGTCGTCGTCTTCCATGAGCAGATCATCGACATCGTCGACATCATGACCGGCTGCGGACGGGCCGAGGCCGACCGGGTGCGGCGGGGGCTCTCCGACCCGGAGTCGCAGGGGCGGATCAGGTTCTGGTTCGCGCAGCACGCGGCGGCCAAGGGGTACGACGCGGAGACGATCCAGCGGACCTGGGAGATCGTCGAGGCCTTCGGCTCGTACGGCTTCTGCAAGGCGCACGCGGTCGCCTTCGCCGTACCGACGTATCAGTCGGCCTGGCTGAAGGCGCACCACCCGGCCGCCTTCTACGCCGGGCTGCTCACGCACGATCCCGGGATGTACCCCAAGCGGCTGCTGCTGGCGGACGCGCGGCGGCGGGGGGTGCCGATCCTGCCGTTGGACGTGAACGCGTCGGGAGTCGCCCACACTATCGAACTGGTGTCCGGTATTTGGGGGCTGCGGCTGGCCCTCTCCGACGTGCACGGCATCAGCGAGGCCGAGGCGGCGCGGATCGCGGACGGGCAGCCGTACGCCTCGCTGCTGGACTTCTGGGAGCGGGCCCGGCCGAGCCGTCCGCTGGCCCAAAGGCTCGCGCAGGTGGGCGCGTTGGACGCGTTCGGCGCCAACCGTCGTGATCTGCAACTGCACTTGACCGAGCTGCACCGGGGCGCGCGGGGATCGGGCGGCGGCCAACTCCCGCTGGCCGGCGGGCGGAAGACGGCTTCGGCCGGTCTTCCCGACCTGTCCTCCGCCGAGCGGCTCAGCGCCGAGCTGGGGGTGCTGTCCATGGACGCCTCGCGCAATCTGATGGACGACCACCGGGAGTTCCTGGAGGAGCTGGGCGTGGTCAGCGCGCGCCGGCTGCGAGAGGCACGGCACGGTGAGACGGTGCTCGTGGCGGGCGCCAAGGCGGCCACCCAGACCCCGCCGATCCGGTCCGGCAAGCGGGTCATCTTCTCCACCCTCGACGACGGCACGGGCCTGGTCGACCTCGCCTTCTTCGACGACTCCCACGACGCCTGCGCGCACACCGTCTTCCACTCCTGGCTGCTGCTGGTGCGCGGGGTGGTGCAGCGGCGCGGGCCGCGCAGCCTCAGCGTGGTGGGCGCCGCCGCCTGGAACCTCGCCGAGCTGGCCGAACTGCGCGCGCGGGGCGGGCTCGACGTGGTGGCGGCGCGACTCGCGGAGCCGGTGCCGGAGGGAGGCGGCGACGCCACCGGGGGCCGCCGCATCCAGATGCCGACCGGTTACGAAATGCATCCGTGGGCCGATCTGCGTCCCGCGGGTCAGGAGCCCTCGCAGACACGGAAGTTGTGGCATCAGAGTCCGGGGAGTGCGGGATGACCATCCTCTGCGTACGTTTCCAGCTGCCGCCGATGTACGAGGCGGCCCTGCCGGGGCTGCTCGGCCTGCTGGAGGAGTTCACGCCCGTGGTGGAGGCCCTCCCGCCGGACGGGGCGCTGGTCGATCTGCGGGGCGCCGAGCGGTACTTCGGGCGGGACGCGGTGGAGCTGGCCTCCGTGATCCGGGTGCGGGCGCTCGCGCTGCACGGGGTGGACTGTGCGATCGGGGCCGGGCCGGGCACGATGCTGGCCCGGATGGCGCTGCGGGAGGCGCGGCCCGGGGTGACCCGGGTCGTGCCGTCGGAGCCGGACCGCATCGTGGAGTTCCTGGCGGAGAAGCCGGTGACGGCACTGCCGGGGGTGGGGGCCGCGACGGCACGGACCCTGAGCGAGTACGGTCTCGACACCCTCGGCCGGGTCGCCGCCGCGCCGCTGTCCACCCTGCAGCGGCTGATCGGCGCGAAGCCGGGCCGCGAGCTGCGGGAGAAGGCGAACGGGGTGGACCGCGGGCGGGTGGTGCCGAACGCGGTGGCGCGCTCGCTCATGACGGAACGGCCCTTCGACCGGGACGAGTTGGACCGGGACCGGCATCGGCGCGCCCTGCTCTCGGCGGCGGAGGAGCTGGGGGCGCGGTTGCGGGCGCTGGACCAGGTGTGCGGAGCGCTGACGCTCACGGTGCGCTACGCCGACCGCTCCGGGACCTCACGCAGCCGGACCCTGAAGGAACCGACCGCGCACTCGCCCGCGCTGACCCGGGTGGCCTACGGCATGTACGAGGCGCTGGGGTTGCAGCGGGCGCGGGTACGGGCGCTGGTCCTGCGGGCGGAGGGCCTGGACTCCGCCGAGCAGTCCTCCCACCAGCTCACCTTCGACCCGGTCGACGAGAAGGTGCGCAGGATCGAGGCGGTCGCGGACCGCCTCCGGGCCAAGTTCGGTCCCACGGCGGTGATGCCGGGGGCGCTGGCGGCCTGAGGCGGCCTTCGTCGCGCGGGATAGCGTGGCCCGTATGAGCTGGAGTGGGCCGACCCATCGGGTCGTTGACGGGGAGAGGATCGACGGGGCCTGGTGCCATGTGTGGCGGCAAGCTCCGTACGACGGGGAGTACGTGGTCGAGGACCTCGTCGTCTTCGCGGACGGTGTCGTTCGGGGGGCCGCGCGGACCGATCTGGAAGGGCTGGCGGAGCTGATCGGTTCCGGGGAGATCCTTGCGCGGGATCCCGGTGCTCCCGACCGGCCCGCCGATGCGCCCAAGTGGAAGTCCCGTAGCCCCGAAGTGTGTACGCCGGAGAGCTTCCTGCGCGAAGTCGCCGACAAGGTCGAGGAGTTGAGCGGACGACCTACCGCCTGGGACCGGTTGCAGGAGGCGATCGGGCGGTTTCGGGCGGAGCCGTCCGAGCCGAACCGCGCTCTGCTCAGGGAGGCGTACCTGGCGGTGCCGGCGCACCTGCGCATCTACGTCCTGGGGGACATGGATCTGCAGGACCGCCCGCTGCGGATCCTGGTCACGGACATCGGTGCACCCGTCGACGGGGACGGTCCGACCGCGACCCCCGAGTTGCACCGGGAGGCGCTGGAGTACTTCCGGCGCGGCGACGAGGCCGTACGGGAGTCCCAGGAGCGGGAGGCCGTGCTGCACGCCGACGACCCCGCCGGACCCGGGCGGCCCGCGCTCGTCTCCCACCAGGTCGTGTACCCGCGCGGCTGGCCCGCGGAGCCGGGGCTGTTCGTCCTGCGCAACGACTACCCCGTGGCCATCGACTTCGACGGCCGGACCTACGCCTCCGTCCTGCACGGCTACTGGGCCCTCTCCACGGCCGACCCGGCCGACCACGACCGCGTTCGCGCCGCCGCCACCCCGGACGAGGCGCAGGAGCTGGGCGGCCGGGCGACGCGCCGGGACGACTGGCCCGAGCTGCGTCCGGCGGTCATGGCCGGGCTGTTGCGCGCCAAGTTCACCCAGCACCCCGAACTGGCCGAGGTACTGCTCGGCACGGGCGACGCGCGGATCAGCTACACCGGGTTCTCGGAGGCGCCGTACTGGACGGACGCCCGCGACGACCGGGGCCGCAACTGGGTCGGCCGGCTGCTGGAGCTGATCCGCGCCGAACTGCTGCTGGCGTCGGTCAGTTGGCCCACGGCGGAGTGACCCGGGTGCCGTCGGCGAGTTCCGCCTCCAGGCCGATGGACGTGGTGACCCAGGTCAGCGCGGTCTGATCGGTCGGGTTCTCGACGGCCAGGGTCGAACCGGGGTTGATGATCAGTGTGTCGCCCGCCGCCATGTCGTCCGTGCGGCCGTCCAGGGTGACGCGCAGCGTGCCGATCAGGACGTGCAGGATCTCCTCCTTGTTCACGGTGTGCGCCGGCGCCTTGGTCCCCGGCGGGACCTCGCCGCGCCAGGCGCACAGCTCCTTGCTGCCGGTGAGCGGGGTGGCGTACGAGACGAAACGGGCGCCGTGGATCTCGTGGACCACGGCCTCGGAGGAGCGGATCACGGGCATGAGCAGGTCGTCTCCCTCGACTGGTCAAGTAGCTTGACTATATGGTCAAGCTTCTTGACTTGTTCGTCAAGGTGTTTCAATGCGCACGTGCAGAACTCCGAAGCCCTGGCCCTGACCTACGCCCTGCTCGCCACCGCCGGTGACCTCACCCGGCGGATCAACGACAGCGTCGTCGCGCGCGGGTTCGAGGAGGTGCGGCCGGCTCACGGGTTCGCCTTCGCGCGGCTCGCCCAGGGCGACGCCACGGTCACCGATCTCGCGGCGCACCTCGGGGTCACCAAGCAGGCCGCCAGTCAGCTCGTCGACGAGCTGGTGCGCAGGGGGTATGTCGAGCGACGGCCCCATCCGCGGGACGCGCGCGCCCGGCTGATCGTCCTGACCGAGCGCGGGTGGGCCTGCACTCGGGCCGCGGAGGAGGCGGCCGCGGAGGTCGTCGAGGAGTGGAGCGCGCTGGTGGGGGACGGGGAAATGCGCGCGGTGGCACATCAGTTGCTGCGCATCGCGCCCAGCGGGCCCATCCGCCCCGTCTGGTGACTGGTTATCACTGGAAGTTTTTACTGACGCGTAACTTCCCCCTTGAACTACTCGTCCGTAACTTGACAAGTGAACAGCATCCCGTGATCCGGATCACAGGGCGTAAAGCCATCGCAACTCCCTTGAGCCGCAAGGAGATCACCCGATGCTGCCCTGGAAGAGACTGCTCAGACCCGCCGTAGGCCTGCTGCTGGCCGCCGCGGTCGCCCTCGTCCCCGCCTCCGCCACCCAGGCCGCCGACGCGCCGAGCTCAGGCTGGAACAACTACTCCTGCAAGCCCTCCACGGCCCACCCCCGCCCCGTCGTCCTGGTGCACGGCACCTTCGGCAACTCCGTCGACAACTGGCTGGGCCTCGCGCCCTATCTGACCAAGCGCGGCTACTGCGTCTTCTCACTCGACTACGGCCAGCTGTCCGGCGTGCCGTTCTTCCACGGCCTCGGCCCGATCGACAGGTCGGCGGAGCAACTGGACGCCTTCGTCGACAAGGTGCTCGCCGCGACCGGCGCGGCCGAGGCCGACCTCGTCGGCCACTCCCAGGGCGGCATGATGCCCCGCTACTACCTGAAGTTCCTCGGCGGTGCGGCCGAGGTGAACGCCCTCGTCGGCATCGCACCCGACAACCACGGCACGAACCTGTCCGGCCTCACCAACCTGCTGCCCTACTTCCCGGGCGCCGAGGACCTGCTCTCCACCGCCACGCCCGGCCTCGCCGACCAGATCGTCGGCTCCGCCTTCCTCACCAAACTGAACGCGGGCGGCGACACCGTGCCCGGCGTCAAGTACACCGTCCTCGCCACCAAGTACGACCAGGTCGTCACGCCGTACCGGAGCCAGTTCCTGGACGGCGCGAACGTACGCAACGTGCTGCTCCAGGACCTGTGCCCGGTGGACCTCTCCGAGCATGTGGCGATCGGTCTGATCGACCGGATCGCCTTCCACGAGGTGGCCAACGCCCTCGATCCGGCACGGGCCACCCCCACCACCTGCGCGTCGGTGTTCAGCTGACACACCGCCGGGGCCTGACCGGCCTGAGCCGCCGGTCAGGCCCCGGAGCCTTTGAGGTCAGCGACCGTGCCGGGCACCGCCGGCGGCACGCCGCCGGACCGACATGAACAGGGCCGCCGCGCCGAGCGCCAGCGCCGCGGCGCCGCCCATCGCGATGTACGAGGTGCTGCTGTCGCCGCCGGTCTCGGCGAGGTTCTCCGTGGCACCGGCCGCCTTGGGCTGGTTGGCGGCGGCCGAAGACTTCTCCCCTCCACCGTTCTCCGCGACCGGCTCGGCCGAGGTGCTCGCGTCCTGGTCGCCGTGGCCGCCGTGCTCGACCGTCGACTCCTCGGCGCCGTCCTCGATCTGCTCCTCGGAAGGCGCGGAGGCGGTGGGCGCGGGGGAGGACTCCCCGGTCGTGGAGCCGCTGCCGCTGCCGCCGCCGCTTCCGCCGAAGGTGACGTCCGAGCAGGAGTAGAACGCCTCCGGGCTGTCGGAGCGCTGCCAGACCGCGTAGAGGACCTGCTTGCCGGAACGGTTCGGCAGAGTGCCGGAGAACGTGTAGAAGCCGCCGGACGCCGCCGGGTCGGTCACCGTCGCCACCGGGTTCGCCAGGTCCAGGTCGCCCCAGCCGAGCGGCTGGGCGGGGTCATAGCCCTCCTTGGTGATGTACACCTTGAAGGTCCCCTTGTGCGGGGCGGTCACGCGGTACTTGAAGGTGTACGAGCCGCTGCTCACGCTCGTGGCCGGCCAGTCGGCTCGGGCCAGGTCCAGGCCCTTGAACTCGTCGGCGCCCGCGCTGCACAGCTTGCCGTCCGGGATCAGCTCCTGGTGCCGGCCGGCGGCGTCGCCGATGCGGATGCCGTTCCAGTCGTAGAGCGCCTGGGTGCCGCCGGCCGCGACGGCCGCCTTGCAGGCGTCGGACTTCGGGCTCTCGGGGCCCTCCGCGTAACACTGCGACACCCGGCTGACCGGGTCGCCCATCGACCCGTGCGCGGCCGCGGGCGCGGCGGCGAGGGCGGTCAGTGCGAGCGGCGCGACACCGACCGCGGCGACGGTGGCGGCGGTGGCGACCCTACGGCGTGCGGGCATGCGGAACTCCTGGGAAACGGTCGTCGGTTGCTGGTCGGGAACCCGTGGGGGCGATCAGCAAGCTAGCCCGAGAGAACCGCGAAATCGCCTGCTGGAGGCGGGTGACGGAGATCCTTATGGTCCCTTTAAGGGAGTGCTCAGACTGCGCTCAGGTAGGTACGGTGCGGGCCATGGCGAACGAGGAGATCCGGCCCGCGAACAGCTCCGACGTGGCGGCCGTGAAGAGCGTGACCGATGCCGCGTACCACCACTACATCGAACGCATCGGGGTGGTGCCGCAGCCCATGGAACGGGACCACGCGGCGAACGTGGCGGCGGGGCAGGTGTTCGTCACCGGGGACCCGGTGGTCGGCCTCGTGGAGGTCGAGGAGCACGCGGACCATCTCTACCTCGACAACATCGCCGTCCACCCGGACGCCCAGGGACAGGGCGTGGGGCGGCGGCTGCTGGAGTTCGTGGAGGCGCACGCGCGTGCCCTCGGGCTGCCCGAGGTGCGGCTGTTCACCAACGCCAAGATGTGGGAGAACCAGAAGATCTATCCGAAGTTCGGCTATGAGCTCGTGGAACGCCGAGTGGACGGGCCCTACGACCGCGTCCACTATCGCAAGCGACTGAGCTGAAGGGTGCCGGTCAGCCGTCCGGCCACCATGTTCGTGCGATGTCCTTGCGGACCTCCGGGCGTCCCGCGGGGCGCTCGTCGGCCTCCTCGCGGGTCATCCGGCGCGAGTCGCTCTTCCTCAGGGGCTTCTGCACGGTGGTGCGGCGCATGGCTGCCTCCTTCAGTGCCTACCGAGTTCCGCGTTCTCACGGAGGTAGACCCTTTTGGCGAGGGTTCCTCATCGACGACCGTTCTGTCAGTGGCGCGTGTCACTCTCGGACGCATGGCACTCCACCGTGACGACGCGACCGCACCGCGTACCGACTGGGACGCGGCGGCACCCTCCTTCGACGACGAGCCCGACCACGGACTGCGCGACCCCGAGGTACGCCGGGCCTGGTCCCTGCGGCTCCGCGACTGGCTCCCCGGACGTCCGAGCGACGTCCTCGACCTCGGCTGCGGCACCGGCAGCCTGTCGCTGCTCGCGGCGGAACAGGGACACCGCGTCACCGGGGTGGACAGCTCCGCGGCCATGGTCGGCCTCGCCCGCGCCAAGCTCGCTGGCCGTGACGCCGCGTTCCTGGTCGGTGACGCGGCGGCACCACCGGTGGGGGAGCAGCGCTACGACGTCCTGCTCGTCCGGCATGTGCTGTGGACGCTGCCCGGCCCCGGCCGGGTGCTGCGGCACTGGCGCGGGCTGCTGCGCCCCGGGGGACGGCTCGTGCTCGTCGAGGGGGTGTGGGGGAGCGTGAGCCCGGTGGGGATCCCGGCGGACCGCCTCGTCGGCCTGCTCACCCCGCTCGCCGTCGAGGTGCGCGCGGAGCGGCTGTCCGACGACCCCGCGCTGTGGGGGCACGCCGTTTCGGACGAGCGGTACGCCGTGGTGGCGATCGTCTAGGCCAGCAGGGAGCCGAAGTCGCCCTTGAGCGCCCGTGCCTCCAGCTCGTCCAGCGCGGCCACCGCCGCCGCGGCGGCGGACGGGTCACGCTCGCGCAGACCGCTCTCCTCGAACTCGTCCTCGTCCAGCCGCCGTACGTCCGTGCCGTCGGCCGAGCGCCAGAGGTCCAGGTCGAGGTCCTCCACGACCAGTTCGGCGCCGGAGCGGGTCGCCGGGCGCGTGATGTCGCAGTACCAGCCCTTCAGGGCGCCCGTGGCGGCGCGGACCTCCTTCACCGAGTACCAGCGGTCCCGCCAGTAGTACTCGGTGAACACGTCCCCCTGCTCGAAGCGGACGAAGCCGAAGTCACGTGGCTCGTCGCCGGCCCAGGGCGCGCGTACCGCGATCCGGTTGCCGTCGTCGGAGAGCAGCTCCGCCGGGTAACTGATCTTCGTACGGCCGCCCTTGACCAGGACGACCTGCATCCGGGCCCCGGGCTCAGCCGAGTTCGCGGACATAGCGCACCTCCGTGGCGCAGACTTCGTACCCGAACCACCGGTTGATCGCGAGCATCGGCTCGTTGCCGGTGTCGTTGCCCGTGAACGCCTCGGTGTACCCGGCCGCGCGTGCCCGGTGCAGGGAGTCGTTCTTGGCGAGCTTGGCCAGGCCTCGGCCGCGGAAGGCGCGGCCCGTGCCGGTCATGCCGGTGGCGTACCGGGTGCCGCCGTCGGTGCGGGCGGCGCTGAACGCGGCGGGGCGGCCGTCGACCAGGGCGACGGTGGTCAGTTCGAGGTCGGTCAGCGGGTGGTTCCAGGTGTCGGCCAGCCACGCCTCGTAGTCCGAGAGCTCGGCGACACCGGCCTCGCTGGGTTCGTCCGCCGTCGTCTCGGCGTCCAGGTCGAACACCGGGCGTGGGTCGTCGGCGAAGGCGGCGGCCGGGCGGAGTTCGACGCCGGGCGGCGGGTCCTGGAGCGGTGGAAGCGCGCCGTTCGTCAGGTCGAGTCGCTGGAAGTGCGAGGAACGGCCGGCCTGATAGCCGTGCGCCTCGGCGAAGGCGCGGTTGCCGGGCTCGTCCAGGACCCAGGACAGCAGCCGGGTCGCGCCGAGCCCGCTTAGGTACTCCTCGGCGGCGCGGACCAGGGCGGAGCCGGCGCCGCGGTGGGTCTGGTCCGGGCGTACGTACACGTTGACGAAGCCCTGGAGCGGCTTGGGGTTCTCGTGGAGCAGGCCGACCTGCGCGGTGCCGATGATCTCCCCGTCCGCCTCGGCGAGGAGCGGGCGGTAGCGGGCGTCGGGGTGGAAGTGGGCCAGGTCGTAGGCGAGGGAGTCCGGGGTGATGACGTAGAAGGGCAGGGCCCTGTGCCGGACGGCGGCGAAGCCCTCCAGGTCGGCTTGTGCGTCGGGCTTGATCTCGCGAACGATGACTGTCATGAGGCCGCACGTTACGGGCGGGGTGTGCCGGGGTGCCTCTTATTTTCCGCGGGGTACGGGACAATCGCCTGCGTGACCTTGAAGATCCACATCGATGACAGCGCGCCGCCGTACGAGCAGGTGCGGGCGCAGATCTCCGAGCAGGCGCGTGCGGGTGTGCTGCCCGTGGGGTACCGGCTGCCCACGGTGCGCGGGCTCGCCGAGTCGCTGGGGCTCGCCGCGAACACCGTCGCCAAGGCGTACCGGGCGCTGGAGACGGACGGGGTGATCGAGACGCGGGGGCGCAACGGTACCTTCGTGGCCGCCGCGGGCTCGGCCGCGGAGCGGGAAGCGGCGTCGGCGGCTCAGGCGTACGCGGAGCGTGTGCGGCGGTTGGGGCTGGGCGAGGGGGAGGCCTTGGACGCCGTACGGAATGCTCTGCGGGCGGCGTACGAGGCCGACTGAGGCCGTTCGGCGCCGCCCGGGCTCCTGGGTGGCCGAGCGCCGTCGCGGCGGACGGAGGAAGGCCGGTCAGGATGCGGGGACCTGGTCCGGCGTCCTGGTCACCGTGAGGCCCGCCTTCCCCGCGAGTCTCGCGAACGTCGCCGCGTCCCGCACCGCCGCCCCCGTCGGGTCGTTGTTGAAGTACGTGTACACGTCCCGGCTGTCGGGCCAGGTGTCCGCGATCCGGCCCACCCACGTCTTCAGGGACTGCCGGCCGTAGCTGGGCCACGGTTGGGCCCTGCCCTGGTGGAAGCGGACGTAGCCCCAGTCGGTGGTGCGCCACAGCGGGGTGACCGGGCGGGCCTGGATGTCCGCCCAGCACAGGGCCGCGCCCCGCGCCTCCAGGACCTCCCGTACGGTCCGCGTCCACCACGAGTCGTGTCGCGGCTCCACCGCCACCCGGGTGCCCGTGGGGAAGCAGGACAGGCATGCGTCCAGCAGGCCGGGGTCCGCCCGCAGGGTCGGCGGGAGCTGGAGCAGGACGGGGCCCAGGCGGGCGCCGAGGCCCTCGGCGTGCGTCATCAGGCGCTCCACCGGCTCCTCGGGCTCGCGCAGGCGCTTGATGTGGGTCAGGTAGCGGCTGGCCTTGACGGCGACCACGAAGTCGTCGGGCACCCGGTCCCGCCACGAGGCGAAGTTCTCTCTCGACGGCAGCCGGTAGAAGGCGTTGTTGAGCTCGACCGTCGCGAAAGCCGCCGCGTACTCCTCCAGCCACAGCCGCTGCGGACAGCCCGAGGGGTACAGGACGTCCCGCCAGTCCTTGTACTGCCATCCGGACGTGCCGACCAACATGGTCATACGACCATCAAAGCACTACAGGTACAGGCCCGCGTCCGCCCCCGGCCGCGGCTCCGGCAGCGACGTCGGGGACGTGCCCCGGCGCAGTGCGTACAGCTCCGCCAGTGTCGCGCCCTCGCGGCCCACGCCCTCCTCGGTGCCCAGCCAGCCCACCGCCTCCGCCCTGGTCAGCGGGCCTACCTCGATCCGGGCCAGACAGCGGCCCGGGCGGACCACGGCAGGGTGGAGGCGCTCCAGGTCCTCGTTGGTCGTGACCCCGACCAGGACATTGCGGCCCTGGCCCAGCAGCCCGTCGGTGAGGTTCAGCAGCCGGGACAGTGCCTGGCCCGCCGTGTGCTTCGCCTCGCCGCGGATCAGCTCGTCGCAGTCCTCCAGCAGGAGCAGCCGCCAGCGTCCCTTGCCGGTGCCGTCCTCCTCGCCGATCGCGATGTCCATCAGGTAGCCGACGTCACTGAAGAGCCGCTCCGGGTCCAGCACGCAGTCCACCTGGCACCAGTCGCGCCAGGAACGGGCGAGCGTGCGCAGCGCGGAGGTCTTGCCGGTGCCCGGCGGGCCGTGCAGCAGGAGCAGTCGGCCCGCGATGTCCTCCGGGGTCGTCTTCATCAGCCCGTCCATCGCGTCCGCGACCGGCGCCGTGTAGTTGGCCCGCACCTCCTCCCAGGTGCCGGCGGAGATCTGCCGGGTGGTGCGGTGCGGGCCGCGCCTGGGGGAGACGTACCAAAAGCCCATGGTGACGTTCTCCGGCTGGGGTTCGGGCTCGTCCGCCGCGCCGTCGGTCGCCTGGTCGAGGACCTTCTTCGCCAGGTCCGCCGTGGTCGCGGTGACCGTGACGTCGGCGCCGCGGTTCCAGCGGGAGACCAGCACGGTCCAGCCGTCGCCCTCGGCGAGGGTCGCGCTGCGGTCGTCGTCGCGGGCCACTCGCAGCACCCGCGCGCCCGGCGGGAGGAGGGTCGCCCCGGAGCGTACGCGGTCGATGTTCGCCGCGTGCGAGTAAGGCTGCTCGCCCGTCGCGAAGCGGCCGAGGAACAGCGCGTCGACGACATCGGACGGGGAGTCGCTGTCGTCGACGTTGAGCCGGATCGGCAGAGCGTCGTGTGGGTTCGCAGACATGTCGCCATGATCCGCCACGAACGCCCTTCGCGCACGGCATTTCCCCCTGACGTCGCTCATCGGTCGCCGCTCGGAAAAGCTTCCGGACCGTTCACAGCGGAACCCTGCCCTCGCGCCCGCCACACGGTTACCGTTGCCCTCGATGGGACGACATGGGTGGAATTCGGGGGCACGGCGGTGGCGGCTCACCGCGCTGCTCGGTGTGGGGGTGGCCGCTCTGGCCCTGGTGGTGACCCTGCTCAACACGCTTCCCGGCAACGGCGCGAGCACCGAGGGCACCACCCGCGACGGCGACAAGGTGCACGGCACCCCGACCGCCACGCCGAACGCGACGAATCCGGAGGTGGGCTGGGGGTTCACGCACACCCAGTTCAGCGCCGACGAGGGCGACCCGGCCGCCGTGGACCGCGTGGAGAAGCGGCTCGCCGACGCCGGGCTCGCGCAGATCCAGCACCTCATGGGCTGGGGCGCCGACAACCCCGAGCCGGTGCCCGGGCGTTACGACTTCGAGGCCATGGACCGCCGCATCGACTTCGTCCGGGCCTCGGGCGGCACCCCGGTGGTCACCCTGTGCTGCGCCCCGGACTGGATGAAGGGCGGCGAGGCCGGGGTCGACGACACCGACTGGAGCCAGGCGGCGCTGGAGACCGCGCCGGAGCCCGAGCACTTCGACGACTTCGCCGCGCTCGCGGCGACGGTCGCCAAACGCTATCCGGACGTACGGCACTTCATCGTCTGGAACGAGTTCAAGGGCTTCTGGAACGACGCCGAGGCTCGCTGGGACTACGAGGGCTACACCCAGCTCTACAACCTCGTCCACCGGGCCCTGAAGAAGGTCAACCCGGAGATCATGGTCGGCGGTCCCTATCTGGTGATGGACAGCCTCGATCCCCGCGAGGAGCACGCCTCCCCGGCTCTCAAGGGGAGTTGGGGTGCGATGGACCGCCGTGTCCTGGACGCCTTCTCCTACTGGAACGAGCACAAGGCGGGCGCGGACTTCGTCGTCGTCGACGGCTCCAGCTACACCCGCGACGACGAGCTGCTGCCCGACGAGTTCGCGGCGACCGACAAGTTCACCGCCGTCGGCGAGTGGGTGCGGGACCAGACCGGTGGCGAGCTGCCCCTGTGGTGGGCCGAGTACTACGTCGAGCCGGGCGACGGCGACGACAACCGGCACGGCTGGTCCGAGACCCGCCGGGCCGCCGTGCACGCCGCCGGACTGATCGCCATGGCCAAGGGCGGGGCCACCTCCGGCTTCTACTGGAACCCGGAGTCCGAGGAGGGCACCGAGTGCCCCGGCTGCCTCTGGACGCCGACCAGCGGGGCCGGCGGCGGGCAGCGGCTGCCGATGTACGACCTGCTGGCCCGGTTCGCCGCAGAGTTCCCGCCGGGCACCGAGTACCGGACCGTGGTGTCGAGTTCCCCGAGGATCAAAGTCCTGGCCACCGACGAGACCGTCCTGGTCGTCAACACCCTGGACCGGTCCGCGACCGCGACGGTCGACGGTGAGCGGCTGAAGCTGCAGGCGTACGAGGTCAGGTGGCTCGAGCGAGCCACCTGACCCCTGCCCCCGCGTCTACTTGATCGTCAGGAACCGCTGCACCAGTGAGGCCAGCAGCACCGCCAGCAGCGGCAGCGAGAACCAGAAGCTGCTCTGCAGCCAGCGCAGTTGGCGCACACTCGGCCGCACCGCGACCCGGACCAGCTCGCGCGCCGCCAGCAGCACGATCAGCGCGAGGGCCGCCAGCGCCCCGACCACCGACCACGGGGTCCAGGTCACCTTCGGTCCGATCGGGCCGGGATCGGCCTCGGGGACCTCGCCGGCGGGCTGCTCGCGCAGCGCGTACATGGTCACGTCCTCGTTGACGAAGACCTTCCTCAGCTCCTGGCGCCGGTCGAGGTGGTGGATCAGCCGCGGCTCCCAGTTGTCCGAGTAGCCGACGTCCATCCGCAGGTAGGTGACCTGACTGCGGTTGATCATCAGATACGAGTTCGGGCCCGCGTCCTTGAGTGCCTTGACCAGACCCGACACCAGCACCGGGTCCACCGGCGCCAGCGTCGGCAGGTACTCGACCTTCTCCATGTCCCGCGCGCCCCACGGCATCGACGGCGTCACGACGTTGACCGTGTCGTTGCTCAGCCAGAGCAGCCGCGCGCTCGGTTCGTCATGGGCGTACACGTACTCCATGGCCGCGACCTCGCCGGGCCGCACCCGCTCGAACGGCTCGTTGCCCCAGCGGGCCACCAGGAAGCCGCCCATGAGGACCAGGCCCGCCATGAGCGCGGCCAGCGGGGCGAGGCTCACCCGGTCCTTGTCGCGTTCCTTCGCGGTCACGCCGGTGCGCGGGAACAGGGCGAGCCCGGTCAGCAGGGCGGCGCCGGGCAGCGCGAACATGAAGACGCGCAGCGCCATCTCGCCGCCGTAGCTCTGCATGCCGAAGCCGAGGAAGGGGACGAAGGTGAGCACCACCAGGGAACGTTCGCGGTACTTGTGATCACGGCGGCGCCACCAGCCCCAGCAGGCCATGGCCATCACACCGCCGGCCAGCAGCACCCGTGCGTACAGCACCAGTTTGTGGGTGGAGCTGCCGCCCTCGATCCGGCCGGAGACGGACGAGGAGACATTCGAGCCGACGCCGCCGACCCCGCCGAAGAGCTCGTCGAAGTGGCCCGACCAGTACGGCTCGCCCATGAAGCCGATCCAGGACAGCACCATCACCCCGAACAGCACGGGCAGTCCGCGCAGTTCGCTGCGCCCGACCAGCACCAGCACCGCCAGCACGCCGAGCATCACGAACGGGGTGAGCTGGTGGGCGGGCACGCTCGCCGCGAACAGTCCGATGACGACCAGCAGCAGCACCGCACGCTGCCGCCGGTCGGTGGGCTCGACCTCCAGCTCGCCGGGCCGCACCTTCGTCCATATCACCCGCGGCGCCCGGAACCACACCAGCAGGATCGCCGCGAACACCAGATAGAGGAGATAGGTGAAGCCCTGCGGGGAGAAGTAGTCCTGGCCCACCCAGCCGCTGAGCACGAACACCCAGATGCCGGTCCACCGCGCCCGCCAGCTCGCCCGCATCGAGCGGGTCAGCAGGAACATCGGGACCAGGTACAGCAGTTGCATGGCCAGTGGCCACCAGCGGATGACCTCGGTCAGATCCGAGACCCCGCAGGCCTGTGCCACGAACGCGGCCACCGCGAAGAACCCGGGCCAGCTCCAGCGCGCGTCCAGATCCGGTACGGCGGACCCGGTGCGGTCGATGTAGTCCAGGAAGCCCAGATGCTGCCAGGCGGTGGCGAACCTCGGCTCGGTCTCGATCAGGGCGGGCAGCGCGTGCAGCGAGACCACGGTCGCCAGCAGGGTCACCAGCAGCAGTGTCCGGTGCTCGCGGCCCAGCCAGAGCAGCGAGGCGAACACGGTGACCAGCAGCCCGGCGCCGATCAGCGTCGGCGTGGGCAGCACCGAGATCAGTCCGAGCCCGCCCATCGCGTCCAGGTCCGCCTCGCCGAGCCGGAGCGCGGGCACCCAGTACAGCAGCAGGGCGGCGATCAGCAGACAGCCGAGCACGACTCCGAGGCGGGTGGGCAGCAGCCGTTCCCGCGTCTCCTCCGGCTCGGGCGGTTCCTCGCGCACGGCCTCCGGCACCTCGGGGACGACCGCTTTCTCCTCCGTCTCGAACGGCGCGTCCACCTCCGGCTCGCGCGGCGGAACCCCCCTCTCCACGGGCAGCCCCGCCGCCCAGGTCGGCCGGTGCTCGGGGCGCCGCACGGCGGGCAGTCCGGTGGGCGGGGTGCCCGGGCCCGGCCGGACGTCGGGCCGGCGCTCCAGGTGGTCGAAGTCGACGTGGATGCCGAGGGCGAGGGTGTCGGAGTCCAGTGCCCAGGCGGGCCCGCGAGCGGGAGCCCCCTCCCGCGCCCCCAGGTCCGCGAGATCACCGTCGGGTGCCGACCCTTCGGGCAGTTCGGCCGGCGCGGTCAGCACGGTCCGGTACAGCTTCGGTGCCGCGATCGCCACGATCACCGCCAGCGACACGATCTCGGCGACACCGGCGCCGGTCAGCCCCATGCGGGGGAGCAGCAGCAGTGTCAGACCGAGCACCAGTGCGCACAACAGGCCCTGGAGCCAGGCCAGTCCGGCGGTCCGGCTCTGGGCGCGCAGCACCGCGAAGTAGGTCTCCATCACGACCCGCAGCAGTCCGCCGACCGCGAACCAGCGCAGCAGCGGGGTGGCCGCGTCCGCGTAGCCCGTGCCGAACACGCCGAGGATCCACGGCGCACCGAAGAACAGGATCGCCGCGACCGGGATCATGATGCGGGCCATGCGCTTGAGCGCGGCCCGGGTGTTGGCGGCGAGCCGGCCCGGATCGTGCGAGCCCTCGACGGTCAGCGAGGCGCCCATGTTGATGGCGAGCAGGTTGACCGTGCCGCCGATGGTGGCGGTGATGTAGAAGTAGGCGTTGTCCTCGGAGCTGACCTGCGCCGCCACGATCACCGGGATCAGATAGACCACGGCGAGCGAGAACAGCGAGCCGGTGTAGTCGCCCGCGAGGAACCGGCCGACCTCCCGCAGCGACGGCGGCTTGGCGTGTTCCTCGGTCGACTTCACATGCCGCGGCACCAGCCGGCGGAACACCAGCCAGCCCAGCGGCAGCACCGAGATCGCGATGGCCGCGACCCATGACACGAACACCCCGGTCGTCGGGACCACCGTGGCGAACGCGACCAGCAGCCCCAGCTTGACCGCGGAGAAGGCGGTGTTGCCCACCGGCACCCACAGCGCGCTGCGCAGTCCGGTCAGCACCCCGTCCTGGAGGGTGAGCAGATTCCAGGCGACGACGGACACGACGAAGAAGAGCGCGGGCAGCGGCCCGTCCAGGAAGGCGTACGACGGCCCCCACATGTCCAGCGTGAGCAGGAAGACGCCCGCCGCCAGTGCCACGACCACCGAACTGCCCGCGTAGGTGCGGAAGATCAGCCGTCCGGTGGCGCGGCCCGCGATCGGGATGAACCGGGCCAGCGCGCCGGTCAGGGTCACCGCCGTCAGGCCCGCGAGGAACTTCATCGCGGCGATGGCGGCCGATCCCTGGCCGACGGCCGACTCGGAGTAGTAGCGGGCCGCGGCCAGCCAGAAACCGAGGCCGAGCACCGCGGAGATACCGGTGTTGAGCATCAGGGCGTAGGCGTTGCGGAACAGTTGGCTGCCCCGCCCCGGCTGGGTGGGCGCCTCGGCCGGCTCCTGCTCGGCCTCGGTCGTGGTCGTCGTGTCAGACACGGGTTCGGATGGCCTTCCGGCGTACCTGTCGGGCTCTGCGGACCATGGCGTAGCCCTTGGTGAGGGCGAGGTCCCGGGCGAAGGTGCGGGTGATCGCGCGGCCCTCGACCAGCCGCCGGAACTCCTCGGCGCCCGTGCCGCGGCGGACGGTGACCCGGCGCAGCGCGTACGGTCCCTGCCGGCGCCGGGCGAGGCCGTTGCCGACGGCGAGGGCCTGGGCGTACCCCGTCTCCCGCACCGCCTCGCGCACCCGGCGGCTGGAGTAGCCGTACGGGTAGGCGAACGAGGCCGGGCCGGCGCCGAGCTGGTCCGAGACGATCTCCTTGCACAGGATCAGCTCCCGGCGCAGCTTCTCGTCCGGGAGCTGGTCGAGCTGGGGATGGGTGTGGCTGTGGCCCCCGATCTCCACCCCGCCCGCCGCGAGTTCGCGTACCTGGTCCCAGTCCAGCATGGTGTCGAGGGCGCCGCCGGTGTCGTACGGGCCGCGCAGCCAGCCGGTGGAGACGAACAGTGTGGCCGGGAAGCCGTGCTTGGCGAGCACGGGCAGGGCGTGCCGGTGCACGCCCTCGTAGCCGTCGTCGAAGGTGACCAGCAGCGGGCGTGCGGGCAGCGGTCGGCCCGCTCGCCAACAGGCCGCCAGCTCAGCGGTGGTGACCGGGGTCAGGCCGAGGTCGGAGACGACCGCCATCTGTTCCGCGAACGCCTCCGGGGTCACCGACAGGGCGCGGGTGGCGTCGTTCGGCTCGGACGACACCGCGTGGTACATGAGGATCGGCACAGCCCTGTCATCCATCCCGGCCCTCCTCGACCGCCGCCACCGAGTACGTCACCGCGCCCCGGCGGGCCCGGACGCTCCCGACGGCATACCCACCGGCCGCGGTGAGCACCCCGGCGACGATCGCGCCGGCCCGGCCCGCGCCCCCCGCCCGGCCCAGCAGCGCGTCCCGCAGTCCGCGCGCCACCCCGGCCGGAAGAACCCGGGTGGCGTACCGGCGCTCGGACTCGAGTCCCTTGTCGGCGCCGACACTTCGGGCCACCAGCGCCTTCGACAGGCCCTCGGCATAGGCGCGGGTGCGGAAGTAGGCGAAGTGCTCGCGCGCTTCGGGCACCCGGTGATGGATCACGGCCCGGTCGTCGATCAGCAGGACCGCGTCGGGCCTGGCCCGGGTGAGCCGGATGCACAGCTCCGTCTCCTCGCAGCCCAGCGGCCGCTTGTCGCCGTCGCGCCCGATGCCGGTGGCGAAGCCGCCCGCCGCGTCGAAGGCCGTACGGCGGAAGGAGGCGTTGCCGCCGAGGACGTTGCGCACCCGGACCCGGCCCGGTGGCAGGCCGCGGTAGGTGCAGCCGACCACCCAGTCGAACTCCTGCGGGAACCAGTCCGGGCGGCGGCCCGAGGCCCAGATCGGCTCCGTACGGCCGCCGACCGCCATCACGCGCGGGTCGGCGTACCCGGCGGCGAAGTGACGCAGCCAGTCCCGCTCGGCCACGGCGTCGTCGTCGAGGAAGGCGATCACCTCGCCGTAGGAGGCGGCGATGCCCGTGTTGCGGCCCGCGGACAGACCGCGGGGGCCCGCGTTGGCGAGCACCCGGACGTCCGTGGCCTGCTTGTACTCCCTGGCCAGCCGCTCCCGCAGCACGTCGTTGTGGTCGACGACCAGCAGCGTCTCCAGGGCCGGGCGGGACTGCGCCCGAACCGAGGCGACCGCCGCGAGGATGTCCTCCCAGCGGTCCTCGGTGTAGACGCAGATCACTACGGAGATGTCCGGCCCGCCGGTCGCGCGGGACTGGCTCAAGACACCTCTCCCCGCACCGAGTCGAGCATCGGCGAGCGCCCGGCGCGGCGGCGCAGGTCCCGGCGGTTGGAGCGTTCCCTGAGGATCACGTTGAGCACCCGGAACCCGTCCCGCACGGCGCGCAGATTGCTGGTGCCGTGGATGCGGAGGTACTCGTGGCTCGGTATCTCCTGCACCTTCAGACCCGCCTTGACGACCCGTATGTTCATCAGGGTCTCCACCTCGAACCCGGTGCAGTCGAGGTCGATCTTGTCCAGGCAGTGCCGCCAGAAGGCGTTGTAGCCGTAGCACAGGTCCGTGTACCGGGCGCCGAACTTGCGGTTGACCACGGCGCACAGGGCGTGGTTCCCCAGTTTGCGGATGAAGGTCATGTCATCGGTGCCGCCCCCGTTGGCGAAGCGGGACCCCTTGGCGAAGTCGGCGCCGGAGACCAGCGCCGAGACATAGCTGACAATCTCCTGTCCGTCGGCCGAGCCGTCCGCGTCGACCATCACGATGATGTCGCCGGTGCACGCCTCGAAGCCGGTGATCAGGGCATCCCCCTTGCCCTTGCCGCGCTGCTCCACGACCTTCACGTCCGGCCACAGTTCACGGGCCACTTCGACGGTGTTGTCGGTGGAGTTGCCGTCGACCAGGACCACCTCGTGGATCCAGTCCGGCAGGGTCTTGAAGACGTACGGCAGGTTCTCCGCCTCGTTCATGGCCGGGATGACCACGCTCACCGGCGGCGCGATGGCCAGATGCGAGGAGACGGGCCGGTACGCGCCGGCCGTGCGGTATGTGTCGCCCGTGGTCGCCGGGCGCAGAACTGAGCTCATGAGTCTGGTCCCTCTCGTCCGGTGGACCGCCCGCCCCCGGGCGGCCCGGCTGTGTGTCCGGTTCGAAAGGGGGGTTATTACTGGCACAACTCACCGGCTCCCGCCCAGGCGACAGCCGATTGCGCGGCACGCCCCGGCCGCGCGTACCTCCAGTACGCCGACCGAGTGCGGAACCCCCCTACCGCGCTCCCGCGCCGGATTCCACCGCGGCCCTGAGCCCTCCCCTGGTCCGCGTAAGTGGTGGTCCGATGCGGGTGAGATGTATGACGGTATTGACGATTGCGTCCATATGGCAAGACCTGGAACCAGGCCTCACGTTTTTGTTGGTTTTTCCGTTACTTCCGCCCTGAGCGGATCTTTCCCACCCGCTTCAGCAGGCGGTCGGCGGGCTCGAACAGCTCCGGCCTGGACACCACGACGTTGCGCAGGGCCCGCACCGGGGCACGCCGTGCCCGATGTCCGAGCGCCACCGGGTGACGCCGGGTCACCCACCCCTCGGACACGCTGAGCTCGCGTGACTTGAGGGAGTCCTTGTATTCCTTCTGGCCCCGGCCCAGGTCCAGATAGGCGATGCCGTCCGCAGCGGCCGCCGCGGCCATCCGCAGGTGCAGCACCAGGCCGGGGGAGTACTTGGAGAACGCCGGGTCGTACGCCGGGAACCAGCAGGCCAGCACCCGTTCGCTGCGCAGCCCGAAGTGCGCGGCGATCGGCCGCTCCCCGGTGTACAGCACCGACAGCAGCCCGGCGAACGACTCGGTGCGGGAGTGGAAGAGCTGCTCCACGAGCCGCGTGATCCAGTCCTGCGCGAAGCGGTCGCTGCGTCCGGTCCTGCGGTACTGCGCCGACTTCCACGCCATCAGGGTGCGCAGCGCGGCCGGGTCCCGCTCGTCGTGCACATACCGCACGTCCGGGTGGTCCCGGCCGAGCCTGCGCTCCTTGGCGAGCGTGGTCCGGGTGAACTTCGGTGAGCGCTCCCGGAGTTGGCCGAGGTACACCTCGTACCCCTGGTCCACGTCCATGACCGGGGAGGCGTACGACCCGGTGGACTGGGCCTGGAACGCCGGCTGGCCCTCGACGAGGTGGTCGAACTCCCACACCGCGAGCCCGCAGGCGCGCAGCAGCTCCCGGGCGTCCCAGCTGAACCCGGGCCGGTGCACCAGGCCCTGGGCGTCGGAGACCCCGAGCCCGATGGCCCGGCCGACCCCGGCCGCGGTGCGCTGGTACGGGAAGAACGCGGCGGGTTCGCCCTGCTCGCGGACGACCGCTATGCGTACCCCGGGCCGGCACCGGCCGACGGCGAGCGCGAACTCGGGAGAGAGGAAGGGGTTCGCCAGCTCGGGCGACCCGTTGAGATGGGCCTTGGCCTGCATCGCCGTCCACGCCGTCCGGTCGGCGGCGGTCAGCTCGCCGGGACGGTACACGCTGATGTCCACGTCAGGGAGTCCGCCTTCTTTCCGTACGGCCGCGCAGCCGCCGTACCAGAACCAGCAGGAGTACGAGGGCGCTGAGCGCCGTCACGGCCAGGATGCCGCCGGTTGCCGACCAGCTGTGCAGGGCCAGCATTCCCTGCGCCACCAGCATGTTGACCACGACCGCGCCCGCCAGCGAGGCGAGCGTCCGGCCGAACGGTTCGAGCCCGCGCAGCGCGGCGGCGATGGCCGCGGCCGGGGCCGCGAGCAGGAAGAACAGCGTGAGCGGGGCGCGCAGCGGCGAGTCGCTGTCGGCGAACGCGAGCAGCGCCCCGGCCGCCCCCACGGCCGTCGCGGCGCCCGCCAGCAGCGGCGCCAGGTCCCCCGGTTCCGGTCGCACGCGTGATGTCTTGAGCCTTAACGTCTGCATTGGCGACTTTGCCCCCCGAAGCGCCGGATGCCGGGCTTCAATGTGGCTCAGTCGCGAGGGGGCCGTCAAGACGGCGTGGGCCTGTACAGGGCTGTTCCCCGGAGGAAGTGGGGTCCTCCGGGGAACAGGTGGTCCAGGAGTTACGGGACGAGCTTCAGCAGCCGGTTCGGGGAACCGGTGCCGGGGCTCGTCACCACGTTGGTGGTGGCACCGGCGGTCAGGGCCGAGGCGACCTGGGCCGGGGTGGAGGAGGTGTGGCCAGCCAGGTAGACCGCGGCGGCGCCCGCGACATGCGGGGTGGCCATCGACGTACCGGAGATGGTGTTGGTCGCGGTGTCGCTGGTGTGCCAGCCCGCCGTGATCGAGGAGCCGGGCGCGAAGATGTCCAGGACCGAGCCGTAGTTCGAGTAGCTGGCGCGGGCGTCGGTGCTGGTGGTGGCGCCGACGGTGATGGCCTCGGTGACCCGGGCGGGGGAGTACGAGGAGGCGTTGGCACTGCTGTTGCCGGCCGCGACCGCGTAGGTCACGCCGCTGGCGATGGAGTTGCGTACGGCCGTGTCCAGCGCGGTGGAGGCGCCGCCGCCGAGGGACATGTTGGCGACCGAGGGTCCGGAGTGGTTGGCCGTGACCCAATCGATGCCCGCGACCACGCCCGCCGTGGTACCGGATCCGCTGTTGTTCAGCACCCGGACCGCGACGATCTTCGCCTTCTTGGCGACGCCGTAGGTGGAACCCGCGATCGTGGTGGCCACGTGGGTGCCGTGGCCGTTGCCGTCGGAGGCGGTGGTGTCGCCGTCGACGGCGTCGTAGCCGTAGGAGGCACGGCCGCTGATCTGCGAGTGGGTGATGCGCACACCGGTGTCGATGACGTACACGGTCACGCCGCTGCCCGCGGTGTCCGGGTAGGTGTAGGTGCCGGACAGCGGCAGCGAGGTCTGGTCGATGCGGTCCAGGCCCCAGGGCGCGTTGGACTGTGTGGCGTCCGCCCGCACCCGCTGGTTCTGCTCCACCGAGGCCACCGCCGGGTCGGCGGCCAGGCGTCGCGCCTCGGCCGCGGAGAGGGTGGCGGTGTAGCCGTTCAGCGCGGTGCCGAAGGTGCGGTTCACCGAGCCGCCGTACTCCTTGATGAGCCCCCTGCCCGTGCCGGAGGCCGCCTTGAAACCGGCGCCCTTCTTCAGCGTGACGATGTAGCTGTCCTTGATGGCCGCGGGGGAGTCGGCGGCCAGGACCCTGCCCTCGGCCGGGGCCGCCTGGGCGGGCAGTGAGGTGAGCCCGCCCACGAGGGCGGCGGTCGCCAGACCGGTTATCGCGGCGAACCGCAGTCTCTTGCTACGCAGTTGTGCCATGCGAGGGAGTCCTCCTCATTGGCGACGCGCGCTTGGGTGGGGCACGCGTCTGTGGGGGGTGCGCACGTGATCGCGCGCACGGCCGCGGAGCGTCGCGTTCCCGCTACGGGCTGGATCAAGAGTGGGTGGTCTACAGGCGTAGAACAAGGGAGTTGAGGGGCTGTCAACAAATCTGTCATGAGCACGTAATCAAACGCATAGTGAACCCATAGGGTCCGGGTCGATTCGGGGTCGAAAGTCTTGGCATGGACACTTCCCGTCAACACGCGTAGTTGGTACGAAAGTTATGGCAGAGATCCTGCTAAAGGGAGGTTCCATGAGACGTTCCCGAATTGCCGCTTACGTCAGCTCGCTCCTCCTGGCCGCCGGTGCGGTCCTCGCCGGTGCCGGTTCGGCACAGGCCGCCCCGGGCCCCTACGTGGCCCTCGGTGACTCCTACGCGTCCGGGGTCGGCGCCGGCAGCTACATCAGCTCCAGCGGCGACTGCAAGCGCAGCACGAAGGCCCACCCCTACCTCTGGGCGGCCGCCAACTCACCCTCGTCGTTCGCCTTCACGGCCTGCTCAGGCGCCCGTACGGGTGATGTTCTCGCCAACCAGATGGGCCCGCTCAACTCCGCCACCGCGCTGGTCTCCGTCAGCGTCGGCGGCAATGACGCCGGGTTCGCCGACGTCATGACGACCTGTGTGCTCCAGTCCGACAGCGCCTGCGTCTCGCGCATCAACACGGCCCGGGCGTACGTCGACTCCACGCTCCCCGGCCAGCTCGACAACGTCTACTCCTCGATCCGCTCCAAGGCGCCCAACGCCCGTGTCGTCGTGATCGGCTACCCGCGCTTCTACAAGCTCGGCCAGTCCTGCCTCGGACTGTCCGAGACCAAGCGCAAGGCCATCAACGACGCGTCCGACTACCTGAACGCCGCCGTCGCCCGCCGTGCCGCCGCGCACTCCTTCACCTTCGGCGACGTCCGCACCACCTTCACCGGCCACGAGATCTGCTCCGGCAGCTCCTGGCTGCACAGCGTCAACTGGCTCAACATCGGCGAGTCGTACCACCCGACCGCGGCCGGCCAGTCCGGCGGCTACCTGCCCGTCCTGAACAGCGCGGCCTGATCGTTCAGCAACTCGGCCTGATCCTTCAGTAGCTCACCGAAGGGGAGGGGGAGACCCCGTCCGTCGGGGTCTCCGTCTCACAGGTGACCGAGAACGCGACCGAGTTGGACGTCGTCTCCACCGGGTCGCGGACCTCCACGCTGATCTCGTTCTCGAAGGACCCGCTGTCGTCGTTCGTCGTCACGAACGCCCGGTCCTGCTTGGTCTTCGTGCCGCCCTCCGGGAACGACAGCGTCTTCCAGCCGGAGTCCATGACATCGCCGTCCCGCGACACCCAGCGATAGCTGACCTCCGCGGGCAGCCGCCCCACCGTGAACGTCGCCGTGAACGAGGGAGCCTCCCCCTGCGGTGGCGGGCAGGCCCCCTCGTACTGCGTGTTCGCCCCGGCCAGCGACACCTGCACGGACTGCGGCGGCGGAGCGCTCGTCGTCGGGGTGTCGCTGGGCGTGGGCGTCGGAGTGGGCTTCTCCTCGTCCGTCTCGGTCGGCGTGGTCGGCGTCTCCTCCTGGCTGGTGGTGCTGCCGCCGCCCGCCTCCTTGCCGTCGTCCTCGCGGTTGAGCAGGGCGTACGTCAGACCGGCGATCGCCAGCGCGAGCACCACCACACCCGCGATCAGGACGGCGGCGGCACGGCGGTTGCGACCGGGGCGCTCCGGACCGATGGTCGTCGGGGCGGTGCCGGGAAAGCTCGGCGGAGGTGTGTACGCCCTCGGGGGCGTCGGCGGCTGCTGGTGCGAGGCGACCGTCGGGGCGTACGGCGTCGGCGTCGCCCGGAGCGCGCCCGCGCGGGGCGTGCCTCCGGCACCGATGATCCGCAGCTCCTGCTCGGCCTCCTGCGCCGACAGCCGCTCGGCGGGGTCCTTGCGCAGCAGCCCCTCGATCACGGGGGCGAGCGGACCGGCCCGGCGCGGCGGCGGCAGCTCCTCGTCCACGATCGCCCGCAGGGTGCTGAGCGGGGTGTCCTGGCGGAACGGGGAGTTGCCCTCCACCGTCGCGTACAGCAGCACGCCGAGCGACCACAGGTCGGACTCCGGCCCCGGGGTGCGGCCCAGCGCCCGCTCCGGGGCGAGGAACTCGGGCGAGCCGATGACCTCGCCGGTCATGGTCAGCGCGGAGCTGCCCTCGACCATGGCGATCCCGAAGTCGGTGAGCACCGCCCGGCCGTCGTTGGCCAGCAGGACGTTGGCCGGCTTCACATCCCGGTGCAGCACCCCGGCGTCGTGCGCGGCCCGCAGCGCCGACAGCACCTCGGCCCCGATGTTCGCCGCCCGCTGCGGTGGCAGCGGGCCTTCGGCGTCGAGCAGTTCGGCGAGGGAGATCCCGCGCACCAGCTCCATCACGATCCACGGGCGGCCGTCCTGGGTGGCCACGTCGTACACGGTCACCACATTCCGGTTCGCCACCCGCGCCGCCGCCCACGCCTCACGCTCCAGACGGGCGTACATCCGCTCCACCTCGGCGGCCGGCAGCCCGTGCGGGGCCCGCACCTCCTTGACGGCGACCTCGCGGTGCAGCACCTCGTCCCGGGCGCGCCAGACGGTCCCCATGCCACCCTCACCGAGTGGGGACAGGAGACGGTAGCGGCCCGCGATCACTCGTTCACTGCCCGGTGCGTCGGACACGGGCGCCCCCATTCGCATGCGCGCGAAATCTCCTTTTCCTCACAAAGTAGCTCAACCGAGGGCTGATGCCGCCCCCTTGAGCACCAATCCGGCCCCAAGAGCTACGACGACCAACGCGGACAACAGCGGTGCGCCGCGGCGGACCAGACCCGTCACCGGATGGACGGCCCAGCGCGGACGCCGCTCCAGCAGCCGGCTCGCCCCGGCCCCGAGCCGTACGACGGCGTATCCGGCCGCGGTGAGGGTGAGCGCGAGCCCGATCCCGTACGCCACGACGAGCAGCAGCCCGAACCAGGCGTGCCCGAGGGCGGCGGCGCCGACCAGGACGACGACGGCGGAAGGGCTGGGCACGAGCCCACCGGCGAAACCGAGCAGGATCGTGCCGCGCACGGTGGGGGCGGTGGAGTGGGAGTGGGTGCTGCCGCCGTGGGAGTGCGTGTGGGTGGTGCCGCCGTGGGAGTGGCTGTGCCCGCGGGCGTGCGCCTGCTCATGGTCGTGCGCCTGCTCATGGTCGTGCTCGTGGGCGTGGGTCTCCTCGTGGTCATGCCCGTGTGCGTGCTCGTCGTGCACCTGCTCTCGGCCGTGCTCGTGGGTGCGGGCGCCGACGAGGGCGGGGGTCCGCTCGTGCGCATGGGCGTGCTCGTGGGTGTGGGCGTGAGCATGGGCGTGCGCGCGCTGGTGGGCCCGCTGGTGCCAGGCCCGTCGTACGAGGGTGATGCCCGCGCCCGTGACCAGGGCGCCGCTCGCGATGCCCAGCCAGGCGATGACCGAGGGCGCGGCGGCCGAACCGGCCGTGATCAGCAGGCCCAGGGCGACCACCCCCAGGGTGTGGGTGACGGTCACGGAGGCGGCGAGCGGGAGGACGTCCTTCATCCGGGCCTTGCCGCCGCGGGCCGTGGCCACCGCCGCCATGAGCGTCTTGCCGTGGCCCGGCGCGACGGCGTGCAGGGCGCCGAGGCCGATCGCGATGAACACGGCGAGGGCGGCGAAGCCGACGGTGAGGTCGTTCCGGGCCACCAGGGAGTCAAGGGCCCGGGTCCACCGGTCGGCGCCGCGCGGCAGCACGGAGGCGGCGGGGGCGTCCCGCTCGTCCTCCTCGGCGAGCGCGGGCCCGCCGGGCCTCACCTCCAGCGAGGCGGTCGCGGTGTCGGCGGGGGAGGAGAGCAGCTTCTCCGGGTAGGCGGTCAGCTTCCCGGACAGCGACTCCCGCGGTACGTCGGAGGCCGCGAGCGTCATCCGGTCGCCCCGCGCGGTGATCTCCCGCCACCCGGGGCCGGAGTCGGCACCGGCGGCCCGGAAGCCGAGCGTGAGGCCCACTCCCTCGGGCAGCGGAGCCGACAGCGCGCACTCCACCCGCAGGGTGTCGAGCCCGGCCTGCCCGGGCCGCACGCGCGCGTGACTGCTGTTCACGGAGAGAGCGGTGGTACGGCCGTTCACCTGGAGGACGCTGCCCCGCGCGGCGCTCGCGCATCGCCGCTCGGCCCACCTGGCCATGCCCAGCCGCTCGATCTCCGGACCGGCCTGCGTGGCGGGGATCTCGGCGAGGTCCTCGACGTGGTCCACGCGGAGGGCGTCGGCTTCGACGACGAGTCCGTCGTAGCGGTTGACGGTGAAGTTGCCGAGGGGGTGGGCGCTCGCGGACGGGGAGCCGAGCAGCAGGACCGCGCCGACCGCGGCGGCGACGACGACCGGACGACGGAGGTTCACGCTCCGGCCTCCGGATCCTTCAGGGCGGCCCGGGCCTCACGGGCGCCGAGCGGCGAGAAGCCGGGGTTGAGCCGCAGGGCCGCCGCCAGATGCTCGCGGGCGTCCCCCTCCTGACCGACGGCGCGCTCGATCATGCCGCGGTGGTAGAGGAAAGTGGCGTTGCGGTACCCGGTGGCCGTCGCCCGGCGCGCGTAGGGCAGTGCCTCCTCGTCGCGCCCGCTGACGTGGAGGGCCCAGGCGAGGGCGTCCGCGGTGTGCACGGTGTGGCGTCGTTCCCACTCGGCGCGGGCCGCGCGCAGGGCGGCGTCCGGGTCGCCGTGGTCGGCGGCGGCGAGGGCGGTGTCGAGGTCGGCGTTGACGCCGTTGGCCCGGGCGAGCGCGGTCCAGGCGTCGACGAGGGCGTACTGGTCGCCGGCCCGCTTCCGCTCCCCGTCGGCCTCGTACAACTCCCCGAGCACGACGAGCGGCCCGGGCAGCGGCGAGCGGGCGACGACCGCCTCCATGCCCTTCACCGCGGCATCCCGCTCCCCGCTCGCGGCCTGGGCCCGGGCCCGCCCCTCCAGCGCGGGGAGGTAGGAGTCGTCGGCGGCGAGCGCCCGCGCGTACTGGAGCAGCGCCTCCTCGTAGTCCCCCTCGTTCCAGGCGAGTTGGCCGAGCTGAGTGGCCACGTACGCCACGTCCGAGGGCGCCGTCGCGGAGGCGAGGGCCTGCTCCAGCACCCGCCGCGCGGTCCTCACGTCGCCGCGCAGTTCGTGGACGTAGGCGTACCGCGCGAAGACGGGGACCCCGGGGCGTCGGGCGTCCGCGATCTCGGCGGCCTCCAGGGCGTCGTCGTAGCGCCCGAGCTCGACGAGGGCGTCGACGCGGGAGGCCAGGGCGCGTTCGCTGTAGGGGTTGGCCTTCAGGGCCCTGTCCGCGAAGGCGAGGGCGGCCGGGAAGTCGTGCCGGGCAGCGGCGAGGGCGGCCTGCCCGGCGAGCGCATGGTCATTACCGGCCTCCAGCGACAGGGACCGCTTCAGGGCCTTCTCGGCCTGCGGGTACCGGGAGGGGTCACCCTTGGTGCGCGCCTGCTCGACGTAGGCGAGTCCGAGGGCGGCCCACCCGGCGAAGTCCCGCGGCTGCTCACGGAGATGGCGTTGCAGCGAGGACACGTCGGTGTCGAGATCTCCGGTGATCAGACTCACGGGCGAGACACTCCGTTCGTCCGAGTCCTCGTGCCCACCCCCGAGGGCGACAGCTCCCCCGGACAGCGCAACGGCCAACAACCCTGAACACAGAGCGAGTTGCAAGCGATCGCGAGTTTTCATGCCAACTCCTAGGTCACGTGCGAAGAAGACAGGGCGCAGGCCTCCCCAGGGGCGCGGGGAACCGCGTGACCAGCCGCGACGAACCGGCGGCCGACACACCACCCCGCACCCCGACGGCTGCTGGTGCCGCGTCAGGCAACGTTTGCCCGTCAAGGAGCGGCGTCCGGTGCGTGCTCTCGGCGTGCCGGGTGCAAGCCCTCGTACTGGATGTACTTGGG
>NZ_JBSFOK010000026.1:0-117355 GCF_053587635.1 Streptomyces sp. NPDC003635 | reverse complement strand
GGCAACGTTCGCCCCGTCGCGACGCCCGGCACGCACCGGACGCCGCTCCTTGACGGGCAAACGTTGCCTGACGCGGCACTAGTTGTCGAACCAGACGACGAGGCGGACGTTCGTCGAACCGTGCCGGTGGGCGAGGATGTGCATCACCTCGAAGAGATCGCCCCACTCCTCCTTCGGCACCGCCTCCCGACGGGTGAGGGAATGCGGCCAGTGCGGGAGGGGCCGGTCCCGTTCGTCCCAGTCCACGGCGGCCAGCTCGGCCCAGGTGATCCAGGTCGGGCTGTGGGAGTCCTCCTCCTCCCAGGCGTACGCGCGTCGGGTGGCCCGAGAGGCGTCGGCGGGGAACCCGCGTCCCGCCGCCAGTGGCTCGAAAGTCCGGCCGCGGACCCCGAAGAGGCACCCGAACGCCTCGTACGACCGGCCGTCGTAGAGATGACGGAGATTCATGGCCGGATGCCAGCGCAGGAAAAGGTCGTCGTCGTCGGGTTCGGACGTGTCGATCCAGCCGTTCCGCACCTCGACGTAGCCGTGAATGTCGGTGCCCATGGACCGCGATCATGCCAGCCGCGTCAGGCCACGAACGTACGGGGCGCCTCCCCGCCCCCGGTCCCCCCGCTCTCCACCAGCCGAGCCGCCGCGGCCAGCCGTACCGCCGCCTCCTCCGCGACCGCTCCCCCCACCGTGAACGGCAGCCGCACATACCCCTCGAAGGCGCCGTCGACGCCGAAGCGGGGGCCGGACGGCACGCGGACGCCGACCCGCTCGCCCGCCTCGGCGATCCGGGAGCCGGACAGGCCTCCCGTGCGGACCCACAGGGTCAGGCCGCCCTTCGGGAGCTCGAACTCCCAGCCGGGCAGCTCCCGCCGCACCGCGCCGACCAGTGCCTCGCGGTTCTCCAGGGCCTGATGCCGGCGCAGCTCGACGGCCTGCTCCCAACCGCCCGTGCTGAACAGCCAGTTCACCGCCAGCTGCTCCAGCACCGGTGTCCCCAGGTCGGCATAGGCCCGCGCGGCCACCAGGCTGCGGATCACGTCCGGCGCCGCCCGCACCCAACCGATCCGCATCCCGGCCCAGAACGCCTTGCTCGCCGAGCCGACGGTGATGACGGTGGCCCCGGCCGGATCGAAGGCGCAGACGGGCCGGGGCATGTCGATGTCCTCTTCCAGCCACAGCTCGCTCATCGTCTCGTCGGCGACCAGTACCGTCCCGGCCGAGCGCGCCGCGTCCACCATCTGCCGCCGCTGGTCGTCGTCGGCGAGCGCGCCGGTCGGGTTGTGGAAGTCGGCGACGACGTAGGCGATCCGGGGCGCCGCGTCGCGCAGCACCTGCCGCCAGCGGTCCATGTCCCAGCCGGCCAGCCCCTCCGCCATGGCGACCGGCACCAGACGGGCGCCCGCCTCGCGCATCAGCTGGAGGATGTTGGCGTACGACGGCGACTCCACCGCGATGCGCTCACCCCGCCCGCCGAAGAGATGGCAGATGGCGTCGATGGCGCCCATCGCCCCGGTCGTCACCATGATCTGCTCGGGCATGGTCGGGATGCCCCGCGCGGTGTACCGCTCGGCGATCATGGCGCGCAGCGCGGGCAGTCCCGCCGGGTAGTCGCCGTGCGTGTGGGCGTACGGCGGCAGTTCCTCCAAGGCACCCTGCACCGCCCTGGTGAGCCAGGGCTCGGGCGCGGGCAGGGCCGCGCAGCCGAGGTCGATCATCGAACCGAGGGCCTCGGGCGGCAGGGGTTCGAGCCCGCGCGCGGGAAGCGGGTTTCCCGCCGGGACGGCGGTCCAGCTGCCGGCTCCGCGGCGCGACTCCAAAAATCCCTCGGCGCGCAACGCCTCGTAGGCCGCCGCGACCGTCGTACGGCTGACGGACAAAGAGAGGGCCAGTTCGCGTTCCGCGGGCAGTCGGGCTGCCACCGGCACCCGTCCCTCCAGGACCAGCAGCCGGATGCCGTCGGCGAGAGCGCGATAGGCGGGCGGGCGGCGCGTACCGGGGCCCGCGGGACGGTCCTGCTGGGAGCTGAGCAGCCGGGCGAGCTGCGCCGGCCCCACCGCCGAAGTCCACTGCGCCATGAAAATCAGTCCACCTTCCCCGGATTGGCCATGGATGGCCGTTCACCTCAAGCCACAGGGTGTCATGAAGCAGGCCACTACCACCACAGGGGGGACCCTTGTCCACCACAAGCCGTCTCGGGCGACGGTTGATCCAGCTGTACGTCGGACTCGCGCTCTACGGGGCGAGCTCGGCCCTGCTCGTCGAGGCGGGTCTCGGTCTCGAACCCTGGAACGTGCTGCACCAGGGGCTCGCCGAGCTGACCGGACTGACCATCGGGGTCGTGTCGATCATCGTCGGGGCGGCCGTGCTGCTCCTGTGGATCCCGCTGCGCCAGCGGCCGGGTCTCGGCACCGTCTCCAATGTGTTCGTGGTGGGCATCGCCATGGACGGCACGCTGGCCGCCCTCCCCGAGGCCCACTCCCTCTCCGTCCGGATACCCCTTCTCGTCAGCGGCATCGTCCTGAACGGCGCGGCCACCGGCCTCTACATCGCCGCCCGCTTCGGACCCGGCCCGCGCGACGGCCTGATGACCGGGCTGCACCGGCGCACCGGGCGCTCGATCCGGCTGATGCGGACGGGCATCGAGGTCGCGGTGGTCGTCTCCGGCTTCCTCCTGGGCGGCACGGTCGGCGTGGGCACCGTGCTGTACGCGCTGACCATCGGCCCGCTCGCGCAGCTGTTCCTGCGCGTCTTCGCCGTCCCCCGGGCACCGGACGGCAGCACGGTCGTTGCCACCGGTCAACCCCGGCGGGCCATACTGCGTCGGTGAGCACGTCGATACGCCACCCCTATCTCGACCACCCGGGCCCGATCGCCTTCGCCCACCGCGGCGGCGACGCGGACGGTCTGGAGAACACCCAGCTGCAGTTCCGGCGCGCGGTGGACCTGGGCTACCGGTACCTGGAGACCGACGTCCACGTCACCCGCGACGGCAAGCTGGTCGCCTTCCACGACGCCACGCTGGACCGGGTGACCGACGGCGCGGGCAGGATCTGCGACCTGCCCTGGGCGGACGTACGGCAGGCGCGCGTCGCCGGTCAGGAACCGGTGCCGCTGTTCGAGGAGCTGATGGAGGCCTTCCCCGAGGCGCGCTGGAACGTCGACCTCAAGGCGGAGTCCGCGCTGCTGCCCTTCCTCGACCTGATCGAGCGCACCCGCGCCTGGGAGCGGATCTGCCTCGGCTCGTTCTCCGAGGCGCGGGTGGTCCGGGCCCAGCGGCTGGCCGGACCCAGGCTCGCCACGTCGTTCGGCACCCGCGGGGTGCTCGATCTGCGGCTGCGCTCCTGGGGTGTGCCCACGGTCGTCCGCCGCTCGGCCGTCGCCGCGCAGGTTCCCGAGACGCAGTCCGGCGTCCGGGTCGTCGACCACCGCTTCGTGCGCACCGCCCACGCGCGCGGGCTTCAGGTGCACGTGTGGACGGTCAACGAGGAGGACCGTATGCACCGGCTCCTGGACCTGGGAGTGGATGGCATCATGACCGATCACATCGAGACATTGCGCAAGGTCATGGAGGACCGGGGCGTCTGGGTCTGACCCGGCGGCCCGCGGCCCGGACGGGGAAGCGAGGGCGCGGGTGGACACCGGCACCATGGGGACGAAGGCGGCCGAGGAGGCCACCGGGCGGCGGCGCGAGCAGCGCGGCTGGTACTTCTACGACTGGGCGTGCTCCGTCTACTCGACGAGCGTGCTCACCGTGTTCCTCGGTCCGTACCTGACCTCGGTCGCCGAGCAGGCGGCCGACGCGGACGGATTCGTCCATCCGCTGGGCATCCCGGTGCGCGCCGGGTCCTTCTTCGCCTACTCGGTCTCCCTGTCGGTGATCGTGGCCGTCCTGGTGATGCCCCTGGTCGGTGCCGCCGCCGACCGCGGTGGCCGGAAGAAGCCGCTGCTGGCCGCGGCCGCCTACACCGGGGCCACGGCGACCACGGCCATGTTCTTCCTCGACGGCGACCGCTATCTGCTCGGCGGCGCCCTGCTCGTCGTCGCGAACGCCGCGCAGTCGGTGGCGATGATGCTGTACAACTCCTACCTGCCGCAGATCGCCCCGCCCGAGGAGCGGGACGCGGTGTCCTCGCGCGGGTGGGCCTTCGGGTACGCGGCGGGGGCCCTGGTCCTGGTCGCCAACCTGGTGCTGTACCTCGCGCACGACTCCTTCGGCGTCTCCGAGACCACGGCGGTCCGCATCTGCCTGGCCTCGGCCGGCCTGTGGTGGGGCGCCTTCACGCTGGTACCGCTGCGCAGACTGCGCGACCGCCGCACGCCCACCCTCGCCGGCTCGCCGACGGCAGCCGGCTTCCGCCAGCTCGCCGCGACGATCCGTGACATGCGCCGCCACCCGCTGACCCTCGGATTCCTGCTGGCGTACCTCGTCTACAACGACGGCATCCAGACGGTGATCTCCCAGGCCTCGATCTACGGTTCCAAGGAACTGGGGCTCGGCCAGTCGACCCTCATCGGCGCGGTGCTCCTGGTTCAGGTACTGGCGGTGGCGGGAGCGCTGCTGCTGGGTCGGATGGCGCGGGTCTACGGGGCGAAGCGCACGATCCTCGGATCGCTGGTGGCGTGGACGGTGACCCTGGCGGCCGGGTACTTCCTGCCCGCCGGGGCACCGGTGTGGTTCTTCGTGCTGGCGTCCGGGATCGGCCTGGTCCTGGGCGGCAGCCAGGCCCTGTCCCGCTCGCTGTTCTCCCATCTGGTGCCGCCGGGCAAGGAGGCCGAGTACTTCTCGGCGTACGAGGTGAGCGACCGCGGGATGAGCTGGCTCGGCCCCCTGCTGTTCGGGCTCACCTACCAGCTGACCGGGAGTTACCGGGACGCGATCATCTCGCTGGTGGCGTTCTTCGTCATCGGGTTCGTGCTGCTCGCCAGGGTTCCGGTGAGGCGTGCGATCGCCGACGCGGGAAACCCGGTTCCGGCAAGGATTTAGCGTTCGGCGCGAAAGGGCTGTAGTGTACGCGTTTGGCCTGCCAGGCGTACCGTTACTGCGCGTCAAAGATGCCGAAACGCTGGGTGACATCTGCTAGCAGATGTGACAAACCGGGCGCTGGTGGGTACAACAAGGGGCGGCTACGACGGCGACGCATGACCCGGAACGGGAATCTTTACCGCCGACCGGACGTTGACCGGATGACGACGACAGCGACACCTGTCCTGTGGGCGACAAGCCCGGGAGGCACGATTCATGAGTGAGCGAGCTCTTCGCGGCACGCGCCTCGTGGTGACCAGCTACGAGACGGACCGCGGCATCGACCTGGCCCCGCGCCAGGCCGTGGAGTACGCATGCGAGAAGGGGCACCGCTTCGAGATGCCCTTCTCGGTCGAGGCGGAGATCCCGCCGGAGTGGGAGTGCAAGGTCTGCGGGGCCCAGGCACTCCTCGTTGACGGCGACGGCCCTGAGGAAAAGAAGGCCAAGCCCGCGCGTACGCATTGGGACATGCTGATGGAGCGGCGCACCCGTGAGGAGCTCGAAGAGGTCCTCGAGGAGCGCCTGGCCGTTCTGCGTTCCGGCGCGATGAACATCGCGGTACACCCCAGGGACAGCCGCAAGTCGGCCTAGTTCCCGAGGTACCGGGACCGGAACCCGATACAGCACGAGACCGAGGGCGCCGTACGTTTCGACGTACGGCGCCCTCGGTTTGTCGTGTGACCGGCGTCGGCGGCCGCCGACACCCCGGCTCAGCGCGTCAGCGGCGGGCGCGGGCCCTCGGGGGCGTCCCCGGGCTCGTCCCGGATGACCTCACCCTGCACGACCTTGCCGTCGGGGCGGTGGATACGGGCCTGCTGGAAGGCGTCACCGAGCGAGCCGGGACCGGCCTGGCGGAGCCTGCGGTCCAGGGTGCGCTCGGTGTACCGACCGAGCGCCTTCTGCACCGGCGGGACCAGCAGGAGCAGTCCGAGCGCGTCCGAGATCAGGCCGGGCAGCATCAGCAGCAGGCCGCCGAGCATCATCAGGCCGTTGCCGCCACTGGAGGGGGCCGGCGTGCCGCCGCGCTGCAACGCCTCGTTGAGGTTCTGGAAGGCGCGTCGGCCCGCGCGCTTGATGACGACGGTGCCGAGCACCAGGCCCGCGATCAGCAGCAGGAAGACCGTGAGGCCGCCCGCGGCGTCCGCGACCACGGTCAGCAGCCAGATCTCCAGCACCAGCCAGACGGCGATGCCCAGCGGCAGGAAGGTGCGCAGCCGGGAGCGCCGGGGCCGGGCGGGGTGCGTGGGAGTCGGTGCGCCAGTCGTCATGCGTCCAGTGTGCCTGGCCCCGGCTCAGCGCGGGATAAGGGGACGATCAACGGTGGCTGTGCGGCCGCAGGGCTACGACTGGGGCGGCTGGGGCGGCTTGACCTTGCCGAGCAGCTTGCCGGCCCGCTCCTGCGCACCCCAGGTGGTGACCCGCCACAGCGCCTCGACAAGGATGTCGCGGCTCATCTTGGAGTCGCCCAGCTCGCGTTCGACGAAGGTGATGGGCACCTCGACGACGTGGTAGCCGGCCTTGACCGCACGGCGGGCGAGGTCGACCTGGAAGCAGTAGCCCTGGGAGGCAACGTCGTCGAGGCCGAGGCCCTCCAGGGTCTCGCTGCGGAAGGCGCGGTACCCGCCGGTGATGTCGCGCAGCGGCAGATCCAGGGCCATCCGGGAGTACAGGCTGCCGCCGCGGGAGATGAACTCCCGGCTCTTGGGCCAGTTCACCACCCGGCCGCCGGGCACCCAGCGGGAGCCGAGGACCAGGTCGGCGCCCTTGAGCGCGGTCAGCAGCCGGGGCAGTTCCTCCGGGCGGTGGGAGCCGTCGGCGTCCATCTCGACCAGGACGCCGTAGCCGTGCTCCAGGCCCCAGCGGAAGCCCGCGAGATAGGCGGCGCCGAGGCCTTCCTTGCCTTTGCGGTGCAGCACCTGGACGTGATCGTCCCCGGCCGCCAGCTCGTCGGCGAGCTTTCCGGTGCCGTCGGGGCTGTTGTCGTCGGCCACGAGGACGTGCGCCTCGGGCACGGACGCGCGCACCCGGCCGACGATCGCCTTGATGTTCTCCGCCTCGTTGTAGGTCGGAATGATCACCAACGCCGTGCCGAGCGGGCCGAACCGCCTCCCCGAGGACTGCTCCTCACGGGTCCCGTCGCCGTCGTTCACTGCTGCCCCTTCGTGTGCGTACGCAGAGGTCCACCATAGTGTGCGCGGCCTGCGATTACGTGACATCACGTTCGTATGGTGGTGTCGATTCCACAAGAGCGGGGTAGCCATCAGGTTTTCGGATCATGTGCGCGCCCTGCGGATGGGGGCCCGGCGCCCTTCGGGCCGACCTGGGGCCCGCTGGCTGCGGGTCGACCGAAAGCCGTTGTCTACTGAGCGTCCGGGCCCCACCCGGGTCACACCTCCCCGACCGGCCGGAACGTTCCCTCGCCGTGGCGCGGGCGCTGAGCCTGGCTCCCAGCGACGGTGCCCCGGTGCGGCACACCGTCCCTGACCCAGCGGCGTTTGCGACGAGTTCCCGGAAGTTCTCGGTTCCCAGGTCGGGCGTCCGGTGGTGGACTCGGCCGAACCTACCGGCCGCATGGCGTCGGCTGTCAACAGCCGTTTGACCTGCGCATCCTTCGTCGACGCCCAGGTCAGCGCGGAGGATACGCAGGTCGTGCGACGCGGCGTCGCCGCCGGAACGGCGCAGCGCCACCCCGGGAGATCACTCGCCCGGCCGTACGAACACCGTCCGGCCGCCCACCACCGTGCGCAGACAGACGGGCAGGTCGCGGCCCGGGGTGAGGTCGGGCAGGCCAGGGGTGCCGGAGCGGGGGTCGGTGGACCAGCGGGCGACCCGGTCGTCGGGGGCCTGGACCACCAGTTCGTCGGTGCGCCACACCGCGTAGTCCGCGGGCGCGCCCGGCACCAGGACGCCCGCGTCGTCCCGTCCGACCGCACGCCAGCCGCCCCGCGTGTGCGCCGTGAACGCGGCCCGCACCGAGACCCGGTGCTCGGGGGTCCGGTGGAACGCGGCCGCGCGGACCGTCCCCCAGGGGTCCAGGGGCGTGACCGGGCTGTCGGAGCCGAAGGCGAGCGGGACGCCCGCGCGCAGGAGCGCGGCGAAGGGGTTGAGCGAGCGGGCGCGCTCGGCGCCCAGGCGGGCGGCGTACATGCCGTCCTCGCCGCCCCACAGCGCGTCGAAGGCGGGCTGGACCGAGGCGGTCAGACCCAGTTCGGCGAAGGCGGCGACGGTCTCGGGGGTGAGCATCTCGGCGTGCTCGACGCGGTGCCGGGCGGCGCGGACGCGGGCGAGGCCCACCTTCTCGGCGGCGGCCCGCACGCCCTCGACCACGGCCGTCACGGCGGCGTCCCCGATCGCGTGGAAGCCCGCCTGCAGCCCCGCCTCGGTACAGGCGGCGACATGGGCGGCCACGGCGGCGGAGTCCAGGTAGGCGATACCGGTGTGCTCGGCGTCGGCGTACGGGCCGTGCAGGCAGGCGGTGTGCGAGCCGAGGGCGCCGTCGACGAAGAGGTCGCCCGCCGCGCCGGCGGCGCCCAACGCGCGCGCCTTGTCGACATCCTGCTCGGCCCAGTAGCCGACGACCCGGGGCCCCGGCTCCTCGGCGGCGAGACTCAGCAGTCCGGTGAAGTCGTCCTCGGAGGAGATCTCCGGGCCCGCGCACTCGTGGACGGTCCCGATGCCCAGGGAGGCGGCGTGGGCGAGGGCGGCGCGCTGGGCCTCGACGCGCTGCGCCGGGGTGATCGCGGCCAGGGCGGTGGCGCGTACGGCGTGATGGGCGTCGGCGGTGAGCGGGCCCTCCGGGCGGCCGAGGGACGTCATGTCGAGCAGGGCGGTGGTGACGACCGCCGAGTGGACGTCGATACGGCTCAGGTACAGGGGCCGGCCGCCGGTGGCCGCGTCCAGCTCGGCACGCGCCGGCGGACGGCCGCCGGGCCAGCGGGCGGAGTCCCAGCCGTGGCCGAGGAGGACCCGGTCCGCGGGGCGAGCGGCGGCGAAGTCGCGTACGAGATCGAGGGCCGCCTCCAGGGAGCGGGCGGCGGACAGGTCGAGGCCGGTCAGGGCGAGGCCCGTGGCGGTGGTGTGCACATGGGCGTCGGTGAAGGCCGGGGTGACGAGCGCGCCGTCCAGGTCCACGACCTCGTCCACACCGTCCGCGAAGGCGTCCGCGGCGCCTTCCGAACCGACCCAGGCGACCTGTCCCCGTTCCACGACCATCGCGGTGGCGAAGGGGTCGGCGGGACTGTGGACTTCTCCGCGGCGGAGCAGAACGGTCTTGGGGGCGGCGGTGGACTCACTCATGGGGAACAGTCTCGCGCCTCGCCGCGGCCGTCCGGCACGCAGGTGGGTCAGACGCGCGGCGGCCGTGCCTCGTACGGCGTGGAGAGGACCACCGTCGTCCGGGTGGAGACCCCCGCGAGGGAGCGCAGGCGGGCCAGCAGCTCCTCCAGTTCGTGCGGGGTGGCCACGCGGACCTTGAGGATGTAGTTCTCATCGCCCGCCACGCTGTGGCAGGCCTCGATCTCGGGGACCCCGGCCAGGCGTTCCGCGATGTCGTCCGGCGCGCTGGGATCGAAGGGCTTGACCGAGATGAAGGCGGTCATGGGCAGACCGACGGCCTCGGGGTCCACGACCGCGGCGTAGCCGCGGATGACGCCACGCTGTTCGAGCCGTCGCACCCGCTGGTGCACGGCCGACGTGGACAGGCCCGTGGCCTTGCCCAGGTCTGTGTAGCTCATCCGCCCGTCCTTGACGAGCAGCTGCACGATCTGTCGGTCCAGCTCCTCCATGGCGCTAGAACCTACAGTGCCCCTGACCTCCTGGGATACCTCAGCCGTCCAGGTCATGCCCGGTTCGTGATGTGACCGGTGAAAGTTTGTGAGCCGCCTGAGGGACAAACCGGCACCTGCGGGCGGCATGTGACGAACGCCACAGCCAACGGGCAGGGTCCGTGATGTTCTCGTGATTACCGCCGAGACGGGACGGGAAGTGCTTGCTGTGGTCGAGGCCGCAGTGCCCGAACGGCCCAGCCCGAGGGGGAGAATCCCATGCAGAGTCTTAAGCGCCCTGGTCGTACCGCAGCCAAGCGCCCGCAGCTTGTCGTCGAGCCCGAGCCGGAGGGCGTCGAACCCGACGGCTCCGACTTCGCCGACGAGGAGTTCGACGCGTACGACACCTTCGAGATGTACCGGGTCGTCTGCCCGGACTGCGCGCAGCCCATCGCGCTGCTGGCGGACGAGGAGGTCCTGCCCGAGCACGCCCTGTGCGCCTCGCCGTGGAACCCGTTCGGCCTGACGGTGTGCGCCGGCACCGGCCGCCGCGCCTCCGACGCCCGCCCCGCGGACGAGTCGGCCGAGCCCCAGGAGCAGGACACCGCCCTGCTGTTGACGCTCCCTCAGGGGCTCGACTGGCGGACGCAGCCCTTCAGCCACGTCGGCGGCCCGGGCTCGCGCCCGATGCGCGTACCGACGATGCGCCGCCAGGCCGCCTGAGGCACCGGCCTCAATCCCAGTAGCTGCCCTGCACCATGGCTCGCAGGCTGCCGTGGTGCAGGATCAGTGTGTCCGGGTCCGCCGGGACGGCGACCTCGCCGAAGTGCGCCCGGCGGTAGGCGATCCGCAGCATCACGACGGCGTGCCGCAGGGCCGCGTACAGGGTGTAGAAGTCCATGTCGCGCGGGATGTGGCCGGTGAGCTCCGCGTAGCGGGCCTCGACCCGGTCGCGGCGCAGGAAGTCCGGCAACCCGGGCTGTCCGAAGGCCACCGTCAGGTCCTGGAAGAAGCGGTGCAGGTAGACGGTCCAGCCGAGGTCGACCTCGCGGGGGGCCAGTGCGGCCATCTCCCAGTCGAGGACGGCCGCGGGTTCGAACCCGTCGTACACGATGTTGCCGATGCGTGCGTCACCCCAGTTGAGAACCGGTGCGCCCGGCTCTCGCGGCCACAGCTCCTCGAGCCGTTCGAAGGCCGCCTCGATGAGCGGTGAGCGGGAGAGGCCCTTCACCACCCAGGTGTAGTAGGCGCGTTGGGAGATCACGTGGGCGCGCAGAGCGTCCCCGCCGCCGGGGGTCGCGAGGAACGCCGCCTCGCGCACCGGGACTTGGTCGTGCAGGCGGGCCAACACGCCGATGGTCGCGGCCTCCAGATGCGCGCGTTCGCTGTCGCTCGCCACGTGCAGCCAGTTGCCCGAGTAGGTGTACGGCATGACGTCGGGCGGGACCCGGCCCTCGACGCGCCCCATGACGAGGAAGGGCGCCCCGAGCGGGCCGGGGTCCAGCTCGACCCACAGCACTCGGGGAACGGGGACGTCGGTGTGCTGGGCCACCAGCTTCATCGTGCGGTACTGGCGGTACATGTCGTACTCGGGGAACACGGTGTACGCCGACTGGTCCGCCGCGAGCCGCAACACGCAGGAACGCAGGGGTGCTTCGGGGTGATCGATGTCGAACAGGACGGTCTCGCTGGACATGCCGTTGGAGGCGGGTGCGCGCACCCCCGTGACCTTCGCGCCCGGCAGACGGGTGCCCAGCCAGGCGATGAGGCGGCGGGCGATCTCCTCCGGATCCCGGGTGGTGGTGCGCGGGCGGGGTGCCGTGGCTGCCATGAGGTGTACCCCCTACGGTGCGACCGAGGTGAAGTCCGCGAAGCCGCTCGGGTCGTGCCGCCCGAACGAGCCGTGCTCGAAGATGCCGTGGCCCACCTGTCCGTCCAGGCGGAAGCGGGCCGCGTGGTCGGTGACGCCGTAGGCGGCCCGCGGGTGGGCCTCGGTGAGGTCGTAGGTGCGCCGGTCGGTCCAGCCGCGTCCCTGCCAGGTGCCGTGCTGCCAGTCGTCGGCGGGCGGGTACCCGGCGCCGATCGCCAGCGGGGAGGAGGTGAGGATCTCCACCCCCAGTTCCTGCGGCTTGCGGACGTCGCCGAGGTGGATGAGGGCGCGTTCGGGGTGCCGGGTGCCCGGCCGGTAGGTGATCTCCGCCTGGGGCCAGCCCAGTTGACGGTCGCGCCGACCGGGGCGGACGAGTGTCGCGTCGTTCAGCGTGCGGTGTCCGTCCGCGTCCTCCTGGACGATCACCATCAGGAACCGGTCCTCGAAACGGACCGGGCACCAGATCCAGTGGAAGCCCTCGGTCGGATGCTCCTCGGCGAGCCGCCCACCCTCCTCCCCCGGTACCGGCCGCACGCCCCAGCTGCGGTCCCGGGTGCCGGTCCAGTCGGCGGCGGTGACCGCGAACTCCTCGCCGGCCGCGCGGATCACCCCCGTCACGCTTCCCGCCTGTACGAACCGGCGCCCTTCGAGGGTGAGCCGGGGGCCCCGGCGCTGGAGGTGATGGGGTTCCCACAGGGCCGGGAAGTCGGCGGTCCAGGTGAGGTCGTACGACAGGGAGTCGTCGTCGCTCCGCAGGCGCAGTCGGCGCAGCGGCTCGTCGACCTCGATGCGCAGCGGTCCGACCGCGAGCCGCATCCGGTCCTCGCCCAGCGCGTCCGAGGCGCGTACGGCGTGCAGGGTGTCCCCGATGCGCAGGGTGGCGTAGGCGTCGATCACCCCGAGGTTCGGGTACACCCCGAGGCCGAGGATCAGCAGGGCACGTCCCCGGTGGTCCAGGACGTGGAAGATGCAGCGGTCGTAGGCGTTCCGGTCGCTGGTCGCGACGTGCTTCATGGACAGGGGAACCTGGTGCACCGGGTACTCGTCGAGCGGTACCGGGCGGTCGTCGTCGGCCACGGGAGACCTCCCTGGAGGCGAGTGGCCTGACGGTACGTCAGACAGCCCCAGGTGGCCAGACACGGGACCGGACACCGGTGAACGCACGCCCGATTCCGGGTGGCGGTGACCTGTCCAGCCGCCCTCGCGTTGCCCTGGTGTGACCCCCACTTATTCGACGACCGGGCGCCAGAGACACGCCTTCGTACCGCCGCCCCCGGCAGAATCGCTTCGGCAGCCCCCTCCCCCGCTGCCGGACCCGCCCATCTACCGCGATCTGATGCGGACCTGGGCGGACCGCGGCCGCACCCTGCCGGGCCGCCACGACCCGGAGTGGATCCGGCTGGCGGCGCCGACGGTGCGGCCGGGCGAGTTCAGCGCCCCTCGGGACCCGCGAGGTGACGGGCGATGACCATCCGCTGGATCTGGTTCGTGCCCTCGACGATCTGCAGCACCTTGGCCTCGCGCATGTAGCGCTCGGCCGGGAAGTCGGCGGTGTAGCCGTACCCGCCGAGGACCTGCACGGCGTCGGTGGTCACCCGCATCGCCGTGTCGGTGCAGTGCAGCTTGGCCATGGCCGCCTGCTTGGCGAACGGCCGACCCGCGTCCCTCAGCCGCGCCGCCGCCAGGTACAGCGCGCGGCCCGCCTCGATCTGGGTCGCCATGTCGGCCAGCATGAAGCGCAGGCCCTGGAAGTCGGAGATCGGCCGCCCGAACTGCCGGCGCCCCGAGGCGTAGGCCACGGCCTCGTCCAGCGCCGCCTGGGCCACGCCGATCGCGCACGCCGCGATGCCGAGCCGCCCGGAGTCCAGCGCGGACAGGGCGATGGCGAAGCCCTGGCCCTCATCGCCGAGCCGCCGGTCCTCGGACACCCGCACACCGTCGAAGTGCACCTGCGCGGTCGGCGAGCCCTTCATGCCCATCTTCTTCTCGGGCGCGGCCCCGCTCAGCCCCTCGGCGTCGCCCGGCACCAGGAAGGCGGAGATCCCGCGCGGTCCCTCCTCGCCGGTGCGGGCCATGACCGTGTAGAAGTCGGCGATGCCGCCGTGGGTGATCCAGGCCTTCGTACCGGTGATCACCCAGTCGTCGCCGTCCCGCACCGCCTTGGTGCGCAGGGAGGCCGCGTCGGAGCCGGACGACGGCTCGGACAGGCAGTAGGCGCCGAGCAGCCCTCCGCCGAGCATCGCGGGCAGGTGCTCGACCTGCTGCTCCTTGGTGCCGTAGGCGGCCAGAGCGTAGGAGGCCAGGGTGTGCACGCTGACGCCGAGACCGACGGTGAGCCGGGCCATCGCGAGCTCTTCGAGGACCTGGAGATAGACCTCGTACGGCTGATCACCACCGCCGTACTCGGAGTCGTAGGGCAGTCCGAGGAGGCCCGCTTCCGACAGCAGGGAGAAGACCTCGCGCGGGAAGCGTCCGGCGTCCTCCTCCTCGGCCGCCTTCGGGGCGATCTCGCGCTGGGCGATGTCGCGGACGAGCGAGATCAGATCCCGGGCCTCGTCCGTGGGCAGGTGCCGGTCCACCGGTTGCGGGGCGCGGTCGGGCATGGCGACGCTCTCCTCCCTTGTCGGGCGCATCGGCGGACGTGCGCCTTGGGTGGGGCGGCTCCGCCGGGTCTCACTGGGTGCGGGCCCCTGCTCGCACTCCCGGGTCACGGAAGCTGCTGACCAGCGGCTGTGCGCTGTGAGTATGCCCGATCGGAGGCACTCAGTCACCAGTTAACGACCGCTTACTCCAAGAAAACTCGAACGACGCGAATTGGTCCGAACCATTGACCCGACTGGTCTAGTCCTCCTAGTGTGCGGGCAACGCCTTACCGCGTTCATGCCAATCGGCGCGCGTTCCCCTCTCCCCCACGAGGAGACACCCGATATGCACCTTCTCCACCGCACCCGATTCCGGGCGCTGGTCTCCGCCGCCTGCGCGGCCGTCCTCGGCGCCGGACTGCTCGCCGGGGCGGGCACGGCCACTGCCGAAGCAAGCGCTCCCGAGGCCGAACTGGCGGCCGGCTCCAAGGTGATCGGCTACTTCACCGAATGGGGCACCTACGACCGGAAGTACTACGTCAAGAACATCGAGACCTCCGGTTCCGCGGCCAAGCTCACGCACATCAACTACGCCTTCGGCAACGTCACCGGCGGCAAGTGCGCCATCGGCGACAACTACGCGGCCACCGAGCGGACCTACACCGCGGCCGAGTCGGTCGACGGCGTCGCCGACACCTGGGACCAGCCGCTGCGCGGCACCTTCAACCAGCTGCGCGAGCTGAAGAAGAAGCACCCGGGCCTCAAGGTGCTCTGGTCCTTCGGCGGCTGGACCTGGTCCGGCGGCTTCGGCCAGGCGGCCCAGAACCCGGCCGCCTTCGCGCAGTCCTGCTACGACCTGGTCGAGAACTCCAAGTGGGCCGACGTCTTCGACGGCATCGACATCGACTGGGAGTACCCCAACGCCTGCGGCCTCACCTGTGACACCAGCGGCCGGGCGGCCTTCAAGAACCTGATGCAGGCGCTGCGCGCGAAGTTCGGCACCGGCAACCTGGTCACCGCGGCGATCACCGCCGACGCCACCGCGGGCGGCAAGATCGACGCGGCGGACTACGCGGGCGCGGCCCAGTACGTCAACTGGTACAACCCCATGACGTACGACTACTTCGGCGCCTGGGACGCGGCGGGACCCACGGCTCCGCACTCGCCGCTGAGGTCCTACTCGGGCATCCCGAAGGCGGACATGCACTCCTCGGCCACCATCGCCAAGCTCAGGAGCCTCGGCATCCCGGCCGCCAAGCTGCTGCTCGGCATCGGCTTCTACGGCCGCGGCTGGACCGGCGTGACCCAGTCGGCGCCCGGCGGCACCGCGACCGGCCCGGCGGCGGGCACGTACGAGCAGGGCATCGAGGACTACAAGGTGCTGAAGACCAAGTGCCCGGCGACCGGCACGGTGGGCGGCACCGCGTACGCCAAGTGCGGGAACAACTGGTGGAGTTACGACACTCCCGCGACCATCGCCGCGAAGATGACGTACAAGAACCAGCAGGGTCTGGCGGGTACGTTCTTCTGGGAGCTCAGCGGGGACACCGCGAACGGTGAGCTCATCAAGGCGATCAACTAACCCCTGACACGGGGGACTTCAGGGGCGGAGACCACGAGACTCCGCCCCTTGGTCATGTGTCACGGCGGGCGGGCCCGGGGGCCGGGCAGGAGGGGTCCAGCTCCTCCACGGCGCGCAGCGCGCCGCCCAGGGTCTTCACCAGCAGCTCGCGCATGGTCTCCCGGGAGAGCTGAGGGTGGTCCGTCCAGTCCAGGGTCGCGCCCTCGACGCTGCACACCCAGGACAGCAGCCCCATCCGGGCGACCGGCCCGACGTCCGTACGGCCGTACGCGCCCTCGGCGATGGTGGACACGATCGCCTCGCGCACCCCGTCCCGGATGGCGTGCACCTCGGTGTCGAAGCCGACCCCGCCGCTGACGATCGTGCGGTAGGCGGCCTGGTTGTGCTCGGCGTAGCGCAGATAGCTGTCGATCGTGCGGTGGACCCGCTCCACCGAGGGCAGTTCGACCCCGCTCGCCGCGTAGGTGACCAGGTCCGCGACGGAGTCCTTGATGATCGCCAGGTAATAGCCGCGCTTGGACTGGAAGTAGTAGTAGATCAGTCCCTTGGCCACATGCGCCTGGCGCGCGATGTCGTCCATGGACAGCGCGTCATAGGAGGTGTCGGCGAACAATCGCCGCCCGATGGCGATGAGTTCGGCGCGCCGGGCCGCCGATCGCTCGGTGCCGCGCGCCCGGGGGCGGACGACGGCGACGCGCTGCTGACTGTTCACGTTTCGACCCTGGTCTCGGGCGGGTGGCGGGACCTCCGCAGTATGGCAGGTTCGAATATGTGTCAGGTCACATCAGGTCACAGCAGACCGAGCTGGGTCACGAGCATCGCGGTGACCACGACGAGGACCCAGCCCATGACGTGCTCGAGGACCTCGGGACCGTCCTCCTGGGGACCGCCGGTGCGGACACGGGCGGCGGTGGCTGCATTCGTGGTCATCCGTCCACCTTGCCACCGACCAGGGCTTTTGCGGCCGAGACCTTGGTCACAGCGAACGGCCCCCGGCGCACGGGTCCGGGGGCCGCCGTACGGCGTCTCAGCGGACGCCCACCGCGGCGAGCGCAGCGCACTGGCGGGCCGAGGGACGCGCCGGGAAGTACAGGTAGCAGACCCCTCCGGTGCCGGAGACGACCTTGCCGCTGGCGTTGTACCGCTTGGTCCTGAGCCAGATGTTCTCCCACTCACGTCTGCGGTAGACGCGCCGGACCGCCTCGTTGCTCGGCGAGGCCGGGTCGTTGGCGATCACATCGCCCTCCGCCGTGAAGCCGATCACGGTCATCAGGTGCCCCGAGGTGCCGTAGCCCGCCCCGGTCAGCTCCTCCTTCAGGAAGGACTGGGACGTTATGGCCGGGATCCCGGCCGCGATCAGCGTCTCCAGATCGGTCAGCGAGCCGAGTCGGGTGACCACGCCCTGGAGGTCCTTGAAGGTGGCCGCGTAGGCCGCGTTGAACGGCCAGTTGCCGCAGCCCGCGTACTGGTAGTCGTATGTGAACCGGGCCGCGTGGCACACCTGCGGATCCGCGAAGGACGGGTCGACCCAGGCCAGTTGCTCCTCGGTGAGCCGGCGGCCCCAGTACTCGATGATCATCTGCGAGGAGGTGGGGCTGCACCAGGCCTCGCCGCCGTTGTCGTACTCGGGGTACTGGCCTGCGTGGATCTCCTGCGAGTAGCGCGGGACGGCCAGCTCCTGGGCGAGACCCGGCGTGGAGGCCGGGACGGTGAAGCGGTCCGGGACGTCGGAGCCCATCGCGCCGAGCCGCCACACGGTGGGGGTCTTCTTGGTGCCCGGCTTGCGGTAGAGGGTCAGCCGCAGCCGGTACGAGGTCAGGCGCAGGCCGGTCGCCGGGTCGTCGACGGCGAAGGTGTCGGTCCAGATCGTGCTCTTGCCGTCGGTCTGGTCGTCGACGGAGGTCCGCCGGATGTCCTGGTCGCCCGCGGCCCAGCGGCCCATGACGTACCAGGGGGTGTCGGTACCGTCGGAGTAGGTGCCCTTGAGCTCGATCTGGAGCCAGGTGCCGGCCGGGGTGTGCGCGTTCCAGGAGGCGATGGCCTCGGTGGAGGGCACGGTCAGCCGGTGCACCGGTGAGGTCCAGGTGGCGTACTCCCAGGTGGCGGTGGTGCCGGTGTGCGGGTCGGTGTAGTCGGCGAGCCCCGCGGGCGTGCCGATCACCAGGCCGGGGCGGGCGCCCGCGACGGCACGGGTCCCCTTGGCGGCGCCCGAGCGCCAGTCGGTGTACGTCGTCCAGGCGCGGTTGTCGATCTGGCGGGCCGCCGCCTGGGCGGGACCGGTGGGGACGCCGGTCGTGGGGGCGGCGGCGGCCTGGCCCGCGGAGGTGCCGGCGACGGCCGCGGCGACCGCGGCGGTCAGGACGGTTCTGCGGGACGGCTGTTCGGATCTGCTCATGGGCGGAAGACCCCCAGGTTGTCCGAGTCGGGGCAGGTCCAGTGCTGTGTGTGGGCCAACTATGGACGCAGCGGGGGCCTCCTGCCAGCACTTCGGACCATGCCGCGCCATGAATATTGGCCTCGACCACTGGCATCACCCGCCGGGGCGCGTCACTAGACTTCCGTTGCGTACACGACTCACCCCGGGAACCGTCATTCACCAGCTCGCCTCGCGGCTTCACCGCCTGCCCGCGTCCTGCGGTCCGGTCCGTCTGATCGGGATCGACGGGCACGCCGGGTCGGGGAAGTCCACCTTCGCCGAGCGGCTCGCGCGGGCGCTGGGCGGGGCGCCGGTGCTGCGGCTCGACGACATCGCCAGCCATGACGAACTGTTCGACTGGACCGACCGGCTGCTCGCCCAGGTGATCGCGCCCCTCTCCCACGGCGGGACCGCCCGCTACGCCCCCTACGACTGGCGCGAGCGCCGCTTCGGGGCACCGCTCGCCCTGCCGCCCGAGCCCGTGCTGCTCGTCGAGGGCGTCGGCGCCGGGCGCCGCGCGCTGCGGCCGTATCTCGCCTTCCTGCTCTGGATGGATCTGCCGCAGGCCGAGTCCTGGGCGCGCGGCCGGTCGCGCGACGGCGAGGAGCAGCGGGACTTCTGGGACGGCTGGGTCACGGCGGAACAGAAGCACTTCGCCGTGGACCCCTCCCGGCCGTTCGCCGACGCCTTGGTACGGCAGTGCGCGAAGGGGTTCGAGTTGCGTCCCGGGCCTGCCGGGACGATGGATGCGGACCACCTCATCACGCTGAGTGAGGGACCATCCCCAATGTGGTGAAGTTGTGAAGAGCCGCGTGCGCGAACTTCCCTGACTGCCTCAACTCCGCTTGACCCAAGGGCCGTACAGGTCTTACGTTCTCAATGTGCGGTCGTTCGAGGCCGCCCGACAGACGCGAAGCCCCCGGTTGTTCCCCCGTGATCGGGGGCTTCGTTCTGCCCTCACCCCACTTTTCGGCCGCGCCAAGGCGTGATTCGCTCACCCTCGGTCACCATGCCGTACGCGCCCCATCTGCTCCCACCTCGCCAAACGTCCGGTGCGGCACCCTGGGGCGGGCGACACCCCCGCAGGTACGATGCCCTCGGTGCGACCTGGGACCGCCGCTCCGCGCACGGCTGCAACTGCGGTCCGCAGTACGGCGGTTCGACTCTTACGGCCGACGGGCGACGGCCCGGCGGTCAACCGACGGGGGCACGGTTTGTGGGGGACGTGATGGACTTCGGCACGCAGGGCCCCGAGGCCCCGGCCGACCTCGCCTGGTTGCGAGGCGTGGACGCCTACACCATGGGCGCTTATCCGCAGGCGGAGGAGGAGTTCCGCACCGCGGTGCGGATCGATCCCGGGATGGCCGACGGCTGGCTCGGGCTGCACGCGCTGCGCGTCGACACCACGACCGCGCTGTTGCGGATGTTCCGGCACCGGGACCGCTTCGGGGAGCAGCGCGCCCGGCACCGCCGCACCCTCAACTCCTGGTACTGGCTCGGCTGGTGGGTGCAGCCGGTGCTGGAGAGCCCGCGCGATCTGCTGCTCGCGCACGCCTCGCACTGGCTGGACGGCCGCCATGTGCCCGAGCTGGACCGGGCCCTCGCCGGTCTGCCGCCGGTGGACGCCGACGCCCAGGTCCGCTTCCTGCACGCCTGCCGGGCCTATCTGGTCAAGGACTGGGAACAGCTCGTCCGGCACACCGACCCCCTGCTCGACGACCCGATGCTCGGGATCGAGGCCGGACTGTTCGGCGGCATGGCCCGGGTCCGGCTGGAGATGTACGGCCAGGCCGACCCGCTGCTGTCCGCTGCCCTGATGCGCTGCCGCAGCGAGCAACCGCAGCGCAAGGAGCTGCGGTACTGGCTGGCCCGGGCCCATGAGGGCACCGGCCGGTCGGCCGCCGCGCTGCCGCTGTACCGGGCCGTGCACCGCGTCGACCCCGCCTTCATGGACACCTCGGCGCGGCTCGCCGCCATCGCGGAGGGGGACGGCTACGACGAGGCCGGCGATCTCGCCCCGATCACGCTCACCGGGTTCGGCCAGGACTCCGTCGACGGGCCCGACACGCTCGACCCGCTGTTCGGCGAGGGACGTGAGCTGAAGCTCTCCGGCCCGGATCTGGTGCCGAGCGGGCCCCTTCCTCCCGTGCCGGACCCGGGGGTGCGCGAGCGGGCGGGCCTGCCCGGGCAGCCGCCGCCAGCCGGGCCGACCGACCCCGCGTTACTGGAGGAGGCGCTCGCGGAGCTCGAGCGCATGGTGGGCCTGGAACCGGTCAAGCGCCAGGTCAAGGCGTTGTCCGCGCAGTTGAACATGGCCCGGCTGCGGGCGGGACAGGGGCTGCCGGTCCAGCCGCCCAAGCGGCACTTCGTCTTCTCGGGCCCCTCCGGCACCGGCAAGACCACGGTCGCCCGCATCCTCGGCCGGGTCTTCTACGCCCTCGGACTGCTCGGCGGCGACCATCTGGTCGAGGCGCAGCGGGCCGATCTGGTGGGCGAGTACCTCGGCCAGACCGCCGTGAAGGCCAACGAACTCATCGACTCCGCACTCGGCGGGGTGCTCTTCGTGGACGAGGCCTACTCGCTCTCCAACTCCGGCTACGGCAAGGGCGACGCGTACGGCGACGAGGCGCTGCAGGTGCTGCTCAAGCGGGCGGAGGACAACCGGGACCACCTGGTCGTGATCCTGGCCGGCTACCCCGAGGGCATGGACCGGCTGCTGGCCGCCAACCCGGGGCTGTCGTCCCGCTTCACCACCCGCGTGGACTTCCCCTCGTACCGGCCCCTCGAACTCACCTCCATCGGCGAGGTGCTCGCCGCGGAGAACGGCGACATCTGGGACGAGGAGGCCCTCGACGAGCTGCGCTCCATCGCCGGGCACGTGGTGGACCAGGGGTGGATCGACGAACTGGGCAACGGGCGGTTCCTGCGGACCCTGTACGAGAAGAGCTGCGCGTACCGGGATCTGCGGCTGTCGACGTATCCGGGAGCGCTCACGCGGGACGACTTGTCGACTCTGCGGTTGCCGGACCTGATGCAGGCGTACGGAGAGGTGCTGTCGGGCAGGGGGCCGCAGGATCCGTCGGCTCTGTGACGGATCCCGCGGCGGTGGGTCCTACGACGCCAGTACCTGCGCCTTATCCGACTGTTTCGGCACCTCGCGGTGCGCCGGGTCCGTCACCTCGCCGACCAGGAGTTCCAGTACGTCCTCCAGCGCCACCAGGCCCAGCACCCTGCCGGAGGCGTCCGCGACCTGGGCCAGGTGGGTGGCCGCCCGGCGCATCACCGTCAGGGCGTCGTCCAGCGGGAGTTCGGGCCGCAGCGTCGTCATGGGGCGCCACACCTGCTGCGGCACCGCCCGCTCCGAGTCCTCCAGGTCCAGTACGTCCTTCACGTGCAGGTAGCCCATGAAGGCGCCGGTCTCCGCCACCACCGGGAACCGGGAGTAGCCGGTGCGCGCGGTCAGGTCGACGATCTGACCCGGGGTGACCGAGGGCGGCACCGTGACCAGCGACTCCCGGCCGAGGAGGACGTCCGTCACCGGGCGGGAGCCCAGCTCCAGGGCGTCCTCCAGGCGTTCCTGTTCCTCGGGGTCCAGCAGGCCCGCCTGACCCGCGTCCTCCACCAGACGATTCAGCTGCTCGCTGGTGAAGACCGCCTCGACCTCGTCCTTGGGCTCGACCCGGAAGAGCCGCAGGATGCCCTGGGCGCAGGCGCCGAGGGCGACGGTCAGCGGACGGCACAGCCGGGCGAAGGCCACCAGTCCGGGGCTGAGCCACAGCGCGGCCTTCTCGGGGGCGGCCATCGCGAGGTTCTTCGGGACCATCTCGCCGATGACGAGGTGGAAGAAGACCACGGTGGCCAGGGCGATGACGTAGCCCAGCGGGTGGATCATCGCGTGCGGCAGATGGATCCACTCGAAGAGGGGTTCCAGGATGTGCGCGACCGTGGGCTCGGCGACCGCGCCCAGGGTCAGCGAGCAGACGGTGATGCCGAACTGGGCCGCCGCCATCATCTGCGGCAGGTGTTCCAGGCCGTACAGCACCTGCCGGGCCCGGGCCGTGCCGAGCGGTTCGATCTGGCTGCGGCGGACCGAGACCAGCGCGAACTCGGCGCCGACGAAGAAGCCGTTGGCGAGCACGAGCAGGGCGGCGAAGAGAAGCTGGAGCACGCTCATCGGGCGGCCTCCACGACGGGCGAGGTGCGAACGAGCCGGACCCGCTCGGCGCGGTAGTGACCGACCTGGCGCACCGAGAGCCGCCAGCCGGGCAGTTCGGCCTTGTCACCGGGGACCGGGATCCGGCCGAGCAGGTCGGCGACCAGACCGGCGACGGTCTCGTACGGCCCCTCGGGCACGTCGAGTCCTATGCGCTGGAGGATGTCGACCCGGCAGCTGCCGTCGGCGTCCCAGGCGGGTCGGCCGTCCTCCGCCGGGGCCGCGGCGAGTTCGGGCAGGTCCTTGGCGTCGTGTTCGTCCCGGACCTCGCCGACGATCTCCTCGACGATGTCCTCCAGGGTGACCACGCCCGCGGTGCCGCCGTACTCGTCGACGACGACCGCGATGGGCTGTTCGCTGCGCAGCCTGGCCAGCAGCGGCCGGACCGGCAGGGTCTCCGGGATCAGCAGCGCGGGGCGGGCGATCCGGCCGACGGGGGTGCGCAGCCGGTCGGCGGCGGGCACGGCGAGGGCGTCCTTGAGGTGGACCATGCCGACGACCTCGTCGATCCGCTCCCGGTAGACGGGGAAGCGGGACAGGCCGGTGGCGCGGGTCAGGTTGACCACGTCCTCGGCGGTCGCCGACGACTGGAGCGCGCTGACCCTCACCCGCGGGGTCATCACGTGCTGCGCGGTCAGCTCGCCGAGCGACAGGGTCCGTACGAACAGGTCCGCGGTGTCCTGCTCCAGGGTGCCGGCCTGAGCGGAGTGGCGGGCCAGCGACACCAGTTCGCCCGGGGTGCGGGCCGAGGCCAGCTCCTCGGTGGGCTCGATGCCGAGCGCGCGGACGAGGCGGTTGGCGACGGAGTTCAGAGCGGCGATCACCGGCCGGAAGACCCGCGCGAACATGTGCTGCGGGCCCGCGACGAACCGCGCGACCTGCAACGGACGGGACACCGCCCAGTTCTTCGGCACGAGTTCGCCGATCACCATCTGCACGGCCGAGGCCATCAGCATGCCGACGATCACGGCGACCCCGGAGACAGCGCCCTCGGGGATGCCGAGCGCGGTGATCGGGCCGTTCAGCAGCGCGGCGAGCGCCGGTTCGGCGAGCATGCCGACGACGAGGGAGGTGATGGTGATGCCGAGCTGGGTGCCGGAGAGCTGGAAGGAGAGCTCCTTCAGCGACTCGACGACTGTACGGGCGCGGCGGTCGCCCTCGGCGGCGGCCTTCTCGGCCTCCGGGCGTTCGACCGTCACCAGGCCGAACTCGGCGGCCACGAAGAAGCCGTTGGCGAGGATCAGCAGGAATGCCGCGGCAAGGAGCAGCAGGGGGATGGTCATGCCGCCGCCTCGAAATGTCGGGAGGGGGCGGCGCAGGTACTACAGGACGATCCGTCCATCGCTGGAGGGAGTCACTCCTCGGGTAGCAGGGGGCCTCTGAAGACCAGGTGGAACATCAGCGGCGGAGGCGCCGGGAAAACGCCTCCGCCAACAGGTTAATCAAGACCCCGGCCGGTACGGCAGGGAGAACGCCATGGGTCAGCCGTGATGTTCCTCGGGGTTTCGGATGGACCGCGCCTCGGTGAGGGCGCGCAGCGTGCGGGCGTCCTCGATCGCGCGCTGCCTGGCGATGCCCGGCTGAATCCCGAGCACGGGCAGGCTGGTGCCGTCGCTGAGGTTGAGGAAGACCCACGGGTCGCCGGGGCGCAGGTTCACCTGGAGGATCTCGGCCCACTCCAGCCGGCGCCGGCTGGCGATGTTGACCACGGTGACACCGGAGTCGTCGGCGACGACCTTGACCCGGGCGAGCATCGCCAGGACGCCGAACATCAGCGCTCCGGTGAGGATGAAGCTCAGGCGCTCACCGGGGCCGAGCTTCTCCAGCAGCAGGGCCACCGCCGTGATCACCACGAAGATCGCGGTGCCGGCGGTCAGCAGGACCGCCCGGGTGCGGCCGGGCCGGAAGGTGACGGGAAGGGCGGGGAGTTCGGACATGGCGTACGGCTCTCAGAGGCGGCAGGCGTGGATGGCCGTCGTCAGGATGGCCCGCGCGCCGATCTCGTACAGGTCGTCCATGATCCGCTGCGCCTCCTTGGACGGGACCATCGCGCGGACGGCGACCCAGCCCTCGTTGTGCAGCGGGGAGACGGTCGGGGACTCCAGGCCCGGGGTGAGCGCCACGGCCTTCTCCAACTGCTCGACCCGGCAGTCGTAGTCCATCATCACGTACGTCCGGGCCACCAGGACGCCCTGGAGGCGGCGCAGGAACTGCTGCACCTTGGGGTCCTCGGCGTCGGCGCCGGTACGGCGGATCACGACGGCCTCGGACTTCATGATCGGCTCGCCGAAGACCTCGAGCCCGGCGTTGCGCAGGGAGGTGCCGGTCTCGACGACGTCCGCGATGACCTCGGCGACCCCGAGCTCGATGGCCGTCTCGACGGCGCCGTCGAGGTGGACGACGGAGGCGTCGATGCCGTGCTCGGCGAGGTGGCCCTCGACGATGCCCTCGTAGGAGGTGGCGACCGTCTTGCCCTTCAGGTCCTCGATGCCGCTCGCGGTGCCGGGCTTGGCGGCGAAACGGAAGGTGGAGCGGGCGAAGCCGAGCGGGAGGATGACCTCGGCGTTCGCGCCGGAGTCGACCAGCAGGTCCCGGCCGGTGAGGCCGATGTCGAGGCGGCCGGAGGAGACGTAGATCGCGATGTCGCGGGGGCGGAGGTAGAAGAACTCGACCTCGTTCTCCGGGTCGACGATCCGCAGCTCCTTGGACTCCCGGCGCTGCTGGTAGCCGGCCTCATGCAGCATCTCCGCCGCAGGGCCGGACAGGGAACCCTTGTTGGGGACGGCGATGCGCAGCATGAGGTCGGCTTCCTTTGCGTGATGGGGGGGGTGGGCGGAACTGGCCGGCTTAGAGGTGGGCGTACACGTCGTCGAGGGAGATCCCGCGCGCGACCATCATCACCTGGACGTGGTACAGCAGCTGCGAGATCTCCTCGGCGGCGGCGTCCTTGCCCTCGTACTCGGCGGCCATCCAGACCTCGGCGGCCTCTTCGACGACCTTCTTGCCGATGGCGTGGACGCCCTTCTCGACCAGTTCCGCGGTGCGGGACGTGGCGGGATCGCCGGTTGCGGCCTTGTGCTGGAGCTCGGTGAAGAGCTCCTCGAACGTCTTCTTGGACATGGTGACGCTCAGCCTATGCCACACACCCGGTTCGTCAGCGCCAGGGTTCAGATACTGAACGCAGGGTGGCCGCGGTCGCCACCGCGGCGGTCACCGCCTCGTGCCCCTTGTCCTCGTTGGAGCCGCTCAGCCCGGCGCGGTCCAGGGCCTGCTCCTCGGTGTCGCAGGTGAGCACGCCGAAGCCGATGGGGACACCGGTCTCCACCGAGACCTGGGTGAGGCCCTGGGTGACGCCCTGGCAGACGTACTCGAAGTGCGGGGTGCCGCCCCGGATGACGACACCGAGGGCGACGACGGCGTCGTAGCCGCGGCCCGCGAGGACCTTGGCGACGACCGGGAGCTCCCAGCTGCCCGGGACCCTGAGCAGGGTCGGCTCGTCGATGCCGAGGTCGTGCAGGGCGCGCAGGGCGCCGTCCACCAGGCCGTCCATCACCTTCTCGTGCCACTGCGCCGCGATGACGGCGACCCGCAGATCGCCCACGTTCTGTACGGACAGTTCCGGTGCACCCTTGCCGCTCACGTCTCTCCTCGGTGTGACTTGCTTACTGGTTGCCGCAGGTGGAGACGGGAGCCGCCTCCAGCCAGGGCAGGTCGTGGCCCATCCGGTCCCGCTTGGTGCGCAGGTACCGGAGGTTGTGCTCGCCCGCGGTGACGGGCATCGGCTCACGCTCGGTGACCTCGATGCCGTGCCGGACGAGCGCGTCGGTCTTGTCGGGGTTGTTGGTCATCAGGCGCACGCTGCGCACACCGAGATCCCGCAGGATCTGGGCGCCGGCCGCGTAGTCCCGGGCGTCGGCGGGCAGGCCGAGTTCCAGGTTGGCGTCCAGGGTGTCGCGGCCGCGCTCCTGCAGCTCGTAGGCGCGCAGCTTGGACACGAGGCCGATACCGCGACCCTCGTGGCCGCGCAGGTAGACCACGACGCCGCGGCCCTCGCTCTGGATGCGGTCCAGGGCCGCGTCCAGCTGGGGTCCGCAGTCGCAGCGCAGGGAGCCGAAGACATCGCCGGTCAGGCACTCGGAGTGGACCCGGACCACGACGTCCTCGCCGGCGCCGATCTCGCCGTGGACCAGGGCGACGTGCTCGACGCCGTCCACGGTGGAGCGGTAGCCGTACGCGGTGAAGGTGCCGTGCGCGGTCGGCAGGTGGACCGCGGCCTCGCGGCGGACGGTGGGCTCGGCGGAGCGGCGGTAGGCGATCAGGTCCTCGATGGAGATGATCGTCAGGCCGTGCTTGCGGGCGAAGGGGATCAGCTCGGGCAGCCGCAGCATCCGGCCGTCCTCGCCGGCGATCTCGACGATCGCGCCGGCCGGTCGCAGCCCCGCCAGGCGGGCGAGGTCGACGGCGGCCTCGGTGTGGCCGTTGCGGACCAGGACGCCACCGTCCTTGGCGCGCAGCGGGAAGATGTGGCCGGGGCGGACGAAGTCGTCGGCCCGGGCATCCCCGCTGGCCAGCAGCTGGAGCGTGGTCGCACGGTCCGAGGCCGAGATTCCGGTGGTCACACCGTGCGCGCCCGAGGCGTCCACCGACACCGTGAACGCGGTCTTCATCGACTCGGTGTTGTTCTCGACCATCTGCGGGATGCGCAGCCGGTCCAGCTCCTCGCCCTCCATGGGGGCGCAGATCAGACCGCGGCACTCGCTCATCATGAACGCGACGATCTCGGGGGTCGCCTTCTCGGCGGCGATGACGAGGTCGCCCTCGTTCTCCCGGTCCTCGTCGTCGACGACCACGACCGGGCGGCCGGCGGCGATGTCGGCGATGGCCTGCTCGACCGGGTCCAGGGACCACTCGTCGAAGGTCTCGGTGCGGTCCAGAACGGGTGTGGTGTTCACGCGGGCGCTCCTTCCAGGACGGGCCGCGTGTCCCTGCGGGAGCGCAGCCACCAGTCGCGCATGCCCCACAGGACGAGTGCGCCGTAGATGACGTAGACAAAGCCGGAGAAGGCGTAGCCGTTCGCGAAGTTCAGCGGGACGCCGACGAGGTCGACGAGGAGCCACGCGAACCAGAACTCGACCATGCCGCGGGCCTGGGCGTACATGGCGACGATCGTGCCGACGAAGATGTAGGCGTCCGGCCAAGGGTCCCAGGACAGGCTCGGGTACGCCTTGAAGAGCAGGGCCACCGCGACGGTCCCGGCGGCGGCCGCGGCGATCATCGCGCCGCGCTCGGTCCAGGTGGCGAAGCGGACGGCGACCTTGCCGTCCGCGGCGCGGTCCGTGCCGCGGTTCCACTGCCACCAGCCGTACAGCGCGACGGCCATGACGACCGCCTGCTTGCCCGCGCTGCCGGTCAGGTGGCCGTAGAAGGCGCCGAAGAGGATGAGGCCGGAGAGGAACTGGACCGGCCAGGACCACAGCGAGCGGCGGAAGCCGAGCGCGAGGGCGATCAGGCCGAAGGTGTTGCCGACCATGTCCGACCAGATGATGTGCTGGCCGAAGAGGACGAAGGCCTCGGAGTTGAGCCAGTTCACTTGCCCGCTCCCAGCAGCCGCTCGACGTACTTGGCGACGACGTCCACCTCGAGGTTGACCGGGGCGCCGGGCTGCTTGAGGCCGAGCGTGGTCAGGGCGAGGGTGGTGGGGATGAGGCTGACCGTGAAGTAGTCGGGCCCGGCGTCGACGACGGTGAGGCTGATGCCGTCGACGGTGATGGAGCCCTTCTCCACGACGTACCGGGAGAGGTCCGCGGGGAGCGAGATCTTGATGATCTCCCAGTGCTCGGAGGGCTTGCGTTCGAGCACCTCTCCGGTGCCGTCGACATGGCCCTGCACGATGTGCCCGCCGAGCCGCGCTCCGACCGCCGTGGGGCGCTCCAGGTTGACGCGGGAGCCGACGTCGAGGGCGCCCAGGCTGGAGCGGGTCAGGGTCTCGGCCATCACGTCGGCGGTGAACTCGTCGCCCTCGTGGTCCACGACCGTGAGGCAGACGCCGTTGACCGCGATGGAGTCACCGTGCTTGGCGCCCTCGGTGACGACGGGACCGCGCAGACGGAAGCGACAGGCGTCGCCGAGATCCTCTACGGCGGTGATCTCGCCCAGCTCTTCGACGATTCCGGTGAACACTTCCCGGGTCCTCCTGCCTCATTCGGGCACGGACTCCGGGGCTGTCGAAGAACGACAGAGACTACGGACGACGACACCGGGAGCGACGCCGGGAGGACCCGTCCGCGAAGGGACGAGCTCATCATCGGCGGCGCGCACGAATGCCCGCCCGCCGCGCACTGCCTCCCATCCGGACTTTAACCGTCGGTCCAGGAATTTCACCTGGTCAACCGGCCGCTGGAGGCGACCGGGTCGCGGACTGTAACCGCCGGTTCGGACTTTCACCGACCCCGGAGTGCGCTGCTTCTGGTACAGGGCCAGTGTGCCACGCCGGAGTGTCGTCCATGCGGGTGAGGGCTGTGGGGTGGCTCACAGGCCGGTCCGCTGGACTTCCTCACCCGCGAACACCGCCTCCCGAATTGGTCCATACCTATTGACTCATTGGTCTAGTCCTCCCTACTGTCTGCGCAACTTCCGTGGAGAGGAACCGACTTGCTGTCACGCAACCGGGCGAGACCCGCCCTGCTCGCCGCCGCGGCCACGGTCGCGGGACTGGTGCTCGCCGGCCTCCCGGCCACCGTCTCGCACGCCGCCGACCAGGAGTCCTGCCGCCCGGACGGGCTGTACAAGACGCCCGGCGTCGATGTCCCGTACTGCTCGGTCTACGACGCCGAGGGCCGGGAGAAGATGGGCGCCGACCACCAGCGCCGGGTGATCGGCTACTTCACCGGCTGGCGCACCGGCAAGGACGGCACCCCCGCCTACCTCGCCTCGGACATCCCGTGGGACAAGGTCACCCACCTCAACTACGCGTTCGCGCACATCGACGGCTCCAACAAGATCTCCGTGGGTTCGGACGGCGCGACCAACGCGGCGACCGGGATGACCTGGCCGGGTGTGAGCGGCGCGGAGATGGACCCGGGGTACTCCTACAAGGGCCACTTCAATCTGCTCAACAAGTTCAAGAAGCAGCACCCGAACGTCAAGACGCTCATATCGGTGGGCGGCTGGGCCGAGACCGGCGGCTATTTCGACGCCGACGGCACGCGTGTGAACTCGGGCGGCTTCTACTCGATGGCCACCAACGCCGACGGTTCGGTGAACCAGGCGGGCATCGACACCTTCGCCGCCTCCGCGGTCGACTTCATCAGGAAGTACGGCTTCAACGGCGTGGACATCGACTACGAGTACCCCACGACCATGAAGGACGCGGGCAACCCGCTCGACTGGTCGATCTCCAACGCCCGCCGGGCCGGCCTGGTCAAGGGCTACGCGGTCCTGATGAAGACCCTGCGCGAGAAGCTCGACCGCGCGGGCGCGGCGGACGGCAAACACTACCTGCTGACGGTGGCGGCACCGTCCTCCGGATACCTGCTGCGCGGCATGGAGACCTTCCAGGTCCAGAAGTACCTGGACTACGTCAACATCATGTCGTACGACCTCCATGGGGCATGGAACGAGTACGTCGGCCCGAACGCCTCGCTCTTCGACGACGGCAAGGACGCCGAGCTCGCCGCGGCGGGGGTGTATTCGGCCTCGCAGTACGGCGGAATCGGCTATCTGAACACCGACTGGGCGTATCACTACTTCCGCGGTTCGATGCCGGCCGGCCGTATCAACATCGGACTCCCGTACTACACACGGGGATTCAAGAACGTCACCGGCGGCACCGACGGGCTGTGGGGCAAGGCGGCGTCCACGAACTGTCCGGCCGGGTCGGGGCTGACCAAGTGCGGTGACGGCGCCACCGGTATCGACAACCTCTGGCACGACCTGGACACCAACGGCAAGGAGTCGCCCGCGGGTTCGAACCCGATGTGGCACGCCAAGAACCTGGAGAAGGGTGTCGTCGGCGACTACGTCACCAAGTACGGCTTCCCCGCCGACACCAGGCTGTCCGGGACCTACGCCCGCAAGTACGACTCCACGCTGGTCGCGCCCTGGCTGTGGAACGCCGAGAAGAAGGTGTTCCTGTCCACCGAGGACGAGCAGTCGGTTAACGCCAAGGCCGATTACGTGGTCAAGAACGGCATCGGCGGCACGATGGTGTGGGAGCTGGCCGGTGACTACGGCTGGAACGCTGCGAAGGGCCAGTACGAGCCGGGGTCCACGCTGACGACCGCCATGTACGAGAAGTTCAGGTCGGCCGCCCCCTACGGCGCGACGGTCTCGAACAAGCCGCTGCCCACGCAGGCCGTCGACATCGGCGTGGAGTTCGGGGAGTTCAAGCTCGGTGACTCCAACTACCCGATCACGCCGAAGGTGAGGATCACCAACAACACCAAGGCGACCCTGCCGGGCGGTACGGAGTTCCAGTTCGACTACGCGACGGCCGCTCCGGCGAACGCCTCCGACCAGTCGGGCTTCGGCGCGAAGGTGATCAGCAGCGACCACACCGGATCCAACGTGGGCGGGCTGAAGGGCGACTTCCACCGGGTCTCGCTGAAGCTGCCGAGCTGGCAGTCGCTGGCGCCGGGCGCGTCGGTGGAGCTGTCCTTCAACTACTACCTGCCGGTGTCCACGCCGTGGAACTGGACGGTGAACATCAGCGGCACGACGTACTCCCTCGCCGGCAACCTGGCCCGCGGCAGCACGCTGGTGGAGCCGGGATCGGGCACGGGCCCGACGCCCACACCGACCCCGACTCCCACGCCGACCCCGACGCCCGGTGCCTGCACCTCGCCCGCGTGGAACTCCACGACGGCGTACGGCGGGGGTACTCAGGTCTCCCACAAGGGGCACTCGTGGAAGTCCAAGTGGTGGACGCAGGGCGAGGAGCCCGGCACCACCGGTGAATGGGGTGTGTGGCAGGACCTCGGCGCCTGCTGAGCCCCACGCCAGGACCGGCCCGGCGGCGGTGACGACGGCCCTTGCCCGCCGCCGGGCCTTCAACCTCACGCCCGACCCCCTGCCGTTCGACTCGACGCGGGAACCGCCGTCAGCGGCCCGGCGGCGCGAACAGTTCGTCCTGGGCACGGTCGCGGGCCGTCAGAAGGGCCCCCCGCAGGACCGCCTCGCCGCCCAGCGTGCTGGGCCGGACCTCCGTCGGGAGGGGGGACATCCTCGTCAGCCGGTCCTGGACGCGGGCGGCCAACGGCTCGCCGCCCGCCCGGCCGATCTCGCCCGCCAGGACCACGCACCCGGGATCCAGTACCGAGATCACCGCGGCCGCGCCGAGGGCCAGCCGGTCGGCCAGGGTGTCCAGGAACACCTCGTGCCGCGACTCGACCGCCGCCCGCACCAGGGCCGCCGCCGACGGCTCGCCCTCCCCCACCGTCACGCCGTGTTCCGCCGCCAGCTCCGCCACCGCCGCCGCGCAGGCGAGCGAGTGGAAGCCGCCGTCGCAGCCCGTGGCCGACGGAAGGCCCGTCGTCCCCGGCACCGGCAGGAAGCCGATCTCTCCCGTGCCGCCCGAGGCCCCCCGGCGCAGCACCCCGTCCAGGACGACCGCCGCGCCCACGCCCATGCCGAGCCACAACAGGACGAACGTGTCCCGGTCCTGGGCCGCGCCGTCACGCTGTTCCGCCAGCGCCGCCAGGTTGGTCTCGTTCTCCACGCTCACCCGCGACTCGGGAAGCCGTTCCTGAAGCGCGGCGACGAGCCGGCGATGCCACTCCGGCAGCCCCGTCGAGTTCCGCAGTTCGCCCTTCGCCGGATCGATCAGGCCCGGCGCTCCGATGCCGACCGTGTGCAGACGGTCCACGCCCGCCTCCTTCACGGCCCGCTCCACCAGCGCCACCGCCTGCTCCACCGCGTGACCCGTCCCCAGGTCTCCGTCGATGGGCGCGGACGCCTCCGCCAGGACCCGGCCGACCAGGTCGGACACCGCCACCGAGACCCCCTCGGTGCGCACGTCCAGCGCGGCCAGATGAGCGCGGCCGGCGACGATGCCGTACACCTTGGCGTTCGGGCCGCGCCGTTGCTCGCCCGACTCCCCCACCACCTCGATCAGCCCCGCCGCCGTGAGGCGTTCGACGAGGTCGGCGACGCTCGGGCGGGACAGTCCGGTCAGTTCTTTCAGCCGCCCCGCCGTCAACGGGCCCTCCCGCTGAAGCAGGCGCAGGGCGAGCCGGTCGTTGATGGCCCGGGCGGTGCTGGGGGATGCGGGCATGCCGGGATCCTTCCAGATCGACGACGCGGACATCGACATGGACGGTGACGTGGGCCACGACGAGGGCGGGCGCGGGGTGGGCATCTTTTTCCCTATCTATCAGGCAGGGTTCCTGATAGTTTACGGCGGCACAGCATCCGGGGAGGGGACGAACATGAGTGACCTGGTCGATGACGCACGAGAAGTGCGCCGGGCGCGCTACGCCGTGGCCGCCGTCTTCGCCGTGCACGGCGCCGTGACCGGCTCGTTCGCGACCCGGGTGCCCTGGATCCAGGACCACGCCTCGGTGAGCGCGGGCCAGTTGGGCCTCGCCCTCGCCTTCCCCGCGCTCGGCGCCTCCGTGGCGATGCCGCTGGCCGGGGGCATCACGCACCGCTTCGGCGCCCGCAACGCCCTGCGCGCGCTGATGGCGCTGTGGACGCTCGCCCTCACTCTGCCCTCCCTCGCCCCCAACCTCCTCACCCTCTGCCTCGCCCTCTTCACCTTCGGCGCCACGGCGGGGATGGCGGACGTGGCGATGAACGCGCTCGGTGTGGAGGTGGAGAACCGGCTGAACCGCTCGATCATGTCCGGGCTGCACGGCATGTGGAGCGCGGGCGCCGTCCTCGGCTCGCTCGGCGGCACCCTCGCCGCCCACCTGGGCACCGACGCGCGGCTCCACCACGCCCTCGCGGCCGCCGTCCTGACGGTCCTCGGCGTGGCCGCCTGTGCCTGGGTGCTCGACCTCCAGCCCGCCGAGGACGAGGAACCCCCGCCCCGGTTCGCCCTGCCGCCCCGCTCGGCGCTGCTCATCGGCGCCGTCGGCTTCTGCGCGGTGTTCGCGGAGGGCGCGAGCCTCGACTGGTCCGCGGTCTATCTGCGCGACGAGCTGAACAGTTCGGACGGGCTCGCGGCAGCATGCACCACGGGCTTCACGCTCACCATGGCCGTCGCCCGGATCGCCGGGGACAAGGTGGTGGACCGCTACGGTGCCGTCCGCACGGTCCGGTCCGGCGGCGTCCTCGCGGCCGTCGGCGGGCTACTGATCGTCGTGGCGAACCATCCGGCCCTGGCCATGACCGGGTTCGGCCTGATGGGCCTCGGCATCGCGGTCGTCGTGCCGCTCTGCTTCGCCGCCGCGGGCCGCAGCGGCCCCAACCCCAGCCTGGCCATCGCGGGCGTCGCGACCATCACGTACACCTCGGGTCTGGTCGCGCCCGGCGCGATCGGCGGGCTGGCCCAGGCCACGAGTCTGGTGGTGTCGTTCGGCCTGGTGACGCTGCTGGCGACCGGCCTCGCGGTCTTCGCGGGCGTCCTGCGCACCGCCGAGCGCTCCCCCGCGACCGTCAGCAAGCCGGACGCGAAGGTCACCGACCCGCGCCACTGAGCCGTACGAGACCCCGGAGCCGTACGTCCCCCGAAGCCGTGCGACAGCCCGAGCGGACGATCAGCATCCCCTTCCACCCCTGACAATGGTCCGGAACACCCGCACGCACGACCGAAAGCGAACCGCACCATGGATCTTGGCGTCCGCTGGAAACTGCACGGCGACGGACGCACTCCGGCGCCCGGAGCGGTGGTCCGGCCCGACGAGCGGCTCTCCTGGCCGCGCACGGCCGGGCTCGGCGCACAGCACGTGGTGGCGATGTTCGGCGCGTCCTTCGTGGCCCCGGTCCTGATGGGCCTGGACCCCAACCTGGCGATCATGATGTCGGGCGTCGCGACCATGGTCTTCCTGCTCGCCACCCGCGGCCGGGTGCCCAGCTATCTGGGCTGCTCGCTGTCGTTCGTCGGCGTGGCCGCGGTCATCCGCGCCGAGGGCGGCAACAGCGCCACCGTCACCGGCGCGGTCCTCGTCGTCGCGGCCGTGCTCTTCGCCGTCGGGCTCGCGGTGCGGAAGTTCGGTGCCCGGATCATCCACGCGACGATGCCGCCGATCGTCACCGGCGCGGTCGTGATGCTGATCGGCTTCAACCTGGCGCCGGTCACCGCCACCACGTACTGGCCGCAGGACCAGTGGACGGCCCTGCTGGTGATGCTGTGCACCGGCCTGGCCGTCGTCTGTCTGCGCGGTTTCTGGTCCCGGATCGCGATCTTCCTCGGCCTGGTCCTCGGCTACGGCCTCTCCTGGGCCTTCGACCGGATCTTCGGAAAGATCCACTCGGTCGACGCGAGCGGCAAGCTCACCGACCACTGGCGCCTGGACCTCTCCGGCGTCGGCCAGGCGGACTGGATCGGCCTGCCCACCTTCCACGGCCCGTCCTTCGAGTGGTCGGCGATCCTCGTCGCGCTGCCCGTCGTGATCGCCCTCGTCGCGGAGAACGCCGGACACGTCAAGGCGGTCGGCGAGATGACCGGCGACAACCTGGACGACAAGCTGGGCACCGCGATCTCCGCCGACGGTGTCGGCTCCATGCTCTCCACCGCGGTCGGCGGCCCGCCCACCACCACGTACTCCGAGAACATCGGCGTGATGGCGGCGACCCGGGTCTACTCCACCGCCGCCTACTGGGCCGCCGCCTGCTTCGCGCTCCTGTTCGGCCTGTGCCCGAAGTTCGGCGCGGTCGTGGCCGCGATCCCCGGCGGTGTCCTCGGCGGCATCACCGTCATCCTGTACGGCATGATCGGCCTGCTCGGCGCGCAGATCTGGATCAACGCCAAGGTGGACCTGCGCAATCCGCTGAACCTGGTCCCGGCCGCCGCGGGCATCATCATCGGCGTCGGCAACGTGACCATGGAGTTCACCGACACCTTCCAGCTGAGCGGCATCGCGCTGGGCACGGTCGTCGTGATCACCGGCTACCACGCCCTGCGCCTCTTCGCCCCCGCCCACCTCAAGACCCAGGAACCGCTCCTGGACGAGGGCACCTCCCGCTACGACGAGGCCAAGTCGTAGGCGTACGACGCCGAGAACGTCCCCGGCGCCCCCTTGCACCCGTCGGACTCGCCCGGCAGCTTCACCCACAGGTAGCCGTCGATGCGTGCCTCGCCGGTGCTCAGCGTCGGGGACTGGCCGAGCGCCCGTCCGGCGGGGTCGCACCACGCGCCGTCGGCCGGGGCGCCGTTGCCGTTGCGGCTGGTGTCGATGACGGCGCCGAGGGAGGCGGGGCCGCCGAGGGCGTCCAGGACCTGCCGGTCGTAGGCGATCTCGTCGGCCGTGGTGTGGAAGTTGGAGACGTTGCTGAAGATCCCGTCCGAGGAGGCGGGCGAAGCGGCCCCCGCCTGCCGCAGCCAGCCCGCCTGGGTGCCGGGGGCGTGCCAGCCGGAGTGGCCGGCGTCGTAGTAGACGCGGGCCTTGGGGTTGGCCTCCTTCAGGACGCGGCCCGCGCGGGCCAGGGAGGCGAAGCGGTCGCCCCGCTCCCGGTCCGAGAGGCACTCGGCCTGGGCGACCGCGTCGGGTTCCAGGACGACGACGACGTCGTCGGAGCCGAGCCCGGCGGCGAACCGGTCGATCCAGTCGTCGTAGGCGCCGAGGTCGGGCGCCCCGCCCTGGCTGGCGCCACCGCAGTCGCGGTCCGGGATCGCGTACGCCACGACCACCGGCACCCGGCCCAGGGCGGCACCGCCCGAAGTCACCGCGCGGACCCGGGCGGTGATGGTGTCCGGGGTGAAGTCGGCGAACCACACGGCGGCCGGCTGGGCGGCTATCCGGGACTGGATGACACCGTGCCGGGGATCGCCGGAGTTGTCCCGGACCCAGTCCAGCACCTGGGACTCGGGGTGCCGGTAGAGGCGGGTGGACACGGCGGACGTGGCCCGCTCACGCTCGGTCCTGGTCGGCGAGGGCGTCGGGCTCGCCTCCTTCGTCTTCTTCGGCGTCGGCGAGGGCGAGGGCGACTCGCTCACGGACGGGGACGGGGGTGGCTGAACCGGCAGGGTCCGCAGGCGCGGTGAGTACGTCGCATCGGGGCGGGCCTCGTCGGAGCCACCCCGGTCGTCCAGCGCCGAGACCATTCCGGCCGCGGTGCCCACGGCGACCACGACCGAGGCCGCCGCGACCATGGCGGCGCGGCGACGCCGGTGTCTCCGTGCTGCGAGACGCTGGGCACGCAAGCCTGCCACGGCGTCGATCCCCCTCCCCCACGACCGGCCCGTTCCCCCGTTCTGGGGAAGCGTCGGGCCCGCCGGTACTCCCGCAAGCCTAAAGCTGGGACTCTGCCCCCATGGGGCAATGCGAACAACTCACCACCCCCGTCGACGCGGTCGTCGCGCGGATGCGCGCACTGGACACGGCCCTGCCCGCGCGGGACGGCGTCGCCGTGTTCAACCGCGTCTACCTGGCGGTGACCGAGGAGGTGGACCAGCGTATCGACGCGGGTCGGTTCGCGGACGCGCGGGCCGCGATCACGCTGGACGTGCGGTTCGCGGAGCGGTACCTCGCGGCGGTCGAGGCGGCGGCCGACGACCGGCACCCGCCCGCCTGTTGGCGGCCCCTGTTCCAGTTCCGCCGCCATCCCGGTGTACGTCCGTTGCAGTTCGCGCTGGCGGGCATCAACGCGCACATCGGCCACGATCTCGCGCTCGCCGTCGTGGACGCCTGTCGTACGCTCGGCTGCGAACCCCTGGAGCTGGAGGACGAGTTCGACCGCGTGGGCGATCTCCTCGTGACGCTGGAGGAGCGCATCCGCGAAGATCTGATGCCGGGCCCCGATCTGCTCCAGATCGCGGACCCGCTCACCCATCTGCTCGGCTCCTGGAGCCTGGAGCGGGCCCGGGACGCCACCTGGGCGGCGGCCCGCGCGCTGTGGGCGCTGCGCCGACTCCCCGACCTGGCCGAGGAGTTCACCGAGCGCCTGGACGCGGCGGTGGGGTTCGCGGGCCGCATGCTGCTCACCCCACTGCCGGACTGATCCGGACGGCTCAGTCCTCCGGGAGTTCCACCGGCGCGATCTCGTCGTACAGGTCGCCGGGACCCGGGTTGGACGCGTCGGTCTCCCCGCCGAAGTGGTGCATGACGCCCCAGACCGCGTTCAGCGCGGTCTGGATCGCGCCCTCGGCCCAGCCGGCCGTCCAGGAGATGTCGTCACCGGCGAGGAAGATACCCCGCTTGTCCTCGGGCAGCCGGTCCTGCATGAAGTGCGTGAACAGGCGCCGCTGGTAGCGGTAGTGACCGGGCAGGTTGGCCTTGAACGCGCCCATGAAGTACGGCTCGTTCTCCCAGGACACGGTCACCGGGTTGCCGATGATGTGCTTGCGGATGTCGACCTTCGGGTAGATCTCGCCGAGCGACTTCAGCATGACCTCCATCCGCTCGTTCGCGGACAGCGGCAGCCACTTCAGGCTGTCGTCGCACCAGGTGTACGACAGGCAGATCACGGCCGGCTTGTCCGGACCGTCGTCCAGCAGGTAGGTGCCGCGCGTCATCCGGTCGGTCAGCGTCATCGACATGACGTCCCGGCCGGTCTCCTCGTCCTTGTCCAGCCAGAACGGCCGGTCCACGGGCACGAAGAGCTTCGAGGACTCCATGTAGTGGGTGCGCTCGATCGCCGTCCAGTGGTCGATCGGGAAGAGCGAGTCGTCGCAGGCGATCTTCGACAGCAGCATCCAGGACTGCGCGGTGAAGATCGCGGCCTGGTAGGTGCGGATGTCACCGTTCGCGTCGGTCACGGTGATCTGGTTGCCCGCGGTGCGGTGCAGCCGGGTCACGGCCGGGCGGGGCGCGCCGTTGGCGTGCAGGCTCGCGAGCGAGGTGCCGTACGCCCAGTGGACGATCTTCTCCGGCTCGCGCTCCCACAGGCGCAACGGCAGCTGCTGGGAGCCGCCGACGATGCCGCGGTGGTGGTCGTCGGCCTCGGTGTAGACGACCCGCAGGATCTCCAGGATGGAGTTGGGGAAGTCGGTGTCCCAGCCGCCGGTGCCGAAGCCGACCTGGCCGAAGATCTCGCGGTGCCGGAAGGACTTGAAGGCCTCGGAGTCGCAGAGGAAGCCGTAGAAGGTCTGGTTGTCGAGCCTCTCGACGAGCTGCGCCCAGATCTCACGGATGCGCGGGACGTCCCGCTCGCGCATCGCGCGGTTCATGTCGGAGAAGTCGGCGCCCTCTTCGAGGCACTTGTTCCAGGCCTCGGCGACATCGCGGTAGACCTGCGGGAGGTCGTCGATGGTCTCGGCGTAGTGCGACTCGCCCTTGAGGTCGACCACCGTGGACGGGGTGGACTCGGCGAGCGGGTTGGGGAAGGGGCGGGTCTGCAGACCGACCAGGTCGATGTAGTGCTGGAGGGCGGTGGAGGAGGGCGGGAAGCGCATCGCGCCCATCTCGGCGCTCAGGGAGGGGTCGCAGCCCTCGAAGCCCACGGTCCGCAGCCGGCCGCCGATCTGGTCGGCCTCGTAGACGACGGGCTTGAGGCCCATCTTCATCAGCTCGTACGCGGCCACGATGCCGGACAGTCCGCCGCCGATCACCGCGATCTCGGTGCCGTGCTCGGTGGCCGGTATCTGGCCGAGGCCCGCCGGGTGGGCGAGGAAGTCGTCGTACGCGTACGGGAAGTCCGGCCCGAACATGGTGATCGGCGGCTGCTGCTCGTCGGCGTGCTGGACGGCGTTGGGCACCGTGGACGTCATGGGGTACGGACTCCTTGCGAAAGCGGAGAAGAGGGGGAGGTTCAGACGATGGACCCGTAGAGGCCGGGGCGGCGGTCCTTCAGGTACGGGTTGGCCTCGCGGGAGGCCGCGAGGAACGCGGGGTCGGTGTCGGCGAACACCAGCTCCTCACCGCGCCCGGCGCGGGTGCGGGCGACGCCGTCGGGACCGGCGAGGGTGGAGAGCCCGACGAACTCGAACTCCCCTTCCTGACCAGCCCGGTTGACGTAGGCGACGTACATCTGGTTCTCGAAGGCGCGCACCGGGATCATCGACTCGGCGACGAACTGGAACGGGTGCATCTGCGCGGTCGGCACGATCAGCAGGTCGGTGCCGGCCAGGGCGTGGGCCCGGACGTTCTCCGGGAACTCGACGTCGTAGCAGATGAGGATGCCGACGCGGAGGCCGTCCAGCTCCGCCTGGACCACCTGACGCTCCCCCGGCGTGAAGTGGTCGCGCTCGAAGCAGCCGAAGAGGTGGGTCTTGCGGTAGTTGACGAGCCGCGTGCCGTCGGCGGAGATCAGCTGGGCGGAGTTGAAGACCGTGTCGCCGGAGCGCTCCGGGTAGCCGTAGACGACGGCGAGACCGTGCCGGGAGGAGATCTCCGCGACCGCGTCCGCGCTGTCACCGTCGGCCGGCTCGGCGAGACGGGCGATGTCGTCGCCGATCGCGTACCCCGTCAGGAACATCTCCGGCGCGGCCAGCAGCCGGGCTCCGGCGGCGGCGGCACGGCCCGCGGCCTCGTCGAGCACCTTGAGGTTCTCGGCGACCGAGCCGGGACGGCCGGAGCTCTGGAGCAGGGCGGTGCGCATGGGTGATCCTCGCAGGGGTTTAGGGGGGCCACCAAGACGGTACGGTCGGCCGGCTGGGCCGGACAAGCGGGAGCCGTTGCGCGCTGATGAGCGGAACGTTGCGTGGAGAGGGGGCCGCGCGGCGATTCGTTGCACGGCCCCGGGTCCTCCTGCGGGCCCAGGGTCCGGCGGGGTTCCCCGCCGGGCGGCGGAGGAAGGGAGCGGTCCCCGGTGCGATGTGCGGCGACCCCGTCGACGGGACCGTGGTGATCGTCCGATTCGGCCGGGGAGGGACCGTCATGAACCGTCGTACGAGGACCGCCGCGCTCGGTGTCGCCATGCTGCTCGCCGCCACCGCCGCGGGCAGGCCAAGCTGTACCGCTCGGCGGGGGACGACATCACCTTCCGCTTCGACGCGCATCTCGCCGCCCGGGACACCGAGGACCCGACGAGGGCGACCGGGACCTTCGAGTGGAGCCACTACCTGAACGGCGAGGGCGCCTGGGCGAAGGCCCGGGTCGACTGTCTGGTCACCGGTGGCGAGGTCGCGGTGGTCTCCGGCGTCGTCACCGACACCGATCTGCCGGATCTGCTGGGCAGCCGCGTCGGCGTCACCGTGCATGACCTCGGCCGCCGGGACCGGCTCGGCTACAGCTGGGCGGCGACCGAGGACCTGGGCCCGAGGAACCTCCCCAGGTGTGTGAGCTCGGCGCCCTTCGAGAAGGTCGGGAAGGGCACCGGCGACTTCACCGTCGTGCCGTGGCGGCCGAAGTCCTGATCACCGCCCCGAGCAGGTAGGGCAGGGCGAACACGGCGAAGACGGTTCCGTGGGAGGCGTGGTCGCCAACCGCCGCGTAGGCGCCGTAGACCAGGACCGTCAGGAGTTCCGTGCCCAGTCCCGCGACCGAGGTCAGGGTGGCCCGGCCGCCCTCCTCGATGCGGTGCTGGAGACGGACGTCGGCGAGGACGGTCGCCAGCTGGAAACCGGCGAAGGCCACGGCGATCAGGGCCAGGCCCGCGGGGGTCCCGGCCAGGGCGCCCACCGCGAGGGCCAGGGCGGAGGCCGCGATCAGCCAGGTGAAGCCGGTCGTGCCGAGGCGCTCGGCGGGTCCGGCGAGCAGGCTGACGGCCGTGACCGCGGCCCAGATCAGCAGCAGCGCGTAGGGCACGAAGCCGTCGGGCACGCCGGTCTCGCGGACCAGCAGCGGCGAGTACTCGTCCAGCGCGCTCCACACGCAGGCGACCGCCGGGACCAGCAGCAGCGCCCCGCGCAGGGAGCGGTCCTGGCGGGCGGTGGCGAGCCCGGTGCGCAGGGTGGCCGCCCAGCCCTCGCCGTCGTCCGACCGGCCCCGGTCCTCCGGGAACCGGGTCGCCGTCACCGACGCCAGCAGACACACCGCCACGCTGGCCGCGCCCACCGCCTGGTAGCCGCCGAGCGCGAACACCGGGCCGGCCGCCGCCATAGCGGCCATCACACCCAGCAGCCCCGCCGCCCGGGCCCGGCCCATCACCCGGGCGTAGCGGTCGGCGGCGCCGACCCGGTCCAGTTCGTCGTAGACCAGGGCCTCGAGGGCACCGGAGCCCAGCGCTCCGTTCACCCCCCACAGGACGAAGCCGAGTGCGAAGGCCCAGTACGAGGGGAAGAGCACCCACAGGGCGAAGCCGACCGCGCTCAGCAGCGGGCCCAGCCACAGCAGGGCCCGGCGGGAGACGGCGTCGGCCCAGGCGCCGGAGGGCACCTCCAGCAGGACGCCGGTGATCGACCACAGCGCGAACAGCGAGGAGATCTGCCACAGGGACAGACCGCTGTCGGCGAAGAGCAGCGCGTACAGCGGGTAGAGCAGGACAAAGTCTTCGAGGAACGAATAGCCGTACAGCGTGGCGGTCAGCCGTCGGCTGCCGCCCACGGCCTGTTCACGCGCGGGTGAGAGTGTCATGGGGCCTTCCCGTAGGGGCGATGCGGACGCGTCGGGTACGGGCGTCCGCGGCGGCCCTCGGGAGGCGCGGGGCGTTATGGATCAATGTCGCCAGGTCATGACATTGATGTTAGGCCGGTTCGGCCCTCCTGCGCAGCGAAAAAGTGGTGATCACGGCGGCGTGGTCGGAGGGCCAGTCGTTGTCGGCGACGTCCGGCCAGGTCCGCGGGGTGCCGCTGACGACCGTGCGGGAGTCGAGCACCCCGAGCCCGCGGTGCAGCACGAAGTCGATCCGGTCTCTCGGTTCCGGCTCGTCGTGGACCGGCGACCAGGTGTGCCCCGGGTCCCGGACCGGGTCGGGGTGCGCCTCGCGGTAGGAGTCCCGGAAGCCCGCGTCCTCGGCCGCCTTGGTGACCGGCCACTCGACGCCGGGCCAGTCCAGATGCGACGGGCAGTTGAAGTCACCGACCAGCACGGCCGGCGAGGCGTCGCCGATCCGGCGCAGGGCGTCCCGCATCTCGCCGAGCCGCACCCCTTCGTGGCCGGTCGGGTCGCCGTCCGTCACATAGGGCCCGTACTCGCGGTAGTCGAGGTGGGCCGTCCAGAGCTCGATCTCCTGGTCCGCCACGGCGATCCGTGCGCCGGCCGCTCCGTAGAAACCGACGTCCGGGGCGCCGAGCCGGGCCGTGATCGGGTACCGGCTGATGATGCCGAGGTTCTCCCCCGCCCGGTGGTGGTGCCAGCCGAGCGCCTCGGCCAGCTCCTCGGCCGCGCTGCCGTACGTCTCCTGCAGGCCCACCACGTCGACCCCGGTCTCCGCGATGACCTTGAGCTGCTTGGCCCGGTGGTCGCGCACCCTGGTGCCGCCGAACCAGAGGTTCCAGCTCATCACGCGCAGCGTGTACGGCAGCAGCGCGCGCAGCCGGTCCGGGGTGACGTCGGTCAGGCCCGGCAGGACGGTCCGTCCGGGCGCCGCGTCGATGGGGGCGAGCGAGGGCACGGCGAGCACGGTACAGCCGGCCGCCTCCGCGGAGCTCACGCCGGTCTGGGTGTCCTCGACGGCCACGCAGGCGGCCGGGTCGACGCCGAGGGCGCGGCAGGCGGCGAGGTAGGGGTCGGGGCGGGTTTGGTGTGCTCGGTGTCGTCGGCGGTGACGGAGACGGCGAAGCGGCTCGGGCCGAGGGCTTCCAGGACGGTGTCGGCGACGGCCCGGGGCGACGCCGTGACCAGGGCCGTGGGCACGCCCTGGGGGGCCAGCGCGTCGAGCAGGTCGAGGGCGCCGGGGCGGGGCACGATGCCGGCGCGGACGGGGGTCGGCGAACTCGCGGTGCAGGGCTGCGGCGAGGTCCGCCGCGGGGCGTCCCGTGGTGGCGGCGAGCCAGTGGGCGGTGTGCTCGACGGGCCGCCCGAGCACCTCCCCCTCGTCGGCTGCTCCGAGGTCCCGCCCGGGGACGCGCGCCACCGCCTCCCACCACAGGCGCTCGGTATCGACGAGGGTGCCGTCCATGTCGAACAGCACGGCCTGGAGCGGGAGTTGGGTCACGGTGGGGCGGCGGCCGGATGCGGGGCGTCCTTGTTGATGGCCTGGGAGTAGTACTGGGTGAAGACCCCGTCGGTGGGCACGGCCACCTGCCAGTCGAGGTCCTTGGACTTGAACTGCTCGGCGTAACCGGCGTTCAGGTAGTCCCAGTCGATGCTGATCGGCGTCTCGCCCTTCTCGACGGTGGCCGGGGTCGACTCGACGGGCGTGTGGTTGCCGTTCTTCTTCAGCTCGGCGAAGAAGTCCAGGCCGGGCTGGATGTCGTCGAAGGAGCCGCCGCTCGCGAGCGCGGCCGCGTACACACCGCCGAAGGCCGAGCCGGACTTGGTGGGGTTGCCGTTGAGCGCGACCTGGCCCTTGTACTTCGGCTCCAGCAGCTCCTTGAAGGTCGTCGGGCACTCCTTGACGCGCCCCGCGTCGCAGCCGATGGAGATGTAGCCGCCGTAGTCGTTGCACCAGCGGCCCTGCGCGTCCTTCTGCTCCGCGGGGAGGTCGCCGAAGGCCTCGACCTGGTACGGCGCCAGCAGCCCCTGCTCGGCTGCGCTCAGCGCGAAGGAGCTGCCGAGGTCGAGGACGTCGAGGGCGCGGTCCTGGCCCTCGCGGGAGGTGACGGCAAGGCGATGGCGTTCAGCGTGCCCTCCTTCTTGGCCGCCTTCACCAGGGCGTCCAGGCCGCCGAAGTCGGCGGCGGAGGTGGCGGTGGCGGCGCTCTTGCCGTCGGCGGAGGTGGACGCGTCGTCGGGGGCGGCACCACAGGCGCTCAGGGCGCTCAGGGTGAGGGCGGCGACGGCGCCGAGGGCGGCGGTTCTCGGCAGGGACAGGGTCACGACTGCTCCAGGGGCGCAGGAGGGAATCCGAGGATGCTGCGAACTTGTCTGAACAAGTTGGCCCCAGTACGCCCGCCGTCGGTGACCCGATCGTGAACGCGAACGAAACCCCGGCCCCCGGTTCCCTGCACAATCGAGGCTGCCACGGATCAACGACAGTTCTCGATTAGGCTGGTCACGCTGTGCACAGCAACCGAGCCCGAGGGGAAGCATGACGGCGCGACACGAGGAGATCGCGGGCGAGCTGCGCCGGGCGATCGACCGCGAGGAGTACACCGTCGGCAGCCTGCTGCCCGCAGAGACGGAACTCGCGGCCCACTACGGCGTCTCGCGCGGCACGGTCCGTCAGGCCGTGGCGGCGCTCACCGCCGAGGGACTCATCGGCTCCCGCCAGGGCGCCCGCCGGGTGGTGCTGGCCAGCCGTCGCAGCCAGAGCTTCGCCGAACTGCGCAGCTTCGCCCAGTGGGCGAGGGCCATGGGCCGCGAGGCGACCGGGCATGTGGTGTCGCAGGAGTACCGCACGGCCACGGCGGAGGACGCCGTACGCCTGCAACTGGCCGCCGGGACCGAGGTGTTGCACGTCCTCAGGGTGCGCGGCCTGGACGGCGAGCCGGTGCTGCTGGAGCGGACCGTGTACGCGGACTGGATATCCCCGGCCGTCGCGTCCATCGAGCCGGATTGCCCGTCCGTCACCCAGCGGCTCTACGAGGACACCGGCCTGGTCTTCGCCTACGGCGAGCACGTCATCGACGCGGTCGCGGCGGGCGCCCGGGACGCCGAGCTGCTCGGCGTCCGCCGCACGAGCCCGCTGCTGCGGGTGCGCCGGGTCACCACGACCCGGGAGGGCCGCCCGGTGGAGTGGTCGGACGACCGCTACCGCTCGGACGCGGTGAGCTTCAGCGTCCACAACTCGATAGGGAACAACGCGCTGGCCCGCAAGACGGGGGACGCGATGTGACCGCCGCCCTGCCGTACGTGGACGAGCACACGACGATCGTCGTGGCGGACGCCGACGCGCTCTGGCGGGGCCTGACGGAGGCTCTGGACGCCGCGTTCGGTGGCAGCCGGGCCACCGCGTACGCCCGCCTGGTCGGCTGCGCGGACGCCGGCGCGGCGGGCCCTCGCCCCCTGGAGGAGGGCTCTGCCCTGCCCGGCTTCAGGGTGACCACGGCGAGCAGGGGCGAACAGCTCACCCTCACCGGCAGCCACCGCTACTCGACGTACACCCTGACCTTCCGCATCGAAGCGGCGGGCCCGGGCCGCCATCTGCTCAGGGCGGAGAGCCGAGCCGCCTTCCCGGGCCTGGCGGGCCGGGCGTACAGACGCCTGGTGATCGGCACGGGCGGCCATGCGCTGGGCATACGACGCCTGCTGGCGGCGATCAGAAGTCGGGCCGAGAGCTCGACGGTCTAGGTGGGAGACCCCGAGGAGAACCGCCTCAGCAACGGCGACAGCACCAGCACGGACTTGGTCCGTTCCACGAACGGCTCCCCCGCGATCCGCTCCAGCACCCTCTCGAAGTGCCGCATGTCCGAGGCGAAGACCTGCACGACCGCGTCCGCGTCCCCGGTGACGGTCGACGCGGCGACGACCTCCTGATACCGCTCCAGCCCCCGCCGGATGGTCTCCGGCGAGGTGTTGTGGCGGCAGTAGATCTCGACGAACCCCTCGGTCTCCCAGCCGAGCGCGGACGGGTCCACGCGGACCGTGAATCCGGTGATCGCCCCAGTCGCCCGCAGCCGGTCCACGCGCCGCTTCACGGCGGGCGCGGACAGGCCGACGAGCTGCCCGATGTCGGCGTAGGAGCGGCGGGCGTCCTCGGCGAGGGCGTGCACGATGCGTTCGTCGAGATCGTTCAGCACTGCGGGTGGTTCACTTCATTTCTGATGCGGCAGACGCGTCTGCCACGGCGAGACGGGAACGGCGATAGCCGTACAGGAAGTAGAACACGAGACCCGCCGCCATCCAGCACCCGAAGACCACCCAGGTCACGGTGTCGAGGCTGAACATGTTGTACGCGCAGAAGCCGAAGCCCAGCACCGGCAGCACCGGACCGAACGGCACCTTGAACGTCCGCTCCAGCTCCGGCCGCTTGTAACGCAGCACGATCACCGCGATGTTGACCAGGGCGAAGGCGAACAGCGTGCCGATGCTGGTGGCGTCGACCAGCTTGCCGAGCGGTATCAGGGCCGCGAGCACACCGCAGAACAGAGACACGAGGACCGTGTTCAGACGCGGGGTGCCGGTCTTCTTGTCGACCTTGCCGAGCGCCTTGGGCACGAGACCGTCGCGGGACATCGCGAAGAGGATGCGGGTCTGGCCGTACAGCACCGTGAGGACCACGGACGCGATGGAGATGACCGCGCCGAGCGCGAGCAGGGTGCCCCAGAAGGTCTGGCCGCTGACGTCGTTCATGATCGCGGCGAGGGAGGCCTCGGAGCCCTCGAACTCGGTCCAGTTCCAGGCGCCGACGGCGACCGCGGCGACCAGGACGTACAGCGCGGTGACGATGATCAGCGAGAGCATGATCGCGCGCGGCAGGTCCCTCTTCGGGTCCTTGGCCTCCTCACCGGCGGTGGAGGCGGCGTCGAAGCCGATGTAGGAGAAGAACAGCGTGGCACCGGCGGCGCTGACGCCCGCCATGCCGAGCGGCATGAAGTCCTCGTAGTTGCCGGACTTGAAGCCCATGAAGCCGACCGCGCAGAACAGCACCAGCGCGGCGATCTTCACCGCGACCATGATCGTGTTGGCGCGGGCGGACTCGCGGACACCGCCGAGCAGGAACACCATCGCCAGCAGGACGACGATCAGCGCGGGCAGGTTGACGATGCCGCCCTCGCCGGGCGCCGAGGACAGCGCGGACGGGATGGTGACACCGATGGTCCCGTCGAGCAGCTCGTTGAGGTACTCGCCCCAGCCGACCGCGACGGCGGCCACGGAGACGCCGTACTCCAGCACCAGACACCAGCCGCAGACCCAGGCGACGAGTTCGCCCATCGTTGCGTAAGCGTACGAGTACGAGGACCCCGCGACGGGGATCGAGCCGGCCAGCTCGGCGTAGGACAGGGCCGAGAACAGGGCCGTGAGACCGGCGATGACGAAGGCCAGGGTGACCGCGGGACCGGCCTCCGGGACGGCGTCGCCGAGGACGACGAAGATGCCCGTGCCGAGGGTGGCACCGATGCTGATCATGGTGAGCTGCCACAGGCCCAGGGAGCGCTTCAGCGAGCCTCCCTCACCCTGGCCGCCCTCCGCGACCAGGTGTTCCACCGGTTTGCGTCGCAGCAGGCGCGCGCCGAGCCCCGGGGACGGCGGGGCGGTCTGGCTTCGGTCGTGCGGGGGTGCGCCTTGGTCGAGCACGCGCTGGCTCCTTCATCGCTGCCGGTCAGGGCGGCGGGGACAGGCGGCACCCCTTCGAGCAGGGACCCACCGAGCGGAGTCCCCGCCACGCCACGTACGAGGCGACAGCCTATGAGGTGGGGCGTTGCTGGTGAAATGCAGCAACCTTGCGCATACCCGCAAGATCATTGCGTACATACGGGCTCGGTGGGTGTTCGTTGCACGACGGCTGTCGACCGTTGCGCGCGGCGCCTCAGGGAAGGTCCCTGACCAGGAAGGCGCAGGCGTCGACGCACTCGCGCGTGGACCCGTCGTGGTCCTCGTACGCGTACCGGTCGCGATAGTCCACCAGCGGCCGGTAGCCGAGCCGCTCGTACAGCGCGGCGGCCCTCGGATTGTCCTTGCCCACCCCGATCCCGACGACGGTCAGCCCCCGCCGCCGGGCCAGCTCCTCGGCGGCCCGCACCAGGGCCGCGCCGATGCCGCGCGAGCGCAGCTCCTCGACGACCGCGAGGCCGCCGATCTCGGGGCAGCCCGGGCACGCGGCCCGCACCGCGGGCTCCGCGCAGCCGGTCCAGCGCATCTCGGTGTGCCCCACGGGCCGTCCGTCCAGCCGGGCGACGAGGTACGTGCACTCCCCCGCCTCCTGCCGCGCGAACCGGCGGGCGTGGAAGGACGTACGGCCGGGAGAGGGCATGTACTGGTCGAGCAGCGCGACGTCGGCGGCCGTGCAGACGGTGATCTCCATGCCCCGACGGTAGAGCCGGGGCATGCGAAACGGCCCCCGATCTTCCCGGGAGCGGGAACAACGGGGGCCGTCGGAAAGGGGGTCGGTCAGCTCCAGCTGGCGTGCAGCGGCTTGCCCTCGGCGTAACCGGCGGCGCTCTGGATGCCCACGACCGCCTTCTCGGCGAACTCCTCCAGGGAGCCGGCACCGGCGTAGGTGCAGGAGGAGCGGACGCCCGCGATGATCGAGTCGATGAGGTCCTCCACGCCCGGCCGCGCCGGGTCGAGGAACATGCGGGAGGTCGAGATGCCCTCCTCGAACAGCGCCTTGCGGGCGCGGTCGTACGCCGACTCCTCCGACGTACGGTTGGCCACCGCACGCGCGGAGGCCATGCCGAAGGACTCCTTGTAGGCGCGCCCGTTCGCGTCGTGCTGGAGGTCGCCCGGGGACTCGTACGTACCCGCGAACCAGGAGCCCACCATCACGTTGGACGCGCCGGCGGCCAGCGCCATGGCGACGTCACGCGGGTGCCGGACACCGCCGTCGGCCCAGACGTGCTTGCCGTACTTCCTGGCCTCGGCGGCGCACTCCAGGACGGCGGAGAACTGCGGGCGGCCGACGCCGGTCATCATGCGGGTGGTGCACATGGCGCCGGGGCCCACACCGACCTTGATGATGTCCGCGCCCGCCTCGACGAGGTCACGCACGCCCTCGGCGGCGACGATGTTGCCCGCGACGATCGGGACCTGAGGGTCGAGCGCCCGCACGACCTTGATCGCGCTGATCATCGACTCCTGGTGGCCGTGCGCCGTGTCGATGACGAGCGTGTCCACGCCCGCGTCGAGCAGCTGCTTGGCCTTGCCCGCCACATCGCCGTTGATCCCGACGGCGGCGGCGATCCGCAGCCTGCCCTGCGCGTCCACGGCCGGTGTGTACAGGGTGGCGCGCAGCGCGCCCTTGCGGGTGAGGATGCCCGCGAGCCGGCCCTCGGCGTCCACGGCCGGGGCGTAGCGGCGGTTGTGGTGGTCGAGGGTGTTGAAGGCCTCGCGCGGGTCGATGTCGGCGTCCAGGAGCAGCAGGTCCTTGGACATGACGACCTCGAGCTGGGTGAAGCGGTCGACGCCGGTCAGGTCCCGGTCGGTGACCACACCGATCGGCCGCTGGTCCTCGTCGACGACCACACCGGCGTTGTGCGCGCGCTTGGGCAGCAGCGCCAGCGCGTCGGCGACAGTCTGGTGGGGGGCGAGCACGATGGGGGTGTCCAGCACGTGGTGGCGGCTCTTGACCCAGGAGACGACGTCGGTGACGACCTCGATCGGGATGTCCTGCGGGATGACCACGAGGCCGCCGCGCCGGGCCATCGTCTCGGCCATACGGCGGCCCGCGATGGCGGTCATGTTGGCGACGACGAGCGGAATCGTGGTGCCCGTGCCGTCCGGGGAGCTGAGGTCCACGCCCTGCCGAGAACCGACCGCGGAGCGGTTCGGCACCATGAAAACGTCGTCGTAGGTCAGGTCGTACGCAGGCTGGATGTCGTTGAGGAAACGCACGTGCTGCACATCCCAGTCGATCAAAGGTGGCCCCCGGACAGGTCAGCCAGGGGGAAAGAGCACGTACTTCATTCTCCCATGACGACCGGTGCGCCATACACAGTCTGTTCGTCCAGCCTGGTCAGGGGCGGCCTAGGAGGATCCTCCAAGAGCGAGGGCCACAGTGACGGCGGACCTGGAGGGCGATCTCCCACTCGTCGGCACGCGTGTCGGCGTACGGCTGCCGGTTCCGGACACGACCACGACCTCGTACCGCCTCGAACGGCTCGCAGCGATCATCGGTGCCCGCCCGGGACGAACCGCGGCGGCCTGCCGCCGTCACGGTCCGCCCCACCTGACTCCCTGTCAGACCCCGTCCGGGTCGGCCCTGTTGAGCGCGGGCTTCGGGCTCTGCCCCGCCGTCATCAGCACATCGGCCGCCGAGGTGTCCGTCACCAGACTGGTGACGAGCCCCGACCGCAGCACGGCGTCGATGGCGGACGCCTTGCGGGCCCCGCCCGCGATGGCGACGACCTCGGGGATACGGCGCAGCTGGTCGGCCTTGACCGTGATGCACCGCTCGCCCAGGTCCCGTCCCACCCGGCGGCCGTCGGCGTCGAAGAGGTGCGCCGACATCTCGGCGGCGACCCCGAGCGAGGCGTAGTGCGCCCGCTCCTGGTCGCTGAGCATGTCGTGCACCGTCGAGATGCCCGGCTCCCAGGAGCCGATGGAGACACAGGCGACCGTGACCTTGTCGAAGTACTCGAAGGCCCGGGCGATCCCGGTCTGGTTGCGCAGCGCCGCCGCGGTGGCCGCGTCCGGCAGCAGCATCGGCGCGTAGATGGGGTGGGCGTCGCCGCCGGAGACCTGGGCCGCCCGGCGCACCGCCTCCACCGATCCGCGCTCCGCCGTCCCGGCGTCGTACACACCCGTCAGCTGCACCACCGTGCAGGGCGGCAGCCGGTCGAGAGCCGCCGCCATGTGGATCGTGGACCGGCCCCAGGCCAGGCCCAGCACATCACCCTCGTTCACCAGTTCGCCGAGCAGATCGGCGGCCACTTCCCCCAGGTTCTCCGGGTCGGGAGAGTCCTCGGCCTCCGCCGGCGACTCGACCACGACGGCGTGCCTGAGGCCGTACCGGGCGCGCAGCGCGTCCGAGCGCTCGGCGTCCAGCTCGGCCGGGACGCGGATCTCGATACGCACGAGATCCCGTTCGAGGGCGGTCTCCAGGACCCGGGCAACCTTGAAGCGGCTGACGCCGAACTCCTCGGCGATCTGGATCTTGGACTTGCCCTCGAGGTAGAAGCGGCGGGCCATGGCCGCCGCCTGCACCAGCTCAGCGGGTCCCATCCGCATGGCTGACCGGCCCGCCGACATACCCGACACGGCGATCTCCTCACTACTGTTCACACTCTGGATTCGCCGTTCATCCTTGCAGATCCGGCGCACCGGATCCGCCCTGAAGGGCGCCGTTCACGTTCCCTTGGCTCAGTGGTCGCATGCCCAGGCGGCGGACTTGGTCACTCCCTCCGCCTGGGCCCGCAACGCGCGGACCGCCTCGGCGGGGTCCTCGGCCCCGTAGACCGCGGAACCGGCCACGAAGACGTCCGCCCCTGCCTCCGCGCACCGCTCGATCGTCGTGGCCGACACCCCTCCGTCGACCTGAAGCCACAGCTCGAGGCCGTGCTTGCTGATCAACTCGCGGGTGCGGCGAATCTTGGGGAGCATGATGTCGAGAAACGCCTGACCCCCGAATCCGGGTTCGACCGTCATGATCAGCAGCATGTCGAGCTCGGGGAGCAGGTCCTCGTACGGCTCGATGGGCGTCGCGGGCTTCAGCGCCATGGAGGCTCGCGCACCCTTGGCCCGGATCTCACGGGCCAGACGCACCGGAGCGGCGGCCGCCTCGACGTGGAAGGTGACCGATCCGGCCCCCGCTTCTACGTACTGGGGCGCCCACCGATCGGGGGCCTCGATCATCAGATGACAGTCCAGCGGAGTGTCCGTCGCACGGGCCAACGACTCTACGACCGGCACACCGAGCGTGAGGTTCGGGACGAAATGGTTGTCCATGACGTCGACGTGGAGCCAGTCGGCTCCTCCGACCGCCTTCGCCTCGTCCGCGAGGCGGGCGAAATCGGCGGACAGGATGCTGGGGTTGATCTGCACGGCCATGACCCAACTTTGCCATGTCCCGCGGAGGATCGTCGTGGCGCCCCTTACGGGGGGCTCCGGCGCATGGCATCCTTTCGGCCTCGGGGGTGGACATGACTGAAAAGCGTGGAGTTGCGCACCTCGTCTGCGGCCGGCGGGCCAAGTGGGTCGTGCTCGTGTTGTGGCTCATCCTGCTGTTCCTTACGGCTCCGTTCGCCCAGAAACTCACCGACGCCCAGGACAATGACGCCGCCTCCTGGCTACCGGGGTCCGCCGAGTCCACCCAAGTGCTGGAGATCTCCGAGGACTTCCGGCCCGAGCAGATCCCCGCCGTCGTCATCTACGCGCGCGAGAGCGGGCTGACGGCCGAGGACCGGGCCGCCATCGACGAGGACGTGCGCGAGCTCAAGCAGCTCACCGCGCACGGCATCCGGGGGGACGAGACCCGCGGGCCCACCTACGACCGCGAGGTCGATCCGCGCGCGGCACAGGTCTACGTCCCGATCACGATGGACGAGAAGGGCTGGGAGCGGATCGCCCCCGCGGTCGACGACATCCGCGAGATCACCGGCGAGGGCGGCGGCGGGCTCGCCGTGCACATCACCGGCCCGGGCGGCACCTCGGCCGACTTCGCCGAGGCCTTCGAGGGCATCGACTCCACCCTGCTGCTGTCGGCCATGGCGGTCGTCATCGTCATGCTGCTGATCACCTACCGCAGTCCGACCCTGCTGCTGGTCCCCCTGCTCGCGGTGATCGCCGCCCTGTTCACGGCGCAGGCCGTCATCTACTTCCTGGCGGAGCACGCGGGCCTGACCGTGAACGGCCAAAGCGCGGGCATCCTGACGGTGCTCGTCTTCGGCGCGGGGACGGACTACGCCCTCCTGCTCGTCGCGCGCTATCGCGAGGAGCTGCGCCGTCACGAGGACCGGCACGAGGCGATGGCGCTGGCACTGCACCGGGCGGGCCCGGCGGTGATCGCCTCCGGCGCGACCGTCGTGCTGAGCATGCTGGTGCTGCTGGCCGCCGAGATGAACTCCACGCGCGGCCTGGGCCCGGTCGCGGCGATCGGCGTCGCCGTCGCGCTCCTGGCCATGATGACGCTGTTCCCGGCGCTGCTGGTGATCTGCGGCCGCTGGATCTTCTGGCCGGCGATCCCGCACCTGGGCGCCCCCAACCCGCACGAGCGGGGCATCTGGGCCCGGATGGGCCACCGTATCTCCGTCCGCCCGCGCATGGTCTGGGGCATCACGGCGGTCGTCCTCGCCGTCTTCTCCCTCGGCCTGATCCAGCTGCGCGCCGAGGGCATCAGCAACGCGGACGCCTTCACCGGAACCCCGGACTCGATCACCGGGCAGGAGGTCTCCGAACGGTACTTCCCGGCGGGCAGCGGCGATCCGCTGGTCATCGTCAGCAACCAGGAGCAGGCCGAGGAGGTCGGCCGGGCGGTCGCGGACACCCCGGGCGTGGTCCCGGAGTCCCTGGGCCTGCCACCGGGCACGAAACCGTCCTTCGAGGGCAAGGTCCTGTTCGAGGCCACCATGTCCGACCCGGCCGACAGCGAGGCCGCGAAGGACACGGTCGAACGGGTCCGGGACGCCGTGCACGCGGTGCCGGACGCCGACGCTCAGGTCGGCGGCGGTACGGCGGCGCTGCTGGACATGGACAAGGCGACCACGCACGACAACATCCTGATCATCCCGCTGGTGCTGATCGTCGTCCTGCTGATCCTGTGCGTCCTGCTACGCGCCCTGATCGCCCCGCTGCTGCTGATCGGGACGGTGATCCTGTCCTTCGCGGCGGCCCTGGGCATCAGTGCGTTCGCCTTCCGGTACCTCTTCGACTACGCGGGCGAGTCGACGGACTTCCCGCTGTTCGTCTTCGTGTTCCTGGTCGCCCTGGGCATCGACTACAACATCTTCCTGACCACCCGGATCCGCGAGGAGGCGATCCATCAGGGCACCCGCGCCGGGGTGGTGACCGGTCTCGCCGCGACGGGCGCGGTCATCACCTCCGCCGGCCTGGTGCTGGCCGGCACCTTCGCGGCCCTGGGCACCCTGCCGATGGTGGCCTTCGCCGAGATCGGCTTCGCGGTGGCGCTCGGCGTCCTCCTGGACACGTTCGTCGTACGGTCCGTCCTGGTGACGGCGCTGTTCCTGGACGTGGGCAAGAAGGTGTGGTGGCCGAGCGAACTGGCACGTCACGACGGTGCGACGACCCCGGCCGCCGAGAAGGCGACGGCCGGGCAGGCCCCTACGCCGCCGTCCTCCGAATGAGCGCGAGGTACATCGCGTCGGTACCGTGCACGTGCGGCCACAGCTGCACGTCGGGCCCGTCCCCCAGATCCGGCACACCCGGCAGCAGCGGTCGGGCGTCGATCAGCTCCGCACCGGCGTCCTGCTTGAGCACGTCGTCCACGACGGCCCGCGTCTCGGCGAGATGCGGGGAGCACGTGGCGTATCCGACCACCCCGCCGACCCGCACGGAGTCGAGCGCGGTGCGCAGCAGGGACCGCTGGAGCGGACCGAACCCGTCGAGATCCTCGGGCCTGCGCCGCCACCGCGCCTCCGGCCGCCGCCGCAACGCGCCGAGGCCGGTGCACGGCACGTCCATCAGCACCCGGTCGAACGAGCGGGCCCGCCACGGCGGCCGGGTCCCGTCGGCGGCGATGACCTGGTAGGGACCAGGATTGCCGTCGAGGGCCTTGGCCACGAGCCCGGCCCGGTGCGGCTGCTTCTCGGAGGCGAGCAGCATCGCCCCGCGCTCGGCGGCCAGCGCACCGAGCAACGCGGCCTTGCCGCCGGGCCCGGCACATCCGTCGAGCCACTTGGCGTCGGGCCCGTCCAGAGGCGCGTTCGCCAGCGCCAGGGCGACGAGCTGACTGCCCTCGTCCTGCACTCCGGCCCGCCCGTCGCGTACGGCCTGGATGGCGCCGGGCTCGCCGCCCTCGGCGAGCCGTACGGCATACGGCGACCAGCGTCCCGGCACAGCCGCTTCCTCGCCCAGCAGTTCCTCGGTGGTGGCCCGCCCGGGCCGGGCGACGAGCGTGACCTCGGGCCGCTCGTTGTCCGCCGCCAGCAGTTCCTCGATCCCGGCCCGGCCGCCGCCGAGCGAGTCCCACAGCGCGGAGACGACCCAGCGGGGGTGCGAGTGCACGACGGCGAGGTGGTCCTCGGGGTCGTCGTCGTACGGCGGCGCGACCCGCTCGATCCACTCGTCGAGGTCGTGCTGGGCCACCTTGCGCAGCACGGCGTTGACGAACTTGGCCCGTCCGTCGCCGAGGACGACCCGGGCGAGCTCGACGGACGCGGACACGGCGGCATGGGTCGGAATCCGGGTCCCCAGCAGCTGATGCACCCCAAGGCTCAGCACATCGAGCACCGGCGGGTCGACCTCGCGCAGCGGCCGGTCGACGCAGTCGGCGATGACGGCGTCGTACGTCCCCTGCCGCCGGAGCGTCCCGTAGACCAGCTCGGTGGCCAGGGCCGCGTCCCGCCCGTCGAAGTCACCCTTCTCCCGCGCCTTGCGCAGCAGGGGCGGCAGGACGAGGTTGGCGTAGGCGTCCCGCTCGTCCACGGCCCGCAGGGCCTCGAAGGCGAGAACGCGGACGGGGTCCTTCTTGGGCCGCCGGTAGGGCTTGCCGGAATGGCGGGGCCGACGGGAGGTGTCGCTCACGAAAAAGGTGCTCCGGATTGCTGGACGAGATGTGGGACCAGCGTACGTCGCCCCGGCCTTCGGGCCGTACGGCCGGTCAGACCCCGAGCGTCTCCCCGTCCCCGATCCGCGCGCCCCGGGCCCAGTCGGCGGCGCGCATCGGCTTCTTGCCCTGCGCCTGCACCCACAGCAGCTCGACGGCGTACGACCCGGTCCCGACGTACACGTTGTTCTTGCCGACGGCGAGCGCGCCGGGGGCGAGGTCGTCCCGGCCGGGCAGGGGCTGCACCTGGATGAGCTTCAGCCGCTCGCCACGGAAGGTGGTCCAAGCGCCCGGAGCCGGCGTGCACCCGCGCACCAGCCGGTCCACCCGCAGGGCGGGCGCCCCCCACTGGACGTGGGCGTCCTCGACGTTGACCTTCGGCGCGAGGCTGATGCCCTCGCCGGGCTGCGGTACGGCCTTCAGGGAGCCGTCCTCGATGCCGTCCATGGTCGCGGCGAGCAGCCCGGCACCGGCGAAGGCGAGCCGGGTCAGCAGGTCACCGCTGGTGTCGGTGGGCCGGACGGCCTCGGTCACGGTCCCGTACACCGGACCGGAGTCGAGCCCCTCCTCGATGAGGAAGGTGGAGGCGCCCGTGATCTCGTCGCCCGCCATGATCGAGTGCTGCACGGGGGCCGCGCCGCGCCAGGCGGGCAGCAGGGAGAAGTGCAGGTTGACCCACCCGTGGGCGGGGATGTCGAGGGCCACGCGCGGCAGCAGCGCCCCATAGGCGACGACGGGACAGCAGTCCGGCGCGATCTCCCGAAGCCGCTCCAGGAACTCCGGATCCCGCGGCTTGAGGGGCTTGAGCACCTCGATCCCGGCCTCCTCGGCGCGCTCGGCCACGGGAGACGCGATCAGCCTGCGCCCCCGCCCGGCGGGCGCGTCGGGCCTCGTCACGACGGCGGCCACCTCGTGCCGCCCGGAGGCGATCAGAGCATCCAGCGCGGGAACGGCGACCTCGGGGGTACCGGCGAAGACGAGCTTCATGGGTGAGTACGGGCCTCTCGGTCGAGATCGATGGGGCAGCACACCAGTCTAATTGGGCGGCCCGCCCAGGAGAGTCCCGTGCTCCCCACCCCGGCGCACGCATATGCCGGTACGCCCCCTCTGCGTGACCAGCGGAGCGTAAACGCGTTGGTCAAGAAAGAGTTGACCACAACGGGCCGCACATCGCGCGGCCCGATCCTTTTCAACGCCGGTTCGAGAGGCTTGTTCATGGCCGACCACGCAACCCACGACGCCCAGGCTCGGGCCAGCCTGCACTTGCTGGTGCGGGACATCGAGCGGGTCCGCCGGCAGGTGGACGCACTGCGCACGCTCACCGCCCAGTTGGGCAACGTCTACCGTCCGCGCCGCTCCGGCCCGTCCACGGGCTTCGTCGTCTACGGACGCGCTCCCGCCCCGACGGTACGTCTCGCCCAGGAGCTGCGGGACAGTGTCGAGACCCTGGTCACGGCCGCGGTGGACTTCGACCGCTCACTCGGTTTCTCGTGGGACGCGGTGGGCTCCGCCCTCGGCGTGACCAAACAGGCCGTACACCGCCGTTACGGCTCCCGCCGCGCCGCGACCCAGGCGGCGGCGGAGGCGGAGCGCACGACCGAGGCCACGGCCGCCCGGACGGTGAGCGTCAACACGGGCATCCCGTCGGTCCCGACGGTCCCCGCGGCCCGCTCGATGCCCACCCAGCCCACGGCCGGCAGCCCCGCCCTGCGAGAGGACCCCCGCCCCCCGGCCTTCCCGTCCCCCCGAAACGGCTGACCCACCCCACCCGCCCTCCCCCACCACCACCGGGAGGGCGGGCCCAAGCGACATCACTCCCCAACCGCTTTGGCCACACCCAGTCCTGCCACAGGACCGACACCACCCCGGCACCGCGGAGCTGCGGGCAGCCGTGCCACAGGACCGACGCCCACCCGAGCAACACCACCGCACGAACCCACGCAGCCGCAGCCGGTCCGAACCGGCACCCCCACGACCCCGCCCAGCCGCGGATAGTCCGGCCACCCCACGCCGCCGGGCCGCGGCCAGCCCCAGAACCCCCACCCCACGAAACCCGCCCAGCTGCGCACAGCCGGCCGCGCCACCCCACACCGCCGGGCCGTGAGCAGTCCCAGGAACCCCACCCCACGACCCCGCCCAGCTGCGCACAGCCCGGCCCCGCCACCCCACACCGCCGGGCCGCGGTCGGCCCCGGAACCCCACCGCACCAATCCACCCAGGCGCGGACAGCCCGGCGACATCAGCCCAACACCCCACCCAGCTGCGGGCAGTCGTGCCGCTGGGGCGGCACGGTTGGGCGCAGCGGCGCCCCGTCAGCGCGGGCGAGCGATACCCACCGTCGGCCCGGCCCCCGCGCGGGGTCAGACGACCACCGACCCGCCCGGACGCAACCCCCGGCTCACCCGATGTCCGGCGGATCGATCCGCACCCGTACCGCCGCCTCCCCACCGGACGCCCCCCGAGCCGAAGCCCCCCGAGCCATCCGCGCAGCCTGCGCAGCCTTCAGCGCGCCCGCCAGCGCCGCCCCCTTCCCGGGGGGCACCCGGATCAACGCCCGCTCCCACCGCTCCCCCGGCGGCGGCCCTCCGACCCGCCGAGGCCGCCCCGGCGCCGTGACAGGCACCGGCACCGGCCCCAACACCTCCGCCTCTCCCGGCAGTTCCACCGCCCGCAGGAACTCCCCGACCGCCTCCGGCACCCCCGACACCGCCGCCATCCGGGACACCGGCGGAAACCCCAGCTCGGCCCGCTCCGCGAGCTCCCGCACCGCATGCCCCACGGGATCCCACCGCACCAACGCCTGCACCGGCCGCAAGGTCGGCTCGGCGACCACCACCACGGTCCCCCCGGCACCCTGCGGCCGCACCAGCGCCGCCGCACCGATCCACCGCCGCACCGCGTCCTCGCCGGCCCGCAGATCGGGCCGCCCGAGCATGGCCCACCCGTCCAACAGCAGGGCAGCCGCGTAACCGCCCTCGGCGACAGGCTCCGCCCCGGGCGTACTCACCACCAGCGCCGGCGCCCCCGGCACCGTGTCCAGCACCTGCTCCCGCCCGGACGTCCGCACCGGCACGGCCGGAAACGCCCGCCCCAGCTCCTCCGCGGTCCGCCGGGCCCCCACCACCTGCGCCCGCAGCCGGAACCCCCCGCACTCCGCACAGTGCCAGGAGCCCTCCTCCCGTCCGCACCACCCGCACCGCAGGGCCCCGCTGTCCCGCGCCTCCAAGGGCCCGGCGCACTGCCGACACCTCGCGGGCGCCCGGCAACGGTCACACGCCAACCGCGGCACATACCCCCGACGAGGCACCTGCACCAGCACCGGCCCCTGCCGCAGGGCATCCCGCACGACCTGCCACGCGAGCGTCGGCAACCGGGCCGCCCGCGCGGCCTCGTCCCGGGCGAGGTCACCGTCCCCCACGGTCCGCACCAGCGGCGCGGCTGCCCGCACCCGCTCCCGCGAGGCGACCAGCGGCCGGGCCCACCCGCTCTCCACCAACTGGGCGGCCTCGACCGTACAGCTCCAACCGCCCAGCAAGAACGCGCACTTGCCCTGCGCGGCCCGCAGCAGCAACACATCCCGTGCATGCGGCTGAGGAGCGTGCGGCTCGCTGTGGCTGTCGTCGCCGTCGTCCCAGATGACGACAAGGCCGAGATCCCGCACCGGCGCGAACATCGCGGCGCGCGTCCCCACCACGGCCCGCACAGACCCCCGCCGCACCGCGAGCCACTCCCGGTACCGCTTCTCGGGGCCGGCGTCGGCGGTGAGCACGGCATGCCGCCCCTCCCCCAGCAGGGCGGTCAACGCGGCATCGACCCGCGCCACGGCCCGCCCGTCCGGCACCACGACGAGCGCCCCCCGCCCGGAAGCCAGCGTCGCCGCGACAACCCGAGCGATCTCCCCGCTCCACTCCGGTCCGGGCAGGGCGTTCCACACAGCCCGAGGCGCCCCACCGGACGCCAGCGCCTCCAGGAACGCGCCCCCGTGCTCGTATCGCCCCCAGGACCCCGTCCCAGGCGCCTCCGGCGGCGGCAGCGGCTCCGGCGAAGGCCGTTGCTCGGCCCGAGCGCTGCGCGGCGGAACCGCCAGCTGCAGCACATCGGCCAGGCTCCCCGCATACCGGTCCGCGACGGCCCGGGCCAGCCCCAGCAGCTCCTCGTCGAGCACCCGCTCGGGCGACACGACCTGGGCGAGAGCGGCCAGCGGCCCGGAGTAGTCGGACTCCGCGAGCCGCTCGACGAGAAAGCCGTCGATCAGCCCCCCGCCTTCACGACGCCCCTCCCGCACCCGCCCGCGCCCGGCCCCGAACCGCACCCGGACCCGCACCCCGGGCTGCGCGTCGGCATCGAGCTCCTCGGGCACCGCGTAGTCGAAGTACCGGTCGAGATGCAGCACCCCCTTGTCCACCAGCACCCGGGCAACGGGCAGCTCCCGCGCCAACGCGGCCCCCCGCCACGTCCGAGGCTTCGCCCGGGGCCCCTTCGCCTGCCGCACACTCTCCCGGATGAACGCGAGCTGCTCGGGCGGCGGCCCCTCAGCCCCACCGTCGACCTGCCCGTTCTCGCTGCTCACCCTTGCATTCTTACCAAACCCCACTGACAGCCGGAGTGGGCACGGACATGCGCCGAGGCCCGGCCCCCCGAAGGGGACCGGGCCTCGTGGCTGAACTCGGGGTCTTGAGGACCCGCGGCCGTCGGGCCTTACAGACCCGCGGCCTTGCGCAGCGCGTCCACGCGGTCCGTGCGCTCCCAGGTGAAGTCCGGAAGCTCGCGGCCGAAGTGGCCGTACGCGGCCGTCTGGGCGTAGATCGGGCGGAGCAGGTCGAGGTCGCGGATGATCGCGGCCGGGCGGAGGTCGAAGACCTCGTCGATCGCCTTCTCGATCTTCTCGGCGTCGATCTTGGCGGTGCCGAAGGTCTCGACGAAGAGGCCGACGGGCTCGGCCTTGCCGATGGCGTACGCCACCTGGACCTCGCAGCGGGAGGCCAGGCCCGCCGCCACGACGTTCTTGGCGACCCAGCGCATCGCGTACGCGGCCGAGCGGTCCACCTTGGACGGGTCCTTGCCGGAGAAGGCGCCGCCGCCGTGGCGGGCCATGCCGCCGTACGTGTCGATGATGATCTTGCGGCCGGTGAGGCCGGCGTCGCCCATCGGGCCGCCGATCTCGAAGCGGCCGGTCGGGTTGACCAGCAGGCGGTAGCCCTCGGTGTCGAGCTTGATGCCCTCGTCCAGGAGCGCCTTCAGCTCCGGCTCCACGACGAACTCGCGGATGTCGGGGGCCAGCAGGGACTCCAGGTCGATGTCGCTCGCGTGCTGCGAGGAGACCACGACCGTGTCGAGGCGGACGGCCTTGTCACCGTCGTACTCGATGGTGACCTGCGTCTTGCCGTCGGGGCGCAGGTAGGGGATGGTGCCGTTCTTGCGGACCTCGGACAGCCGCTTCGACAGGCGGTGCGCCAGGAAGATCGGCAGCGGCATCAGGGTGGGGGTCTCGTCGGTCGCGTACCCGAACATCAGGCCCTGGTCACCGGCGCCCTGGCGGTCCAGCTCGTCCTCGTCGCCCTCGACCCGGTTCTCGTACGCCGAGTCGACACCCTGCGCGATGTCCGGGGACTGCGCGCCGATCGACACCGAGACGCCACAGGAGGCGCCGTCGAAGCCCTTCTTCGAGGAGTCGTAGCCGATCTCGAGGATCTTGTTGCGGACCAGCGTCGCGATGTCCGCGTACGTCTTGGTCGTGACCTCGCCGGCCACGTGCACCAGGCCGGTGGTGATCAGCGTCTCGACGGCGACCCGGGAGGTCGGGTCCTCGCGCAGAAGCGCGTCGAGAATGGTGTCGCTGATCTGGTCAGCGATCTTGTCGGGGTGACCCTCGGTAACGGACTCCGAGGTGAACAGGCGACGGGACACAACGCTCCCTGGGGTTGCAGCGGCTGCTGGCTGATCATTGTTGGACGGGACGGGGGCTGCGCCCGGCGTCGTCCGAGAACAGTTTATCGGTCGCGCTCGGCCACGGGCCCACCTGTCTCGCCTCTCGGGAGCGCTGTGACCTGCGGCACGGGCATTCTGCCCAATCCTCCACACCCTTGACCAGGGGCGCCACGCCCCAATGTGGGGGGTTTCAGGAGCCCGTGAAACGAATGCGGCGCTCAGGTGAGTCGCGGGGCCACCAGGTCCCACACGGTTTCGGCCAGCGCCTCCTTGGGGCCGTACGGGACGGGCGTCTCGGTGCCGTCGGCGCCCAGCACGACGGCCTCGTTCTCCTCGGAGCCGAAGGTCTTGCGCTCCCCCACCTCGTTCACCACGAGCAGGTCGCACCCCTTGCGGGCCAGCTTGGCTCGACCGTTGGCCAGCACGTCGTCCGTCTCGGCGGCGAAGCCGACGACGACCTGGCCGGGCCGGGCGCGGTCGGCGGAGATCTCCGCGAGGATGTCCGGATTCCGCACCAGCACGATCGGGTCGGGGTCCCGCCCGTCCTTCTTCTTGATCTTCCCGGCGGCGTAGGCGGCGGGGCGGAAGTCCGCGACCGCGGCGGCCATGACCACCGCGTCCGCGTCGGCGGCCGCCTTCAGTACGGCCTCCCGCAGCTGTACGGCCGTGCCGACCTGGACGACGTCCACGCCCGCGGGATCCGGCAGCCCGGTGTTCGCGGCGATCAGCGTGACCCGGGCGCCCCGCGCGGCGGCGGTGCGGGCGAGGGCGTACCCCTGCTTGCCCGAGGAGCGGTTGCCGAGGAAGCGGACCGGATCGAGAGGCTCGCGGGTGCCGCCGGCGCTGACGACGACGTGCCGCCCCGCCAGGTCGGGCTCGGTGACCCCTCTGGCCAGCACCCGGCGGCAGACCTCGAAGATCTCCCCGGGGTCGGGCAGCCGGCCCTTGCCGGTGTCGACGCCGGTGAGCCGGCCCACGGCGGGTTCGATGACGACGGCGCCGCGGCGGCGCAGCGTCGCCACGTTCTCCTGGGTGGCCGGGTGCTCCCACATCTCGGTGTGCATGGCGGGGGCGAACACGACCGGGCAGCGGGCGGTGAGCAGGGTGTTGGTCAGCAGGTCGCCGGCGAGGCCGTGAGCGGCCTTGGCGAGCATGTCCGCGGTGGCCGGGGCGACCACGACGAGGTCCGCGTGCTGACCGATGCGGACGTGCGGCACCTCGTGGACGTCGTCCCACACCTCGGTCGAGACGGGGTTGCCGGACAGGGCCGACCAGGTGGCGGCGCCGACGAAGTGCAGCGCCGAGGCGGTCGGCACGACCCGGACGTCGTGTCCCGACTCCGTCAGCCTGCGCAGCAGCTCACAGGCCTTGTAGGCGGCGATGCCACCGCTCACCCCCAGAACGACCCTCGGCTTGTCCACGGTCTCTCCCCGGCTCGGAAAACGCTCGGCCACGCTTCGAAAACGTACAACCCCATGACACACCACAGGCCCGGCAGCATGACTGCCGGGCCTGTGGAAAAGACTGCTGCAAGCAGGAAATACTACTGCGCCGGGCCCTCTACGGCCTCGGACGTCAGCAGACCCGCGTTGATCTCGCGCAGGGCGATCGAGAGCGGCTTCTCGTGGACGTGGGTGTCGACGAGCGGACCGACGTACTCGAGGAGGCCCTCGCCGAGCTGCGAGTAGTACGCGTTGATCTGGCGGGCTCGCTTGGCCGCGTAGATCACGAGGCTGTACTTCGAGTCGGTGGCCTCGAGGAGCTCGTCGATCGGCGGGTTGATGATGCCCTCGGGCGCGGAGATGGAAGAGGACACGCTCTACCTTCCGATGGATGGGAAAGATTCAGGCTGGATGATCAGCGTCTGAACGGTCAGACACGATCACACAACGTCCATCAAGGCTAGCAGCTCGCGCGCCACGTCCTCGACGGAGGTGTTGACCAAGGTCTCGTCGAACTCCGGCTCGGCGGCCAGTTCGACCTTCGCGGCCTCCAGGCGACGCTCGATCACCTCGGGCGGCTCGGTGCCCCGGCCGGTGAGCCTGCGCACCAGCTCCTCCCAGGAGGGAGGAGCCAGGAACACCAGGTGGGCCTCCGCCATGGACTCGCGGACCTGCCGGGCGCCCTGGAGGTCGATCTCCAGCAGGACGGGCTCGCCCGCCTCCAGCCGCTCCAGCACGGCCGCGCGCGGCGTGCCGTAGCGGTTGCCGGCGAACTCGGCCCACTCCAGCAGCTCCCCGTTGGCGATCAGCTTGTCCATCTCCTCGTCGGTGACGAAGAAGTAGTGGACTCCGTGCTGCTCGCCGGGGCGGGGCTTGCGGGTCGTCGCCGACACCGAGAGCCAGACCTCGGGGTGTTCCTTGCGCATATGGGCGACGACCGTGCTCTTGCCGACCCCTGAGGGGCCGGAGAGCACGGTCAGCCGCGGACGTTCACTCATGCAGCGATTATTCCAGCAATCCCGGGGTGCCCGGGACTCCCTTCCCGGCAGTGCCCGGGTTCAGGAGCCGGTGCTGCCGAACTCACGCTCCAGGGACGCGATCTGGTTGGAGCCGAGACCACGCACGCGGCGGCTCTCGGAGATGCCGAGTCGCTCCATGATCTGCTTGGCGCGGACCTTGCCCACGCCCGGCAGGGACTCAAGGAGGGCGGAGACCTTCATCTTGCCGATGACGTCGTTCTCCTGGCCCTGCTTGATGACCTCGTGAAGGGAGGCGCCGGAGTGCTTGAGTCGATTCTTGACCTCGGCCCGCTCCCGGCGAGCCGCGGCGGCCTTTTCGAGCGCGGCTGCGCGCTGTTCAGGGGTAAGGGGCGGAAGAGCCACGCCTACGTCACCTCGGATGTTGAACTGTCGGATACGGACCGGTGAGGAACCTAGTCGCCCCACACCTGGGGAGCCACGAGCAACACGCTTGCCCGTTCTCTGCTCGGAGACTAGCGGGCAAGTCCGCCAGAGTCAGCGAGAACAGCGGAAAAGTCCTGGTCAGCCTCCGTCAGTACGGACATTTCAGACATATTGCCCTGGATTTGAGGATGTATTCAGACTCAAGTCGGCCCTCGGTCACTCATCGGAGGACTCGAACAAGCGTCTAAATACACCGCCGAGGACCGCCGGCGAGACCGACCAGGTCGGGCCCGGCGGGGCTCACGCGGCCGCCACGGCCGCCCGGATCTCCTCCGCGAACCGCTCCGCCGCGGCCCGCAACGCTCCGACGTCGGGACCGTGCCGCAGCACCCCCCGGCTGACGTTGGGCACGACATTGCGCACCGCCGCCCCGAAGACCCGGGGAAGATCCGCGGGCGTGGCCCCCTGGGCGCCGATGCCGGGCGCCAGGAGCGGACCGTTGATCCGCAGGTCGTAGGAGGACAGGTCGCCCAGAGTGGCGCCGACGACCGCGCCGAAGGAGCCCAGGGGCTCCTCCCCCACGTTCTCGGCGGCAAGGTGGGCCAGCATGGTCGCGCCCACGTTCCGCCCGTCGGCCCGCACCGCGTGCTGCACCTCCCCGCCCTCCGGGTTGGAGGTCAGCGCCAGCACGAACAGACCGGCGCCGCTCTCCCGGGCCAGCGACACGGCGGGCGAGAGCGAGCCGTAGCCCAGGTACGGCGAGACGGTCAGCGCGTCCGAGAACAGCGGGGAGTCCTTGCGCAGGAAGGACTCCGCGTACGCGGCCATGGTCGAACCGATGTCACCGCGCTTGGCGTCCATCACCACGAGGGCGCCGGCCGCCCGGGCCTCCTCGACCGACTTCTCCAGCACGGCCACCCCGCGCGAGCCGAACCGCTCGAAGAACGCGCTCTGCGGCTTCAGCACGGCGACCCGGTCGGCCATCGCCTCGACGACCGTGCGGCTGAACCGCTCCAGACCGGCGATGTCGTCCTCGAGGCCCCACTCCGCGAGCAGGGAGGCGTGCGGGTCGATGCCCACGCAGAGCGGGCCCCGCTCGTCCATGGCACGGCGCAGCCGCGCGCCGAAGGGTTCCAGAGTCATGCGGCCTTCCTCACGTCGGCGCCGACCGCGTCGGCGAGCGTGGCGTACGGGCTGGTGCGCAGCCGGGCGGCGAGACCCTTGTGGATCGCGCGGCACCAGAAGGGACCCTCGTAGACGAATGCGCTGTACCCCTGCACCAGCGTGGCGCCGGCCAGGATGCGCTGCCAGGCGTCCTCGGCGTTCTCGATGCCTCCGACGCCCACGAGGGTGATGCGGTCGCCCACGCGTGCGTACAGGCGCCGCAGCACCTCCAGGGAGCGCTCCTTCAGCGGGGCGCCGGACAGGCCGCCGGTCTCCTGGACCAGGGCGGGTCCGGATCGCAGCCCGAGTCCCTCGCGCGCGATGGTGGTGTTGGTGGCGATGATCCCGTCCAGGCCCAGTTCGACGGCGAGATCGGCCACGGCGTCGATGTCCTCGTCGGCGAGGTCCGGCGCGATCTTGACCAGCAGCGGGACGCGGCGCGTGGTGACGGTGCGGTCGGCCGCCTCACGCACGGCGCTCAGCAGCGGGCGCAGATGGTCGACCGCCTGGAGGTTGCGCAGCCCCGGCGTGTTCGGCGAGGAGACGTTCACGACCAGGTAGTCGGCGTACGGCGCGAGCCGCTCGGTCGACTTCACGTAGTCGCCGGTGGCCTCGGCCTCCGGAACCACCTTGGTCTTGCCGATGTTGACGCCCACGACCGTGCCGAACACGGGCGTGCGGGAGGCCAGCCGCGCGGCGACGGCCAGGGAGCCCTCGTTGTTGAAGCCCATGCGGTTGATCAGCGCCCGGTCGGGCACGAGGCGGAACAGCCGCTGCTTGGGGTTGCCGGGCTGCGCCTCGCCGGTGACGGTGCCGACCTCGACGTGGTCGAAGCCCAGCATCGACATGCCGTCGATGGCCACCGCGTTCTTGTCGAAGCCGGCGGCGAGCCCGAAGGGCCCGTGCATGCGCAGCCCGAGGGCCTCGGTGCGCAGTTCCTTGAAGCGGGGCGCGAGCGCCGCGGCGACGAAGGTGCGCAGCACGGGGATCCCGGCGGCGAGCCGGATCCAGCGGAACGCCAGGTAGTGCGCCTGCTCCGGGTCCATCCGTCGGAAGACCAGACGGAAGAAAAGCTTGTACATGGTGGTGTCCTCACCAAGAGGGGGACACCGTTTCCGGTGTCCCCCTCAGGGCTGCTAGTCGCGGGCCGCCGTCAGGTGTTCGGCGTGTTCCTGGAGCGAACGGACGCCCACGTCACCGTGGTTGAGGGCGTCGATGCCCTGGACCGCGGCGGCCAGGGCCTGCACGGTCGTCAGACACGGCACGGACCGCGCCACGGCCGCGGTACGGATCTCGTAGCCGTCGAGGCGGCCACCGGTGCCGTACGGGGTGTTGACGATGAGGTTGACCTCGCCGTCGTGGATGAGCTGGACGATGGTCTTCTCGCCGTTGGGCCCGGTGCCCTCGGACTGCTTGCGCACGACGGTGGCGTTGATGCCGTTGCGCCTGAGGACCTCGGCGGTGCCGGAGGTGGCGAGCAGCTCGAAGCCGTGCGCGACCAGCTCACGCGCCGGGAAGATCACCGACCGCTTGTCGCGGTTGGCCACCGAGATGAAGGCGCGGCCCTTCGTCGGCAGCGGACCGTAGGCACCCGCCTGGGACTTGGCGTACGCCGTGCCGAAGACGGAGTCGATGCCCATGACCTCGCCGGTGGAGCGCATCTCCGGGCCCAGGACGGTGTCGACACCGCGGCCGTGGATGTCGCGGAACCGCGACCACGGCATGACCGCCTCCTTGACGGAGATCGGCGCGTCCAGCGGCAGCTCGCCGCCGTCGCCGTTCCTCGGCAGCAGACCCTCGGCCCGCAGCTCGGCGATGGTCGCGCCCAGCGAGATACGGGCGGCGGCCTTCGCCAGCGGAACCGCGGTCGCCTTGGAGGTGAACGGGACCGTGCGGGAGGCCCGCGGGTTGGCCTCCAGGACGTAGAGGATGTCCCCCGCCATGGCGAACTGGATGTTGATCAGACCGCGCACCCCGACTCCGCGGGCGATGGCCTCCGTGGAGGCCCGAAGCCGCTTGATGTCGTGGCCGCCGAGCGTGATCGGGGGCAGCGCGCACGCGGAGTCGCCGGAGTGGATGCCGGCCTCCTCGATGTGCTCCATCACGCCGCCGAGGTACAGCTCGGTGCCGTCGTAGAGCGCGTCCACGTCGATCTCGATCGCGTCGTCCAGGAAGCGGTCGACGAGGACCGGCCGGGTCGGGCTGATCTCGGTCGACTCGGCGATGTAGGCGGCGAGGCGGGTCTCGTCGTAGACGATCTCCATGCCGCGCCCGCCGAGGACGTACGACGGCCGGACGAGGACCGGGTAGCCGATCTCGTCGGCGATGGCCTTGGCCTCGGCGAAGGTGGTGGCGGTGCCGTGCTTCGGGGCCGGGAGGCCGGCCTCGTGCAGGACGCGGCCGAAGGCGCCGCGGTCCTCGGCGGCGTGGATGGCCTCCGGGGAGGTGCCGACGATCGGCACGCCGTTGTCCTTCAGCGCCTGCGCCAGGCCCAGCGGGGTCTGGCCGCCGAGCTGGACGACCACACCCGCGATCGGGCCGGCCAGGGACTCCGCGTGGACGATCTCCAGGACGTCCTCGAGCGTCAGCGGCTCGAAGTACAGGCGATCGGAGGTGTCGTAGTCCGTGGAGACGGTCTCCGGGTTGCAGTTGACCATCACGGTCTCGTACCCGGCCTCGCTCAGCGCGAAGGAGGCGTGGACGCAGGAGTAGTCGAACTCGATGCCCTGGCCGATGCGGTTCGGACCCGAACCGAGGATGATCACGGCGGGCTTCTCGCGCGGCGCGACCTCGGTCTCCTCGTCGTAGGAGGAGTAGAAGTACGGCGTCTTCGCGGCGAACTCGGCCGCGCAGGTGTCGACCGTCTTGTAGACCGGGCGCAGGCCCAGGGCGTGGCGCACCTCGCGCACGACGTCCTCGCGCAGGCCGCGGATCTCGCCGATCTGCTGGTCGGAGAAGCCGTGCCGCTTGGCCTCGGCGAGCAGCTCGGGGGTGAGCTCACGCGCCTCGGCGAGTTCGTCCGCGATCTCCTTGATCAGGAAGAGCTGGTCGACGAACCAGGGGTCGATCTTCGTGTACTCGAAGACCTCCTCCGCGGTGGCGCCCGCGCGGATCGCCTGCATGACGGTGTTGATGCGGCCGTCGGTGGGCCGGACGGCCTCGGCGAGGAGGGCGGCCTTGTCGCCGGGTTCGCCGACGAAGGTGAACTGCGAACCCTTCTTCTCCAGGGAGCGCATCGCCTTCTGGAAGGCCTCGGTGAAGTTCCGGCCGATCGCCATGGCCTCGCCGACCGACTTCATGGTCGTGGTCAGCGTGGAGTCCGCGGACGGGAACTTCTCGAACGCGAACCGCGGGGCCTTCACGACCACGTAGTCGAGCGTCGGCTCGAAGGAGGCCGGAGTCTCCTGCGTGATGTCGTTGGGGATCTCGTCCAGGGTGTAGCCGACGGCCAGCTTCGCCGCGATCTTCGCGATCGGGAAACCGGTCGCCTTGGACGCGAGCGCGGAGGAGCGGGACACGCGCGGGTTCATCTCGATGACGATGACCCGGCCGTCCTCGGGGTTCACCGCGAACTGGATGTTGCAGCCACCGGTGTCGACGCCGACCTCGCGGATGATCGCGATGCCGACGTCGCGCAGCACCTGGTACTCGCGGTCGGTGAGGGTCATCGCGGGGGCGACGGTGATGGAGTCACCGGTGTGCACGCCCATCGGGTCGAAGTTCTCGATGGAGCAGACGACCACGACGTTGTCGTGCTTGTCGCGCATCAGCTCCAGCTCGTACTCCTTCCAGCCGAGGATGGACTCCTCCAGGAGCACCTCGGTGGTCGGCGAGAGGGTGAGGCCCTGTCCGGCGATGCGGCGCAGTTCCTCCTCGTCGTGCGCGAAGCCGGAGCCGGCGCCGCCCATGGTGAAGGAGGGGCGGACGACGACCGGGTAGCCGCCGAGGGTCTCGACGCCCTTGAGGACGTCGTCCATGGAGTGGCAGATGACCGAGCGGGCGGACTCGCCGTGCCCGATCTTCTTGCGGACCTCCTCGACGACCTCCTTGAACAGGTCGCGGTCCTCGCCCTTGTTGATCGCCTCGACGTTGGCGCCGATCAGCTCAACGCCGTACTTCTCGAGGGTGCCCGCCGCGTGCAGCGAGATCGCCGTGTTGAGGGCCGTCTGGCCGCCCAGGGTGGGCAGCAGGGCGTCCGGGCGCTCCTTGGCGATGATCTTCTCGACGAACTCCGGGGTGATCGGCTCGACGTAGGTCGCGTCCGCGATCTCCGGGTCGGTCATGATCGTCGCCGGGTTGGAGTTCACGAGGATGACCCGCAGGCCCTCGGCGCGCAGGATGCGGCACGCCTGGGTCCCGGAGTAGTCGAACTCGGCGGCCTGGCCGATGACGATCGGGCCGGAGCCGATGACCAGGACGGACTGGATATCGGTGCGCTTAGGCACGCTGGCCCTCCATCAGGGAAACGAAGCGGTCGAACAGGTAGGCGGCGTCGTGCGGGCCCGCTGCCGCTTCGGGGTGGTACTGGACGCTGAAGGCCGGCTTGTCGAGCAGCTGGAGGCCCTCCACCACGTTGTCGTTGAGGCAGACGTGGGAGACCTCGGCGCGGCCGTAGGGGGTCTCGGAGACCTGGTCGAGCGGGGCGTCGACGGCGAAGCCGTGGTTGTGCGCGGTGACCTCGACCTTGCCGGTCGTACGGTCCTGCACGGGCTGGTTGATGCCGCGGTGGCCGTACTTCAGCTTGTAGGTGCCGAAGCCGAGGGCGCGGCCGAGGATCTGGTTGCCGAAGCAGATCCCGAAGAGCGGGGTGCCGCGCTCCAGGACCGCCTGCATGACGGAGACCGGGTGGTCGGCGGTGGACGGGTCACCGGGACCGTTGGAGAAGAACACGCCGTCCGGGTTCACGGCGTAGACCTCCTCGGGGGTCGCCGTGGCCGGCAGCACGTGCACCTCGATGCCGCGCTCGGCCATCCGGTGCGGGGTCATGCCCTTGATGCCGAGGTCGACGGCGGCGACGGTGAACTTCTTCTCGCCGATCGCGGGGACGACGTACGCCTCCTTGGTGGCGACCTCGGCGGAGAGGTCGGCGCCCTTCATCTCCGGGGCCTGGCGGACCTCGGCGAGCATGGTGCCCTCGTCGGGCAGGGCGTTGCCGGAGAAGATGCCGACGCGCATGGCGCCGCGCTCGCGCAGGTGGCGGGTGAGCGCGCGGGTGTCGATGCCGGAGATCCCGACGACGCCCTGGTGGCGCAGCTCCTCGTCCAGCGAGCGCCGGGAGCGCCAGTTGGACGGCACGCGCGCGGGGTCGCGCACGACGTAACCGGCGACCCAGATCTGCTTCGACTCGGGGTCCTCGTCGTTGACCCCGGTGTTGCCGACGTGCGGGGCGGTCATCACGACGACCTGACGGTGATACGACGGGTCGGTGAGGGTCTCCTGGTAGCCGGTCATGCCGGTGGAGAACACGGCCTCGCCGAAGGTCACCCCCACGGCCCCGTAGGCACGGCCGCGGAAGATCCGGCCGTCCTCCAGGACGAGGACGGCGGGAACCTTGGTGGCTCCCCTTGTGGAGGTCGTCATCGTGCGCCTTCCGTCTTGTTGATCATCTGATTCAGGGTGTCGACCCACTCGGTGTGCTCGGCGGCCGTGTCCGAGCGAAAGCCGGAGTCGATCATTCGGTCGCCGTGCGCCCAGGTCACGACGAGCAGTCCGCCCTCGGTGAGGACCTTGCCCGCGATGCCCTTGTCGAGCCGGGCCTCGCGCAGCTGTTCGGTCGGGACGAAGAAGTCGCTCGCCCCGGGGCGTACGACGTCCAGGCCCGCGTCCGTCAGGGTGAGCTCGACCCGGCTGCGGGTACCGAGGCCGTGCGCCACGATGCGGTCGAGCCACTGCCCCGCGGTGGTGGAGCCGTGGTACCGGCCGCTCATGCTCAGTCTGACCGGGCCCGGCTCTGCGGGCGCGCTGGGCAGCTCGGGCAGGTCGCCCTGGAGCGTGCCGCGCCATTTCCAGCCCTCGCGCATCAGCCAGTACACGAGCGCGACGAAGAGGGCGAGGCCGACGAGCCAGCCGATGCGGGCGGCCCAGTCGGTCACCTCGGCCGACTTCTGTTCGGCGGCGATGGTCAGGAGTGGTGTCACGTGAGCTTCCCGTCGACGAGCGTGGCCTTGCCCCGGAGCCACGTGTGCGTCACACGGCCCGGCAGCTCACGCCCCTGGTACGGAGTGTTGCGGCTGCGCGAGGCGAAGCCCGCGGGGTCCACGGACCCACGGTATTCCGTGTCGAGGAGCGTGAGGTTGGCGGGCTCACCAGCCGAGACGGGACGGCCGTGGCCCTTCGCCTGCCCGATCTCGGCGGGCTTGAAGGACATGCGCGCGGCGACCCCGGCCCAGTCGAGGAGCCCGGTGTCGACCATGGTCTCCTGCACCACTGACAACGCGGTCTCCAGGCCGACCATGCCCATGGCGGCGGCGGCCCACTCGCAGTCCTTGTCCTCGTGCGGGTGCGGGGCGTGGTCGGTGGCGACGATGTCGATCGTGCCGTCCGCGAGCGCCTCGCGCAGCGCCATCACGTCACGCTCGGTGCGCAGCGGCGGGTTGACCTTGTAGACCGGGTTGTACGTGCGGACCAGCTCGTCGGTGAGGAGCAGGTGGTGCGGGGTGACCTCGGCGGTGACGTCGATGCCGCGGGACTTGGCCCAGCGGACGATCTCCACCGAGCCGGCGGTCGAGAGGTGGCAGATGTGGACGCGGGAGCCGACGTGCTCGGCGAGCAGGACGTCCCGGGCGATGATCGACTCCTCGGCCACCGCGGGCCACCCGCCGAGGCCCAGCTCCGCGGAGACGACGCCCTCGTTCATCTGGGCGCCCTCGGTCAGCCGGGGCTCCTGCGCGTGCTGGGCGACGACACCGCCGAAGGCCTTCACGTACTCCAGGGCCCGCCGCATGATCACGGCGTCGTCGACGCACTTGCCGTCGTCGGAGAAGACGGTGACCCCGGCCGCCGACTCGTGCATGGCGCCCAGCTCGGCGAGCTTCTTGCCCTCCAGGCCGACGGTGACGGCGCCGATGGGCTGCACGTCGCAGTACCCGTGCTCGCGGCCCAGCCGCCAGACCTGCTCGACGACGCCGGCGGTGTCGGCGACGGGGAAGGTGTTGGCCATGGCGAACACGGCGGTGTAGCCGCCGGAGGCGGCGGCGCGGGTTCCGGTCAGGACGGTCTCGGAGTCCTCGCGGCCCGGCTCGCGCAGATGGGTGTGCAGGTCGACCAGGCCCGGCAGCAGCACCTTGCCGGCCGCCTCGACCACCTCGGCGCCCTCGGCCTGCAGACCGGCGCCCACCTCGGCGATCACCTCGCCGTCGATCAGGACGTCCTGCGGCTCGCCGCCGAGCACCTTCGCACCACGGATCAGGATCTTGCTCATCTGTCTTACTTCTCCTCGATACGGGTGTGGCTGACGGCGGGCTCGCTGCCGCCCAGCAGCAGGTACAGGACGGCCATCCGGATGGAGACTCCGTTTGCGACCTGCTCGATGGCGGTGCAGCGCTCGGAGTCGGCGACCTCTGCGGTGATCTCCATGCCCCGGACCATCGGGCCCGGATGCATCACGATGGCGTGCTCGGGCATCTTCGCCATGCGGTCGCCGTCGAGGCCGTAGCGCCGCGAGTACTCGCGCTCGGTCGGGAAGAACGCGGCGTTCATCCGCTCGCGCTGGACGCGGAGCATCATCACCGCGTCGGACTTGGGAAGCGTGCTGTCGAGGTCGTAACTCACCTCACAGGGCCAGGTCTCGACGCCGACCGGCACCAGCGTCGGCGGGGCGACCAGGGTGACCTCGGCGCCGAGGGTGTGCAGCAGGTCGACGTTGGAGCGGGCGACCCGGCTGTGCAGGACGTCGCCGACGATCGTGATCCGCTTGCCTGCCAGGTCCTGGCCGAGCCCGGCGTCCCGGCCGACCAGTCGGCGGCGCATGGTGAAGGCGTCGAGCAGCGACTGGGTCGGGTGCTGGTGGGTGCCGTCACCGGCGTTGATGACGGCGGCGTCGATCCAGCCCGAGTTGGCGAGGCGGTACGGCGCTCCCGAGGCGCCGTGCCGGATCACCACGGCGTCGACGCCCATGGCCTCCAGCGTCTGGGCGGTGTCCTTGAGCGACTCGCCCTTGGAGACGCTGGATCCCTTGGCGGAGAAGTTGATGACGTCCGCGGACAGCCGCTTCTCGGCCGCCTCGAAGGAGATCCGGGTGCGCGTGGAGTCCTCGAAGAAGAGGTTGACGACCGTACGGCCGCGCAGGGTCGGCAGTTTCTTGATGGGCCGGTCGGCCACCCGGGCCATCTCCTCGGCGGTGTCGAGGATCTGGACGGCGTCGTCGCGGGTGAGGTCGGCGGCCGAGATGAGATGACGCTGCATCTGTCAGGCTCCGTAAGGCAGTTCAGGTTTCGGGAGATTCGGGGCAGGTCAGGGCATGCCGAGGGCCGGCATGTCCCGTCGGCCTGCTACTGGGTCTGCTTCACACCGAGCAGCACGGTGTCGCGACCGTCCTCCTCGGTGAGCTGGACCTTGACCGTCTCCCGCAACGACGTGGGGAGGTTCTTGCCGACGTAGTCGGCGCGGATGGGCAGTTCCCGGTGACCGCGGTCGACGAGCACGGCGAGCTGCACCGCGCGCGGGCGGCCGATGTCGCCCAGCGCGTCGAGGGCGGCGCGGATGGTGCGACCGGAGAAGAGCACGTCGTCGACGAGGACGACGAGGCGGCCGTCGATCCCGTCACCGGGGATCTCGGTGCGGGCCAGCGCACGCGGCGGGTGCATGCGCAGGTCGTCGCGGTACATGGTGATGTCCAGCGAGCCGACCGGGATCTTGCGCTCGGTGATCTCTTCGAGCTTGACGGCGAGCCGCCGGGCGAGGAAGACGCCGCGGGTGGGGATGCCGAGGAGCACCACGTCGTCGGCGCCCTTGGCGCGTTCGACGATCTCGTGGGCGATGCGGGTCAGGACCCGCGCGATGTCGGGGCCTTCGAGAACGGGCCGCGCATCGGACGCTTGCATGTCCATACGAAGAGGACCTCCTTCTCCGCCTCACGGGACGGACCTTAAAGGACGTCGGGTTTGCGTCATCCACCGTAGCAGGCCGGGAAACGGACCCGGATCACCCCCTTGGCCCAATGGGTCGCCGCGACCACGGAAGAGTCGGTGTGGACCATTCGGCTTGACGCACAAGAGTCACGCTGCGTAACCTCACAGTGAGTTACCAGCCGCGCGGCAGGAAGACGGCCGGCCGCGTCGACACAGTGTCCGGGGAGCTATATGTCCAGCGAATACGCCAAACAGCTCGGGGCCAAGCTCCGGGCCATCCGCACCCAGCAGGGCCTTTCCCTCCACGGTGTCGAGGAGAAGTCCCAGGGACGCTGGAAGGCCGTGGTGGTCGGTTCGTACGAGCGCGGCGACCGTGCCGTGACCGTACAGCGTCTTGCCGAGCTGGCGGATTTCTACGGCGTTCCGGTCCAGGAGCTGCTCCCGGGCACCACGCCGGGCGGCGCCGCCGAGCCGCCGCCGAAGCTGGTCCTGGACCTGGAGCGGCTGGCCCACGTCCCGGCCGAGAAGGCGGGCCCCCTCCAGCGCTACGCCGCGACGATCCAGTCGCAGCGCGGTGACTACAACGGCAAGGTGCTCTCGATCCGCCAGGACGACCTGCGCACACTCGCCGTCATCTACGACCAGTCCCCCTCGGTCCTCACCGAGCAGCTGATCAGCTGGGGTGTGCTGGACGCCGACGCCCGTCGCGCGGTGTCCCACGAGGAGAGCTGAGCGCTCCGCGGGTTGAGCAGAAACGTAACGCCGGGGTGGTAGGAGCTAACGGCTCCCGCCACCCCGGCGGTCTTTCTCCCCCGCACGGGACGGCGGCCCCTCGCAACGCCGGGCGGGAGGAGCTCCCCGGCGGCGCGGGGGACTGCGCGACAAGCCACGGACCATCGCCCGGCCGTCGGCGCCCGCACCACCCCGTGCCAGAGGCGCACAAACGCCGGGGCCCGCAGCGGGCGTTCGCTGCGGGCCCCGGCGTTCGTCGTACCGCCGCCTACGCCTCCCGGCGCAGCGTCGGCTTGAGCTCCTTCAGACGGCCGAGCAGGCCGTTGACGAAGGCCGGCGACTCGTCCGTGGAGAACTCCTTGGCCAGCTGCACCATCTCGTCCAGCACGACGGCGTCCGGGGTCTCGTCGACCCAGATCAGCTCGTAGGCGCCGAGCCGCAGGATGTTGCGGTCGACGACCGGCATCCGGTCCAGCGTCCAGCCGACCGAGTACTGGGCGATCAGCTCGTCGATCCGCTTCGCGTGCTCCGCGTAGCCCTCGACCAGCTGCATCGTGTACTCGCTCACCGGCGGCTGCCGGGTGTCGGCCCGGGAGAGCCGGATCCAGTCCGCGAGGACCGTCAGGACGTCGGCGCCGCGCTGGTCGCCCTCGAAGAGGATCTGGAAGGCGCGCTTGCGGGCCGTGTTGCGGGCGGCCACGGTTAGCTGTTCACCCGGCCGAGGTAGTCGCTGGTACGCGTGTCCACCTTGATCTTCTCACCGGTGGTGATGAAGAGCGGGACCTGGATCTGGTGGCCGGTCTCCAGGATGGCGGGCTTGGTGCCACCGGTGGAGCGGTCGCCCTGGACACCCGGCTCGGTCTCCTGGATGACGAGTTCGACGGCGGCCGGCAGCTCGACGAAGAGCACCTCGCCCTCGTGCTGCGCGACGGTTGCGGTGAAGCCCTCGATCAGGAAGTTGGCGGCGTCGCCGACGGCCTTGCGGTCGACCATGAGCTGGTCGTAGGTCTCCATGTCCATGAAGACGAAGTACTCGCCGTCCATGTAGGAGAACTGCATGTCCCGCTTGTCGACGGTGGCCGTCTCGACCTTCACGCCGGCGTTGAAGGTCTTGTCGACGACCTTCCCGGACAGCACGTTCTTGAGCTTGGTGCGCACGAAGGCCGGGCCCTTGCCGGGCTTGACGTGCTGGAACTCGACGACGGACCAGAGCTGGCCGCCTTCGAGCTTGAGCACCATGCCGTTCTTGAGGTCGTTCGTGGAAGCCACGGTTGCGGAATCTCCTGGACTGACGTGGACGACCCCGGGGGCACGCACCTGCCTATAGTGCGAGCAGCTCCTTGGTCGTGATGGTGAGTAGCTCGGGTCCGCCGTCCGCCTCGGGGCGGACGACGAGCGTGTCATCGATCCGGACGCCGCCCCGGCCCGGGAGGTGGACCCCCGGTTCGACGGTGACCGGCACGCAAGCGTCCAGTTTACCCATGGCCGCGGGGGCCAACTGCGGGTCCTCGTCGATTTCGAGTCCGACGCCATGCCCGGTGAGCGGTGGCAGCCCCTGCGCATGTCCCGCGGAGTCCAGCACCTGACGCGCCGCACGGTCCACGTCCCGGTAGGCGGTGCCGGGCGCCAGAGACTCCCGCCCGGCGCGCTGAGCGGCGAAGACGAGGTCGTACAACTCGATCTGCCAGTCCGCGGGAGACGTGCCGATGACGAAGGTACGGCCGATCTCGCAACGATAGCCGCGGTAGGTGGCCCCCAGGCAGACGGAGAGGAAATCGCCCTCCTCGACGCGCCGATCGGTGGGCCGGTGGGCGCGGCGGCCGGAGTTGGGGCCGGTCGCGACGGAGGTGGGGAAGGCCGGGCCGTCGGCGCCGTGGTCGACGAGCCGGCGCTCCAGTTCCAGCGCGAGATGCCGCTCGGTCCGGCCGACGAGGATGGACTCCAGCAGCTCGCCGAGGGCCTGGTCGGCGATCTCGGCGCCGATGCGGAGGCAGGAGATCTCCTCCTCGTCCTTGACCACCCTGAGCTGTTCCACCGCTCCCCCGAGATCGGCCAGGCGGAGCCGGGGGGCCACGGAGCGGATCGCGCGGTGGCGGGCGACGGTGAGGTGGTGTTCCTCGACGGCGAGGCAGTCCGCGCGCTGCGCCTCGGCGAGATCCGCAGCGGCCACCGCAGGATCGCCGCCGGCGCCGGGGAGTTTGTGCACCCGGAGCGACTCGTCCAGGCGGGCTTCCGCGGGGCGGTCGTCGGGCGGGTCGGTGCACACCAGGACGTCCTCGGTGCGGCCGATGAGCAGAACGGCTCGCTTGGGGGCGGCGCCCGCGAGGTACCGCACGTTGGCGGGGCGGGTGACCAGTGCGGCTTGGCTGCCGCCGGCTTGGCAGCGGTCCCTGAGTGTTGCTCTGCGGGTGGCGTACACCTCTGACATGACTCGAGCCTAGGAGTCTTGTCGGGTTTGTGCTGGTTGGGAGGGCGTTCGGGGGACGGCGTGCCAGGAGCGGTTGCGTGCCGCGTGCGTGCCTGGTGGGGGTTGCTCACGCAGTTCCCCGCGCCCCTTCAGGTACGTACAGGTCCCCGGCGCCCTGCAGTTCCCTACCAGCTCGGCGGGCTCGCTATGGACCGTGCCAGTACGTCGTCCAGGACCTGTGCCGTCTGGGGGACGTCGAGCTGGGAGTTGTCGATGATCGGCAGCCCCGAGCCGTACCAGCCGGCCATGCGGCCGTGGATGCGGGCGACCTCCTCGTCGGTGAGGCGGCGGTTGCCCGAGCGTTCCGCGTTGCGCTCCAGGACGATCTCCAGGCCCGGCAGCAGGACCACCGGCAGCAGTCCCGGACCCACGTGCCGCTTCCAGCCACCGAGGCCGACGACCGGGCGGTCGGGGAAGACCGCGTCGTCGAGGATGCAGGAGATGCCGTTGGCCAGGAAGTTCCGGGCGGCGAAGCCGCAGGTGCGGCGGGCCAGGCGGTACTGGGCCTCGGAGTTGTCGTTCCAGCCGGTCTGCGGATCGGCGAAGCCGGAGCGGACCCACTCGCGGACGTCGTCGAGGCTGATGTGGGCCGTGGGGACCCGGCGATGGTCGGCCCAGTACTTGGCGACGCTCGTCTTCCCCGCGCCCGCCGGACCGATCAGCAGGACCGCGAGGGTCGTGGCGGCCGGATCGGGCGCCGCCGGGGCGCTCGGCACGGCGACCGGGCCGCCGGGCGGCAGCGGCACATGGCCGGTGGTGTCGGGGCGCGGCGGCTGCGGGGCGTGCTGCGGCGCCTGGGGCTGCGGCACGTGCGGGGGCGCCGAGTGATGCGGGGCCGGCGGAACCGGGCCCGGGGGCGGAGCCGCGAAACCCGGGGGTACCGGTGCCGCCCCCTGGTGCGGAGGGCCTGCGTGCTGTGCGGCCGGTGACCAGCCGACGGCCGGTCCGTGCCCCGGCTGGTGGGGCGGCGGCAGCGGAGAACCCACTGCGTGCTGCATCCGGTGCCACTCCATCTCGTACGGGCCATGGGCGCTGACAGCGAGGCCCTGGCCCCGCTCCCTACCGAACGGTACCGCCCCCGGCCGCCGATTGGTGAACGGCCGAGGGCGGTCCGAAGTGCCCATCCCCACAGGAAAATCGGGCGTTACGCCATGCCCGGGGACTTACTGACCCACTTCTCCGTACGCGGCCAGCAGCACCGCGGGATCCGGACCCTCCAGAACGGTCGGCTTGGCGAGGCCGTCCAGGACGATGAAACGGAGCAGGTCGCCGCGGGACTTCTTGTCGACCTTCATGGTCTCCAGCAGCTTGGGCCACTGGTCGTAGCGGTAGTGCAGCGGAAGGCCGACCGCCTCCAGGATCGAACGGTGCCGGTCGGCGGTCGCGTCGTCCAGACGGCCCGCGAGACGCCCCAGCTCCGCCGCGAAGTGCATGCCGACGGCCACCGCGGCGCCGTGGCGCCACTTGTAGCGCTCGTTCTTCTCGATGGCGTGGCCGAGGGTGTGCCCGTAGTTGAGGATCTCGCGCAGGCCCGACTCCTTGAGGTCGGAGGAGACCACTTCGGCCTTCACCCGGATCGACCGCTCGATCAGCTCGGCGGTGTGCGGACCCTCCGGGGTGCGGGCGGCCTGGGGGTCGGACTCGATGAGGTCGAGGATCGCCGGGTCGGCGATGAAGCCGGCCTTGATGATCTCGGCGAGTCCGGAGACGTAGTCGTTGACCGGGAGGGAGTCCAGCGCGGCCAGGTCGCACAGGACACCGGCGGGCGGGTGGAAGGCGCCGACGAGGTTCTTGCCCTCGGCGGTGTTGATACCGGTCTTGCCGCCGACGGCCGCGTCCACCATCGCCAGAACGGTGGTGGGCACCGCGATCCAGCGCACCCCGCGCAGCCAGGTCGCCGCGACGAACCCGGCGAGGTCGGTGGTGGCACCGCCGCCGACGCCCACGACGACGTCGGTGCGGGTGAAGCCGGACTGACCGAGCGCCTTCCAGCAGTAGGCGGCGACCTCGGCGGTCTTGGCCTCCTCCGCGTTCGGCACCTGGATGGCGACGGCCTCGTAGCCCTGCTCGACGAGGTCGGCACGCAGCGCGTCGCCGGTCTCCGCGAGCGCCTCGGGGTGGATCACCGCGACCCGCTTGACCCGGTCGCCGATCAACCCGCCGAGCTCGCCCAGGAGCTGACGGCCCACCAGGACCTCGTACGGCTCACTGCCCGCCGTGCCGCCGACCTGGATCCGCGTCACTGCCTCGCTCATGCTTCTTTCAACTCCAGTGCGTCCAGGGCGACTTCGGTGACTTCCTCGGGCGTACGGCCGTCAGTGGCGACGACCGCCGTGGCGATCCCCTCGTACAGGTGCCGTCGCGCCTCCATCAGTTCGCGCCACTGCTTGCGCGGGTTGACGGCGAGCAGCGGGCGGGCGGCGTTGAGGCCGGTGCGCTGGACCGCCTCCTCGACGTCCATCGAGAGGTAGACGACCCGAAGGCCGGCGAGCGCGGCGCGCGTGCCCTCGTCCAGGATCGCGCCGCCGCCCAGCGCGAGGACGCCCTCGTGCTCGCCCAGCGCCCGCAGCACCGCCTGCTTCTCGATCGCGCGGAAGGCGGACTCGCCCTCGTCGACGAAGATCTCGGCGATGGTCCGGCCCTGCTCGGCGACGATGTCGTCGTCCGTGTCCCGGTACCCGACGCCGAGCCGCTCGGCCAGCAGCCGCCCGACGGTGGACTTGCCCACGCCCATCGGGCCGACGAGCACCACCACTGGGTTCATCGGATCGCCAGGTTGTCGAGGTACGACTGGACGTTGCGACGGGTCTCCGCCACGTTGTCGCCGCCGAACTTCTCCGCGACCGCGTCCGCGAGGACGAGGGCCACCATGGCCTCGGCGACGATGCCCGCGGCCGGGACCGCGGAGACGTCGGAGCGCTGGTGGTGGGCCTGGGCGGCCTCGCCGGTGGTGACGTCCACGGTCTGCAGGGCGCGCGGCACGGTCGCGATGGGCTTCATCGCGGCGCGGACCCGCAGCAGCTCACCGGTGGTCAGACCGCCCTCGGTGCCACCGGAGCGGCCGGAGACCCGCTTGATGCCCTCGGGCGTGTTGACGATCTCGTCGTGCGCCTTCGAGCCCGGCACCCGCGCCAGCTCGAAGCCGTCGCCGACCTCGACGCCCTTGATCGCCTGGATGCCCATGAGGGCACCGGCGAGCCGCGCGTCCAGCTTGCGGTCCCAGTGCACGTGCGAGCCGAGGCCCACCGGTACGCCGTAGGCCAGGATCTCGACCACGCCGCCGAGGGTGTCGCCGTCCTTGTGCGCCTGGTCGACCTCCGCGACCATCGCCTTCGACGCGTCCGCGTCCAGGCAGCGCAGCGGGTCGGCGTCCAGCTTCTCCACGTCGGCCGGGGTCGGGTACACGCCGTGCGGAGCCTTCACGGAGCACAGCTCGACGACATGGCTGACGATCTCGATGTCGGCGGTCTCCTTCAGGTACGACCGCGCCACCGCGCCGAGCGCCACCCGGGCCGCGGTCTCACGCGCCGAGGCGCGCTCCAGGATCGGCCGGGCCTCGTCGAAGCCGTACTTCTGCATGCCGGCGAGGTCCGCGTGACCGGGACGGGGCCGGGTCAGCGGGGCGTTGCGGGCGAGTCCGGCGAGGATCTCCTCGTCGACCGGGTCGGCCGCCATGACCTGCTCCCACTTGGGCCACTCGGTGTTGCCGACCATGATGGCCACCGGGGAGCCGAGGGTGCGGCCGTGCCGGACGCCGCCGAGGAAGGTGACCTCGTCGCGCTCGAACTTCATCCGCGCACCGCGGCCATAGCCGAGCCGGCGCCGGGCCAGGTGGTCCGCCACCATCTCCGTCGTGATCGGCACGCCGGCCGGAAGGCCCTCCAGCGTCGCCACGAGTGCGGGGCCGTGGGACTCCCCCGCGGTCAGCCAGCGCAACCTGCTCAACGATGCTCCTCAGTGCTCGCGCCCTGGTACTGCCCTTCGTACGCGTGTCCTCGCGTACGGCGACGGCTGAACCAGGTGCGCGGCCCCGGCCCGCCACTTCCGATCCTCCCACGTCCCGGGCCGGTCCCCGGCCGCCGGTCCATCAGTCGGACGCGAATGTGTCAGCCCGCGGCGCGGCCACGCCATCAGACGGAGCCGTCCTCCGCCCGCCGCTGCGGGGCGTACGCGCCCAGGTGGTCGGCGCCGCTGCCCTGGTCGTACGAGGCGGCCGGGACCGGCTGTGCCTGAGCCTGGCGCAGGGCACGGCGGTAGGCGATCTTGTTGCGGAGCTTCAGCCCCCAGGCCGCCAGGACGGCCACGACGATCAGGACGAGCACGGTGTTCTGCACCCAGTCGGGCAGGAACCACAGCAGGCTCTCGAAGATCTGGCTCTTGGCGGACGCCAGCGACACGCCGGTGGACATCGAGCGAGTCCCCCCTCCCGGCCCCGCCCCCTGCGGAACCGGAGTGGATCTTAGCGGGCTTCGAGCGCGTGTTCGCCCGCTTTCCGCATGGCGTCCAGCGGGGCCGGGGCGAGGCCCGTCATCTGCTCGACCTGGAGGACGGCCTGGTGCACCAGGAGGTCGAGTCCGCTGACGACGGCCCCGCCGAACATGGACCAGCGGGCCGCCAGTTCGGTGGGCCACGGCTCGTAGAGCACGTCGAACAGGGTGGCCGGCCGCTCCGGTACGGCGGAGGCGAGCTCGTCGGTCGTACCGGCCGGAGTGGTGGCGATGACCAGGGGCGCGCGGAGCGCCTCGGCGGCGTCGGCCCACTCCGCCGTACGCACCTCGATGTCCAGCCGCTCGCCCCACTGCCGCATCTCCGCGGCGCGGGCCGCGCTGCGGACGTAGGCCACGACCTCGCCGGTGCAGACGCGCGCGAGGGCGGCCAGCGCGGAGGACGCGGTGGCGCCGGCGCCCAGGATCGCCGCGGAGTCGACCTGTTCGATGCCGCGCTCGCGCAGCGCGGCGACCATGCCGGGGATGTCGGTGTTGTCACCGACCCGGCGGCCGTCCTCGGTGAACACGACGGTGTTGACCGCCTCCACCGAGCGGGCCGTCTCACTGATCTCGTCGAGCAGCGGAATGACCGCCCGCTTCAGCGGCATGGTCAGCGACAGCCCGGCCCACTCGGGACCGAGTTCCGCGAAGAACCCGGGCAGCGCGGCCTCGTCCACCTCGAACCGGTCGTACGTCCAACCGGTGAGCGCCAACTCCTCGTAGGCGGCGCGGTGCAGCACCGGCGAGAGGGAGTGGGCGATGGGCGAGCCGAGCACGGCGGCCCGGCGGCGGGCGTCTGCGGCCCGAGCTGTCATGGAACCTGTCCTCAGTCGTCGTTCCGCGAGGCGTTGAACTTCTCCACCAGCTTCTCGTGCTCGGCGAGCGTCTTGGTGAACTTGCTGGTCTTGCCGTCCAGCGAGATGAAGTAGTACCAGCCGTCACTGGTCGGGTTCAGCGCGCCCTTCAGCGCCTCTTCACCAGGGTTGTCGATGGGACCGGGCGGCAGCCCCTTGACGTAGTACGTGTTGTACGGGTTGTTGTACTGCTTCAGCTCGGCGATCGTCAGGTCGATCTTGCTCTGGTTCTTGATGTAGTTGTACGTGGAGTCGAACTCCAGAGCGCCGTACGTCTGCGGGTTGCCCGGCTCCAGGCGGTTGTAGACGACCTCGGCCATCTTCCGGAAGTCGTCGTGGCTGGTGCCCTCGGCCTGCGCCAGGCTCGCCACGGTGAGCAGCTCCCAAGGCCCGTCGAGGCCCAGGCTCTCGGCCTTCTTCTCCAGGCCCAGGTCCTCGTACTTCTCCTTGGCCCGGGCGACCATCTCCTTCAGGACGTCCTCCGGCTTGTCGCCCTTTCCGGCCGCGTAGCTGGAGGGGTACAGGAAGCCTTCGAGCGGGTCCTTCACGTTCTCGTGACCCTGCGCCCAGTCGGGCAGCCCAAGGCCCTTGTACTTCTCCTTGGCGACCTTCGCCGTGGTGCCCTTGTCCAGTCCGAGGCGGGTGTCGATCTCTTTGTAGACCGCGACATTGCGCGTGCCCTCGGGGACGACCAGGTTGTTCTGGCTCTTCGGGTCGAGCATCATCTCGACGGCGCTCTCGGCGGACATCTGCTTGTTCAGCAGGTAGGAGCCGGCCTGGATGGTGCCCGCCCGGTCGTTCTGGGTGAACGCGGAGACGAACGCGTCGACGCTCTTGACCACGCCCGCGTCCTTGAGCATCCGCCCGATCGCGGCGCCGCCGGCGCCCTTGGGGACGGTGACGGAGACCGTCTCGTCGGTGCCGTCGCCCGCGTAGTCCGGGGCCGAGGCGAAACGATTTTGGTAGAACTGGTACCCGAAATACCCGACTCCGGCGATACCGCCGCCGAACACCGCCAGGACCACCAGGCAGGCGCATCCGCTGCGGCGCTTCTTCTCCTTGCCGCCCCGGCCCCGCCGTTCGCCCCGCCCGCGCCGGTCGCCCGGCTCGTCGTCGAGGTCGTCGTCATCGTCGCCGCCACCGCCCGCGAAGAAGGCGTGCTCGCCCTGGTCGGGGCCCGGGTCCCAGTCGGTCTGCGGTTCCGGCTCGGCCTGCCGGCGGCTCGGCGGCTCCGGCGGCGGGTACGCCTCGGGCGTGCCGTAGTAGTCCGCCTGCTGTCCGCCGTAGGTTCCGGCCTGCTGGCCGTACGGGTCCGACGGGTCGGTGTACTGGACATGCGGATGCGTGCCGGTGCCCCAGCCGCCGTCCCCGTACCCCTGCTGGCCCTGCCCCTGGTACTGCTGCTGACCGTGTCCCTGCTGGTACTGCTGCTGGCCCTGGTACTGCTGCTGGTCGTACTGGTGCGGATACTGCTCCTGGCCGTATCCGCCCTGCTGACCGGTGCCCCAGTCGCCGTACTGCGGCTGCTGCGGCTGCTCTGGATAGTGCTGCGGCTGGCCGCCGTAGGGGGACTGCTGACCCTGCTGGGCCTGCTGTCCTCCCCATCCGTCGTCCCCGTAGTACGGGTCCTCGGGATGCCACGGTTCGGAGCCTTGGCCCCGGCCATACTCAGTCATCGATCCCCTAGAGCCGCGAGGCGGCGGTCGCGCGGCTTCCGGCCCGGCTACCGTTCCGCCTCTCGTTGTGCGGCGGCTGTTCGAACACCGCCGCATCGCGCGGAACGTTACCGTATCGCGATCAGATGACCACTTCGACGCCCTCGCCCGGTGCTTTACCTGACACCCGTTCGGATTCGAGCGCCTGCTGGAGGATGATCACAGCGGCTGCCTGGTCGATGACCGATCTGCCCTTTTTCGACTTCACGCCGGAGGCGCGCAGTCCCTGACTGGCCGTCACCGTGGTCATTCTCTCGTCCACGAGCCGCACCGGAACGGGCGCGATGCCCTGGGCGAGCTCCTGGGCGAAGCCGCGGACCTTGACCGCGGCCGGGCCCTCGCCCCCCTTGAGGGAGCGCGGGAGCCCGACGACGACCTCGATCGGCTCGTACTCCTCGACCAGCTGCTTCAACCGGCGCTGGGCCGCGGGGATGTCCCGGCCGGGAACCGTCTCCACCGGAGTGGCGAGGATCCCGTCGGGGTCGCACGAGGCGACCCCGATGCGGGCGTCCCCGACGTCGATGGCGAGCCGACGTCCTCTGCGCATTACTTGGCCGTCTCCCCGACCAGGCGCTCCACGGCGTCCACGGCCTCGCCGATCGCGGCCGGGTTCTGGCCGCCGCCCTGGGCGACGTCGGGCTTGCCGCCACCGCCGCCGCCGAGGGTCTTGGCGGCCGTACGCACCAGGTCACCGGCCTTGAGGCCGCGCTCGCGGGCGGGCTCGTTGGTGGCGATGACCGTGAGCGGCTTGCCGTTGTTGACGGTGAACAGAGCGACCACGGCGGCCCGGCCGCCCTGGATGCGACCGCGCACGTCGAGAACCAGCTTGCGCAGGTCGTCGGGGGTCGTGCCGTCCGGGACCTGGCCGGTGACCACCGCGATGCCGCGGATGTCCTTGGCGGACTCGACGAGCCCGGCCGCGGCCTGGAGCACCTTCTCGGCGCGGAACTTCTCGATCTCCTTCTCGGCGTCCTTCAGCTTGCCGAGCATGGCGGAGACCTTCTCCGGGAGCTCCTCGGGGCGCCCCTTGATCAGCTCCTGGAGCTGGGCGACGACCGTGTGCTCGCGGGCGAGGAAGTTGTAGGCGTCGACGCCGACGAGGGCCTCGATACGGCGCACACCGGAGCCGATGGAGGACTCGCCGAGCAGCTTGACCAGGCCGAGCTGGGCGGTGTTGTGCACGTGGGTGCCGCCGCACAGCTCCTTGGAGAAGTCGCCGATGGTCACCACGCGGACCCGCTCGCCGTACTTCTCGCCGAACTCGGCGATGGCGCCCTGCTTCTTGGCCTCGTCGATGCCCATGACCTCGGCGTGCACGTCGAGGTCGCGGGCGAGCACCTCGTTGATCTTCTGCTCGACGTCGGTCATCACGGCCGTCGGAACGGCGGACGGCGAACCGAAGTCGAAGCGGAAGCGGCCGGGCTGGTTCTCGGAACCGGCCTGGGCGGCCGTCGGGCCGAGGGCGTCGCGCAGGGCCTGGTGGGTGAGGTGCGTGGCCGAGTGAGCGCGGGCGATGGCGGTACGGCGGCGGCCGTCGATCGAGGCGTGCGCCTTGGCACCGACGGTGACCTCGCCGAACTGCACGACGCCCTTGTGGACGTAGACACCCGGGACCGGCTTCTGGCAGTCACGGATCTCGATGACGGCACCCGAGTCGACCTTGATGCGGCCGGTGTCGCCGATCTGGCCACCGCCCTCGGCGTAGAAGGGGGTGCGGTCGAGGACGATCTCGACCTCGTCGCCCTCGGTGGCGGCCGGGGAGGAGGCGCCGTCGACCAGGATGCCGACGATGGTCGACTCGCCCTCGGTGTCGCTGTAGCCGATGAACTCGGTCTCACCGGCGCTGTCCGCGATCTCGCGGTAGGCGCCCATGTCGGCGTGGCCGGTCTTCTTGGCCTGGGCGTCGGCCTTGGCGCGCTCGCGCTGCTCCTTCATCAGGCGCCGGAAGCCGTCCTCGTCCACGGACAGGCCCTGCTCGGCGGCCATCTCCAGGGTGAGGTCGATCGGGAAGCCCCAGGTGTCGTGGAGCAGGAACGCCTTGTCGCCGGAGAGGACGGTGCCGCCGGCGGACTTGGTCTCGGTGACGGCGGTGTCGAGGATGTTGGTGCCGGCCTTGAGCGTCTTGAGGAAGGCGTTCTCCTCGGCCAGGGCGACCTTCTCGATGCGCTCGCGGTCGGTGACCAGCTCGGGGTACTGCCGGCCCATCATGCCGATCACGACGTCGATCAGGTCCTTGACGACCGGGCCGGTGGCGCCCAGCAGGCGCATGTTGCGGATGGCGCGGCGCATGATGCGGCGCAGGACGTAGCCGCGGCCCTCGTTGCCCGGCGTCACACCGTCGCCGATGAGCATCACGGACGTACGCATGTGGTCGGTGACCACGCGCAGGGAGACGTCCGAGTCGTGGGCGTCGCCGTAGGCCACTCCGGTCAGCTCGGTGGCCTTCTTGATGACGGCCATGGAGGTGTCGATCTCGTACATGTTCCGCACGCCCTGCAGAATCATGGCGAGCCGCTCCAGGCCGAGGCCCGTGTCGATGTTCTTGCTCGGCAGCTCTCCGAGGATCTCGAAGTTGTCCTTGCCGATGCCCTCGCCCCGCTCGTACTGCATGAAGACGAGGTTCCAGATCTCCACGTACCGCTCGTCGTTGACGGCGGGGCCGCCCTCGACGCCGAACTCGGGGCCGCGGTCGTAGTTGATCTCGGAGCACGGGCCACAGGGTCCGGGGACGCCCATGGACCAGTAGTTGTCCTTCATGCCGAGGCGCTGGATGCGCTCCTTCGGCACGCCGACGACCTCGTGCCAGATGCGCTCGGCCTCGTCGTCGTCCTTGTAGACGGTGATCCAGAGCTTCTCCGGCTCCAGGCCGTAACCACCCTTGTCCTGGGGCGTGGTGAGCAGCTCCCAGGCGTACTTGATGGCGCCTTCCTTGAAGTAGTCGCCGAAGGAGAAGTTGCCGCACATCTGGAAGAAGGTGCCGTGCCGGGTGGTCTTGCCGACCTCTTCGATGTCCGGGGTGCGCACGCACTTCTGGACGCTCGTGGCGCGGGCGTAGGGCGCCTTGACCTCACCCAGGAAGTAGGGCTTGAAGGGCACCATGCCGGCCGGGACGAGGAGCAGAGTCGGGTCGTCCGCGATGAGCGACGCCGAAGGGACGACGGTGTGCCCGCGCTCCTCGAAGAAGCTCAGCCAGCGGCGGCGGATCTCAGCCGACTCCATCAGTGGTCCTCATTCCGGTTGTACGAGTACGTCGTGTCGTCGATGACGTACGTCTTCGGCTTGTTGCGGTTCTCGATCGCGGCGTGGCGCCGCGGCGCGGGGAGTTCGGGGTCCGCGTGAATGCCCAGCGCGTCCTCCAGCTCGGCCTCCCGCTGGGCCATGTTGTCGCGGACGTCGAGCGCGAAGCCCACGGCGCGGTCCTTGAGACGGTTCCCCGCCTCGAGCGCCTTGTTGGCGGCCTGCGTGGCCAGGTGCTCGGGAGTCAGCTGCTTGATCTTGCGGTTGACCTTGGTGGTGGCCCAGACACCGGCCGCGACACCCGTGGTGAACCAGAACGTACGGCGGAACATCGCTCGGTCAGCCCTTCTTCCGCTTGTCCCGCCGTGCGGCCGGAACCGTGCGGCCCACGATCACGGTACGCCGGGGTTCCTTGACGGGCACGTCGTCCTTGCGGCCCGCGATGGCCCGGCGCACGCCGTAGCCGAAGGCCGCCACCTTGACCAGGGGGCCGCCGAAGGTGGAGGCCACGGTGGTGGACAGCGCGGAGGCGTTGGAGGTGACCTCCTGGACGTCGGAGGCGATGGCGTCGACCCGGTCGATCTGGGTCTGCGCCGAACGCACCGCCGACGACGCGTCCGCCAGGAGCGGGACGGCCTGATCGGTCACTTCCGCGACCAGCTTGGTGGTGGCCCGGAGCGTCTGGGCCAGCCTCACCAGTGCCACGGCGAGGAAGGAGACCAGGATCGCCCAGAACACGGCCACCAGGATCCCGGCCACCTCTCCACCGGACACTGTGTGCACCCGCTCCCTGATACGTGCCTCAACATCGAAAAGTCCTGGGTCGAGCCTATCGCGCCGGGCGCGGGGCTCCGTACCGGATTACCGCCCGCGCGCGGCCGAGTTGCGCGAAGCGATTGTACGGAGTGATTACGGTTGAGTACGCTCCGTATCCCATGCGGGATCGACAGCCTGAGGACACCCCGGTGGCGGGCAACCTGCCCCTGGAGCTCGACGCTTTCGTCGGGCGTACGGCCGAACTCGCGGGCCTGGCCGAGGCGCTGGGGGAAGCGCGACTGGTGACCGTGACCGGGGTGGGCGGAGTCGGCAAGTCGCGGCTCGCCGCTCGCGTCGCCCCGAGGTGCGCGCCCGCGGACGGGGTCTGGCGGGTGGAGCTGGCGCCGCTGCGTGATCCGGCGTTCGTCGACCACGCGGTGGTGGCGGCGCTGGGCCTCACCGACCACACCACGCGCCCACCGCGCGAGACCCTCCTCGCCCATCTCGCCGGGCGGGAACTCCTGCTGCTCCTCGACGGGTTCGAGCATCTGGTGGAGGCCTGCGCCGAGTTGGTCACCGAGTTACTGGGCCGGGCCCCGGGACTTTCGGTGCTCGCGGCGGGCCGCAGACCGCTCGCGGTGCCGGGCGAGCACCTGGTGCCGCTGGCTCCGCTGGACGAGGACGACGCGGTCGAGCTGTGCACGGACCGGGCCCGGCTGCACGGGGTCCGGGTCGCGGGCGATGCCGACGTGCGGGAGCTGTGCCGGCGCCTCGACGGCATCCCGCTGGCCGTGGAGCTGGCGGCCGGACGACTGCGCGCGTTGTCGCCGGGGCAGTTGCTGAGCCGGCTCGACGACCGGTTCCGGCTGCTGACCCGGGCCGGCGGGGACACGCCCTGGCGGCATCGGACACTGCGCACGGCGATCGGCTGGAGTCATGAACTGTGCACGCCGCGGGAGCGGTTGCTGTGGGCGCGGCTGTCGGTGTTCGCCGGCCGATTCGACCTGGAGGCCGTGGAGTACGTGTGCAGCGGGCACGGGCTGCACGCCGACGAGGTCCTCGACGTGCTCTCCGAACTCCTCGCGCAGTCGGTCGTCTCGCGCGAGGAGACCGCCACCGGCGTGCGCTACCGCATGCTGGACACCGTCCGGGCCTACGGCGCCGACTGGCTGGAGGCCACCGGGGACGCGGACCGGCTGCGGCGTCGGCACCGCGACTGGTACCTGGGGCTGGCGACCTGGTGCGAGCTGGAGTGGTTCTCACCGCGCCAGGCCGAGGTCGCCGCGCGCGTGGAGGCGGAGCTGCCGAACCTGCGCAGCGCCCTGGAGCACTGTCTGTCCGAGCCCGACGAGGCGCATCTGGGCCAGCTGCTGGCGGGCTCCCTGTGGTTCTGCTGGGTGGGCTGCGGCCGTCTCTCGGAGGGGCGGCACTGGCTGGACCAGGCGGTCCGGCTGGACTCGGGGCACGAGCAGTCCCGGCTGAAGGCCCTGTGGGTGCTCGGCTATGTGGCGGTCCTCCAGGGCGACACGGTGGCCGCGCTGGCGGCGCTGCACGAGTGCCGGGAGGAGGCGGAACTGTCCGCGAACCCCACCGCGGCGGCCTATGCCGAGCATCGCACCGGCTGTCTGGCCCTGGTCAGCGACGACATGGAAGGCGCTGAAACGCTGCTGCGCTCGGCGCTGGACGGCTACCAGGAGATCGGCGAGCTCAACAGCAACGTCCTGATGGGCCAGGTCGAGCTCGCGATGACCCGGGCCTTCCAGGGCGACCTGGACGAGGCGGTGCGGCTGAGCGAGGACGTCCGCCTGGTCTGCGAGGACCACGGCGAGCGCTGGGCCCGGTCGTACGCGCTGTACGTGCTGGCGTACGCGGCGTGGCGCGAGGGTGATCAGCCGCGGGCTCGGGAGCTGCTGACGGACTGCCTGGGCGATGCCCACTCCTTCCACGACCTGCTCGGATCGGTGCTCACGGTGGAGCTGCTGGCCCTGGTCACCGCGACCGACGGCGACGCGGCGGAGGCCGCGGTGCTGCAAGGGGCGGCCGGGCGGATGTGGCCGTCGGTGGGGCTGCCGCTGTTCGGCTCGGCGTACTACAACGCCCCGCACGAACTGTGCGAGGCGATGGCCCGGGAGCGGCTCGGCGACGAGCGGTACGAGCAGTGCGTACGGGCGGGGGCGCTGCTGGACCGGGAGGCCGCGGTGTCCCGGGCGCTGGGTCTGGGGCGTCCGGCGGCCCTCGCGCTGGAGGCGCTGCCGGGACCGCGCGGACCGGCGCGGCACACCCGGGTCACCCTCGACACGCACGAACCCGCCGCCTCGCCCACCCGGAGGGGCGGGGAGACGGCGGGCTGAGGCGCAGGTGTCCTACGACCGCTGAAGGATCAACGGGCGTAGTACTCGACGACGAGCTGCTCGTCGCAGATCACCGGGATCTCCTTGCGGTTCGGCTCACGGTCCAGGCGGAACGCCAGGGCCTTGAGGTTCACCTGGAGGTAGCGCGGGGTCTCGCCCTCGGGGGCGAAGCCGCCCTCACGGGCGATGGAGAAGAGGGTCTTCTCACGGCTGCGCTCGCGGACCATCACGACGTCGTCGGGACGGACGCGGAACGACGGCTTGTCGACCTTCTGGCCGTTGACCTCGATGTGGCCGTGCACGACCATCTGACGGGCCTGGTAGATGGTGCGGGCGATGCCCGAACGCAGGACCAGGGCGTCGAGACGACGCTCGAGCTCGATGATCAGGGCCTCACCGGTCTTGCCCTGAACCTTGGAGGCACGCTCGTAGGCGCGGACGAGCTGACGCTCGGACACGTCGTACTGCGCACGCAGACGCTGCTTCTCGAGCAGACGGACCTTGTAGTCCGAGTTCTGCTTGCGGCCACGGCCGTGCTCACCCGGCGGGTAGGGACGGGCCTCGAAGTACTTGACGGCCTTCGGGGTCAGCGCGATGCCGAGGGCACGCGACTTCTTGACCTTGGGGCGGGACTGGTTCGCCACGATCTCTCATTTCTTGGTGTTCGGCTCGTCAGTGTTGGCGGGAGGTCGCATCCGCAGCCGGGGAATCCCCTCGCGCCCTGCTGGGCGTGATGGGCAGCCGCTCCCCTGGTCTGGGCACATACGTGCAGCACGCGAGTGGCCCACCGACCGGTTTCGTCCTGCGACGGATGGTGGTGGGCTGCCCGCGACACCGATCGACGGTGCGCGACGCTCCTGGAACCCACGAGGGGCTCCGGCTGGCTGTCCCGCTCTGACTGCGCGGGACTCAGCACTTCGGAGCATTCTACCCGGTGTCTAGGACCGCCTGCGACCGAGGTGCTTCCTGGTCCACTCCACGGCGTCCGCGTACCGCGCCTCGGCGCCGTGCCGGGTCGGGGTGTAGTACTCGCGGTCCTTGAGGGCGTCCGGGGCGTACTGCTGCTCGGCGATGCCCTCGGACAGATCGTGCGGATAGACGTACCCCTGCGCGTGCCCCAGCTTGGCGGCGCCCTTGTAGTGCCCGTCCCGCAGATGCGGCGGAACGGGTCCCGCGTGTCCCTTGCGCACGTCCTCCATGGCGGCGCCGATCGCGGTCGTCGCGGAGTTCGACTTGGGGGCCAGGGCGAGGGCGATGGTGGCGTGGCTGAGGGTGAGGGCGGCCTCCGGGAAGCCGATCATGGCGACGGCCTGGGCGGCGGCGACCGCGATGGGCAGGGCGTTCGGATCGGCGAGGCCGATGTCCTCGCTGGCCGAGATCATCAGGCGGCGGGCGATGAAGCGGGGGTCCTCACCGGCCTCGATCATCCGGGCCAGGTAGTGCAGGGCGGCGTCGACGTCGGAGCCGCGGATCGACTTGATCAGGGCGCTCGCCACGTCGTAGTGCTGATCGCCGTCGCGGTCGTACTTCACGGCCGCGCGGTCGACGGTCTCCTCCAGGGTCTGGAGCCCGATCTCCGTCTCGCCCTTGTCCAGGGCGGCCCCGGCGGCGGCCTCCAGCGCGGTGAGGGCACGCCGGGCGTCGCCGCCCGCGATGCGCAGCAGGTGGTCCTCGGCGTCCTCGGGGAGACCGACGGCGTCCTTCAGACCGCGCTCGTCGCCCAGCGCCCGCCGCAGCAGGCCCCTGACGTCGTCGTCCGTGAGGGGTTCGAGGGTGAGCAGGAGGGAGCGGGAGAGCAGGGGCGAGATGACCGAGAAGTAGGGGTTCTCCGTGGTCGCCGCGATCAGTGTCACCCAGCGGTTCTCCACCGCCGGGAGCAGGGAGTCCTGCTGGGCCTTGCTGAAGCGGTGGATCTCGTCGAGGAAGAGGACGGTCTCCTTGCCGAACCCTCCGGTGGCCCGGCGCGCGCCCTCGATGACCGCGCGGACCTCCTTGACGCCGGCGGTGATCGCGGACAGCTCCACGAAGCGCTTGTTGGTGGCCTTGGAGACGACGTACGCCAAGGTCGTCTTGCCGGTGCCGGGCGGGCCCCACAGGATCACCGAGGAGGGTCCGGCCGGGCCGCCTCCGGACTCGCCGACCAGTCTGCGCAGCGGCGAACCGGGCTTCAGCAGGTGCTGCTGGCCCACCACCTCGTCGAGGGTGCGCGGGCGCATCCGAACGGCCAGGGGACTGGCGGTCGGGTCTTTCTCCTGGCGTTCTTCTGCCGCGGCGGTGAACAGGTCGGGCTCCACCCTGAAACCCTAAATCACGGCACTGACAATGCCCGCGGCGCTGTCAGCTGGTCCAGAAGTCCCACCAGCGGGTCATGATCAGGATGCCGATGACACCGATGTGCAGCACCGGGAGCACCCAGGTGAACTCGCCGAAGAAGCCCTTGAGCCAGTTCGGCGCGGGCAGGAAGCCCTTGCGCACGTTGAACGAGGTCACGTACCAGAACATGATGATCGTCGCGACCCAGGCCAGCGAGCACCACAGGCACAGGGCGCCGATGCGGTAGAGCGACTGGAACTGCAGCCAGGTGCAGAAGCCGACGCCGAAGAGGGTCCCGGCGTTGAAGGTGAGCCAGTACCAGCGCGGGAAGCGGGCCCGGGCGAGCAGGCTCATGGCGACGCAGACGACGATGCCGTAGGCGACGAGGCCGAGCATCGGGTTGGGGAAGCCGAAGGCCGAGGCCTGGTCGCTCTCCATGACACTGCCGCAGGAGACGACCGGGTTCAGGCTGCACCCGGGGACGAAGGTCTTCCCCTCGACCTTGGCCTCCAGCAGCTTGAACTTGTCGATCGTGATGACCCACGAGGCGAGCAGTCCGGCCGCGCCGGTGACCAGCAGCATCAGCGCGAAGGCGAGCCCGCCGCTTTCGGTGCGCGGCGCCTGGACGGGTCGCTCGTGCTCGGGCTCGGTGGAGACGTCTTTGACAGTGGTCTTGCTCATCACGCCGATTCCGTCTGCTGAAGAGGTTGGACATCCTTCGGGCAGGGGCCATTGTGCCGCACACGGGTGCGTTCCCACCGTTCGCTGGAGATAAGGAAACCCACGCGAGGGACGGGAGGCGTGCGGTTTTGGACATACGTGCGGCGGGGGGCGCGGACATGCGAACGGCGGGGGCCGCGACCCCCGCCGTACCCGCGCTCCGTGGCCTCTCAGCCGAGCCGGGACTCCAGCTCCGCCACGATCTCGTTCACACCGATCGCGCTCTGCTCGCCGGACTCCATGTCCTTGAGCTGTACGACGCCCTCGGCGAGGTCGCGTTCACCGGCGACCACCGTGTAGCGGGCGCCGCTGCGGTTGGCGTTCTTCATGGCGCCCTTCAGGCCCTTGGCGCCGTAGGAGAAGTCCGCCGCGATGCCGACCTTGCGCAGCTCGGTGACCTTGGCGAACAGGACCCGGCGGGCCTCCTCGCCGAGCGGGACCGCGAACACGCTGGTGGTGGAGGGGAGTTCGAGCTCCACGCCCTCCGCCTCCAGGGCGAGGACGGTGCGGTCGACGCCCAGGGCCCAGCCGACGGACGGCAGCGCGGGGCCGCCGATCATCTCGGACAGACCGTCGTAGCGACCGCCGCCGCCCACCGCGGACTGGGAGCCCAGACCGTCGTGGACGAACTCGAAGGTCGTACGCGTGTAGTAGTCCAGGCCGCGCACCAGCTTCGGGTCGTCCTCGAAGGAGACACCGGCGGCCGTGATCAGCTCGCGGACCTCCTCGTGGTACGCCTTGCAGGCGTCGCACAGGTAGTCGCGCAGCAGCGGGGCGTCCCCGAGCTGCTTCTGGACCGACTCGCGCTTGTCGTCGAGCACGCGGAGCGGGTTGATCTCCGCGCGGCGGCGCGTGTCCTCGTCGATGTCCAGGCCGTTCAGGAAGTCCTGGAGGGCGGCGCGGTAGACCGGACGGCACTCCTTGTCGCCGAGGCTGTTGAGCAGGATGCGGAAGTTGCTCAGGCCCAGCGAGCGGTACGCCTGGTCCGCCAGGATGATCAGCTCGGCGTCCAGCGCCGGGTCCTCGGCACCGATCGCCTCGGCGCCGACCTGGGAGAAGTGGCGGTAGCGGCCCTTCTGGGGGCGCTCGTAGCGGTACTGCGAGCCCGAGTACCAGACCTTCACCGGCAGGTTGCCCGCCTTGTGCAGGTTGGCCTCCAGGACCGCGCGCAGCACGGGAGCCGTCGTCTCGGGGCGCAGGGCCAGCTTGTCGCCGCCCTTCGTCTCGAAGACGTACATCTCCTTCGTCACGATGTCGGTGGACTCACCGACACCGCGCGCGAACAGCTCCACGTTCTCGAAGCCGGGCGTCTCGATGTAGCCGTAGCCGGAGCCGCGCAGCGGTGCGGCGATCGCCTCGCGCACGGCGAGGAACTTGGCGCTCTCCGGCGGCAGCAGGTCGTACGTGCCCTTGGGGGCCTTGAAGGTGCTCACGGAAGTCTCTCGTCACATTCCTCGTCGGGGAGCGGGCTGGGCTCCCTGGCCGGCCGCCACCTGCCGCAGATACGGGTTGGTGGCGCGCTCGTGGCCGATGGTCGTCTGGGGGCCGTGGCCGGACAGCACCACGGTCGAGTCCTCGAGCGGCAGGCACACGCGGGCCAGCGAGTCGAGGATCTCGGCCGGGTCGCCGCCGGGCAGGTCGGTGCGGCCGATGGAGCCGGCGAACAGCAGGTCGCCCGAGAACAGGATCGGCGGGATGTCCGCCGCCTCGGGCAGGCCGAAGGTCACCGACCCCTTGGTATGGCCCGGCGCATGGGCGACGGACAGCTCCAGACCCGCCAGCTCCAGCTTCGCGCCGTCGGTGAGCTCCTTGACGTCGTCCGGCTCCCCGATGGTCAGCTCCCCCATCAGCTGCATGCCGATGGAGCGGCCGAGCGCCCTCTCGGGGTCGCTCATCATGAACCGGTCCTCGGGGTGGATCCAGGCCGGTACGTCGTGCGCTCCGCACACCGGGACGACCGAGGCCACGTGGTCGAGATGACCGTGGGTCAGGACGACGGCGACGGGCTTGAGCCGATGCTTCTTGAGTGCTTCCTCGACTCCGGGGGCCGCCTCGTGGCCCGGGTCGATGATCACGCACTCCTCACCGGCGGCGGGGGCGACGAGGTAGCAATTCGTCCCCCAGGCCCCGGCGGGGAACCCGGCAATGAGCACGATCGTCCTTCGTTGTGTCGGTTCGGGTGACAAGTCGGTGGGCTGCGCCTGAGGTCAGAGCCTACCGGCGCTGCCGATTCCTCAGCGAACCCATATACGGTACGGGGCACACGCAGACGGTCGGCCCGAGGCACGCATCCGAACCGGTCGACGTACAAGACGCTTGAGGAGACAACCCCGTGGTCAGCCAGGAACAGCGGCGGCGTCAGCTCGCCCGGGAGAAGTTCTTGCGGCAGCAGCAGCGGCGCACGGACGCGCGGCGCAAATCCCGCACGCGCAACGCCGTGATCGCGTCCGCGGTCGGCGTCGTCCTCATCGGCAGCCTGGGGCTCTACACGGCGGGCGCCTTCGACGGGGACGACGGCAAGGCCAACGCGGGCGCGGAGGTCACCCCGAGCGCGACGCCGACCAGCAAGGTCCCGGACCCGTGCGAGAAGGCGGCCGCGGGCAAGGTCGAGACCATGAGCTGGAAGAAGGAGCCGGCCATGACCATCGACAAGTCGGCGGACTACACGATGAAGCTGGAGACGACCTGCGGTGACATCGACATAGCGCTCAAGGCCTCGGCCGCCCCGCACACGGTGAACTCGTTCAACTTCCTCGCCGGCAAGGGCTACTTCGACCACACCAAGTGCCACCGTCTGGTCGACAGCAACATCTACGTCCTGCAGTGCGGCGACCCGACGGCCACCGGCAGCGGCGGGCCCGGGTACACGATCCCGGACGAGAACCTCAAGGACAAGGCCGTCAAGGACGACGTCTACCCGGCGGGCACGGTCGCGATGGCCAACCAGTACAACGCCCAGACCGGGGAGGGCCGTGACACCGGCGGCAGCCAGTTCTTCCTCGTCTACCAGGACAGTCCGCTGCCGGCCGACTACACGCCGTTCGGCACCGTCTCCGAGTCGGGGATGAAGGTTCTCAAGAAGCTCGCCGCCGCGGGAGCGCAGGCCGCGGACCCCACGACGGGCAACACGGCGCCCAACGCGACCGTGGTGATCAACAAGGCAACTGTCAGCAAATCCTGACCCCCCAACTGCGAAATTTCGGTCGCGCGGGATGCGGACAGGCAACCCGCCGGTCGCCTATGTTGGCCGTGACGAAACTGTGGACGATGCCCGGGGGCGCTGAAGCCCCACGCAGGCATCATGTGGAGGAGGCGCTGTGAGCAGCGACCCGTGGGGCCGCGTCGACGAGACGGGGACCGTGTACGTGCGTACGGCCGACGGCGAGCAGGTGGTCGGTTCCTGGCAGGCCGGCTCCCCTGAGGAGGCGTTGGCCTACTTCGAGCGCAAGTACGAGGGCCTGGTTGTCGAGATCGGCCTCCTCGAGAAGCGAGTGAAGACCACCGACCTGTCGGCGAAGGACGCGCAGACCGCGATCGACCACATCCGCGAGCAGGTCGACGCGCACCACGCGGTCGGTGACCTGGACGCCCTGCGGCAGCGTCTGGACAAGCTCGTGGAGACCGTCGACAAGCGTCGCGAGGAGCGCAAGCAGCAGCGCGCGAAGCAGTCCGACGAGGCCCGGCACGCCAAGGAGGCGCTGGTCGTCGAGGCGGAGGAGCTGGCCCAGTCCGACCAGTGGCGGGCGGCCGGTGAGCGGCTGCGGGCGCTGGTGGACACCTGGAAGGGCCTGCCGCGTCTGGACCGCAAGTCGGACGACGAGCTGTGGCACCGCTTCTCGCACGCGCGCTCGGCTTTCTCCAAGCGGCGCAAGGCGCACTTCGCGGCGCTGGACGCGCAGCGCGAGGAGGCCCGCAAGACCAAGGAGCGGCTGGTCGCCGAGGCCGAGTCGCTGTCCGGGTCGACGGACTGGGGTCCGACGGCGGCGCGCTACCGCGAGCTGATGGCGGAGTGGAAGGCCGCGGGCCGCGCCCAGCGCGAGCACGAGGACGACCTGTGGAACCGCTTCCGCGGCGCCCAGGACGTCTTCTTCGCCGCGCGCAGCTCGGTCTTCGCCGAGCGCGACGCCGAGCAGGCCGAGAACCTCAAGCTGAAGGAGGAGCTGGCCCACGAGGCCGAGAAGATCCTCCCGGTGACGGATCTCAAGGCCGCGCGGTCCGCGTTCCGCCAGATCAACGAGCGCTGGGAGGCCATCGGCCATGTGCCGCGGGACGCCCGGCCGAAGGTCGAGGGCCGGATGCACGCCGTGGAGCGGGCGATCCAGGAGGCCGAGGAGGCCGAGTGGCGCCGGACCAACCCGGAGGCACGCGCCCGTGCCGCGGGTCTGACCGGTCAGCTCCAGGCCGCGGTGGACAAGCTCAGGGGCCAGATCGACCAGGCGCGCGCCCAGGGCAACAACGCCAAGGCCGACAAGCTGGAGCGTGAGCTGGAGGGCCGCCAGGCCCTGCTGGACCAGGCTCTGAAGGGCCTGGAGGAGTTCGGCGGCTGAGCGCCGAGGCCGACATGGGAAGGGGCTCCCCGAGGGGAGCCCCTTTTCGTGGTCCTACGGTGGCTACGCCCGGCTGCGCGCCGACGTCACGCGGTACACGTCGTACACGCCCTCGACGCCCCGGACGGCCTTCAGGACGTGCCCGAGGTGCTTGGGGTCGCCCATCTCGAAGGTGAAGCGGGAGGTGGCGACGCGGTCGCGGGAGGTCTGCACAGCCGCGGAGAGGATGTTGACGTGCTGGTCGGACAGGACGCGGGTGACGTCCGACAGCAGCCGGGACCGGTCCAGGGCCTCGACCTGGATGGCGACCAGGAAGACCGAGGACTGCGTGGGCGCCCATTCGACGTCGAGGATCCGCTCGGGCTCCCGGGACAGTGACTCCACGTTCACACAGTCGCTGCGGTGAACCGATACGCCACTACCGCGGGTGACGAAGCCGATGATCGGGTCACCCGGAACGGGCGTACAGCAGCGGGCGAGTTTGACCCAGACGTCGTCGACACCCTTGACCACGACGCCGGGGTCCTGGCTGCTGCGCCGCTTGCGGCTGCGGCCGCGGGCCGGCGGGACCGCCTCGTCGATCTCCTCGGTGGCCGCCTCCTCGCCGCCGAGGGCCTGCACCAGCTTCTGTACGACGTTCTGCGCGGCCACGTGGCCCTCGCCGATCGCCGCGTACAGCGAGGAGATGTCGGGGTAGCGCATCTCGTGTGCGAGCGTGACGAGGGAGTCGCCGGTGAGGATGCGCTGGATCGGCAGGTTCTGCTTGCGCATCGCACGGGCGATGGCGTCCTTGCCCTGCTCGATCGCCTCGTCCCGGCGCTCCTTGGAGAACCAGGCCCGGATCTTGTTGCGGGCGCGCGGCGACTTCACGAAGCCGAGCCAGTCCCGGGAGGGGCCGGCGCCGGCCGCCTTGGAGGTGAAGACCTCCACCAGGTCGCCGTTGTCCAGGGTGGATTCGAGCGGCACGAGACGGCCGTTGACCCGTGCCCCTATCGTGCGGTGGCCGACCTCGGTGTGCACCGCGTAGGCGAAGTCCACCGGGGTGGCACCCGCGGGAAGCGCTATGACGTCACCCTTGGGGGTGAACACGAAGACCTCGTTGCGGGACAGGTCGAAGCGCAGGGACTCCAGGAACTCGCCCGGGTCCTCGGTCTCCTTCTGCCAGTCCAGCAGCTGGCGCAGCCACGCCATGTCGTTGAGGTGGTCGTCCTTGCCCTTGCCCGCCTTGGGCACGTCGGTACGCACCTTGGAGGCGCCGGCGACGGCCTCCTGCTTGTACTTCCAGTGCGCGGCGATGCCGTACTCGGCGCGGCGGTGCATGTCGAAGGTGCGGATCTGGAGTTCGACCGGCTTGCCGTTGGGCCCGATGACCGTCGTGTGCAGCGACTGGTACATGTTGAACTTGGGCATCGCGATGTAGTCCTTGAACCGCCCCGGAACCGGGTTCCAGCGGGCGTGGACGGTGCCCAGGGCCGCGTAGCAGTCGCGGACGGTGTCCACCAGGACACGGATGCCGACCAGGTCGTAGATCTCCGCGAAGTCACGGCCGCGGACGATCATCTTCTGGTAGACGCTGTAGTAGTGCTTCGGGCGGCCGGTGACGGTGGCCTTGATCCGGGCGGCGCGCAGGTCCTGTTGGACCTCGTCGGTCACTATGGCCAGATACTCGTCACGCTTCGGCGCCCGCTCGGCCACCAGCCGGACGATCTCGTCGTACATCTTGGGGTAGAGGATCGCGAAGGCGAGGTCCTCCAGCTCCCACTTGATGGTGTTCATGCCCAGGCGATGGGCGAGGGGCGCGTAGATCTCCAGGGTCTCGCGCGCCTTCTTCTCCTGCTTCTCGCGCTTGAGGTAGCGCATGGTGCGCATGTTGTGCAGGCGGTCGGCGAGCTTGATGACCAGGACGCGCGGGTCCTTGGCCATCGCCACGACCATCTTGCGCACGGTCTCGGCCTGCGCGGCCTCGCCGAACTTGACCTTGTCGAGCTTGGTGACGCCGTCGACGAGCAGGGCGACCTGGTCGCCGAAGTCGCGGCGCAGCTGGTCCAGGCCGTACTCGGTGTCCTCGACGGTGTCGTGCAGCAGTCCCGCCATGAGCGTGGCCGGATCCATGCCCAGCTCGGCGAGGATGGTGGTGACGGCGAGGGGGTGCGTGATGTAGGGGTCGCCGCTCTTGCGCTTCTGGCCGCGGTGCCAGCGCTCGGCGACCTGGTAGGCCTTCTCGATCTGGCGGAGAGTGGCGGTCTCGATCTTCGGGTCGTTGCTGCGCACTATCCGCAGCAGCGGCTCCAGCACCGGGTTGTACGGGTTGGAGCGCTGCACGCCGAGGCGGGCGAGACGGGCGCGGACGCGGTTGGAGGAGCCGGATCGCGGCGGCTGGCCGGTGTTGGGACGGACCGCGGGCGTGCCGCTCTGCTCCGGCGGGGCCGGCTTGGGGCGGGACTGCTCGGCCGACTTGCCGACGGGCGCGGACTGGGCGTGCTCGACCGGCCCGCGGGCGTCGTTCTTGGCGTTCGACGTGTTCGGCGCGGGCTTGGCCGCGGGGCCCGAGGCGGAGTCGGGCTTGGCGGCGGTCAGGTGCTGGGCCTCGTCTGGCAAGAGGGCTCCTCGTGCGCGATCCGGGTCCCCCGGTCAGGCTCCGGAGACCCCATGGTAGCGATCCTGGGCCGCAGGATCGCCTTCAGGCCGATGTGAGGCCCTTGTACGGAAGAAACACAAGGGGCGGGCCAGGGATTCCTGGGCGGTGTCCACCGGGTGGCCGAGGGCTTTCCGGAGTCTCGCGTACGAGTGTTCCGGCGGCTGTCGCCACGGCTGTCCCGACGGCTGTCCCGGCCGCGCGTGGGCGGACATGCGCGCGGGGCGCACCCTCCCCTTCCGGGAAGCGTGCGCCCCGCGTACGTCGGGTCGCCCCACTGGCTCAGATCGTGAGCAGGGCCTCCAGCGGTGCCCCGTCGAGCGCCGGTGCCAGCCGGGTCCGGCCGCCCAGGAAGCCGAGCTCCATCAGGACGGCGAGGCCCGAGACCTCGGCACCCGCCCTGCGGATCAGCTGGATCGAGGCCTCGGCGGTGCCGCCGGTGGCGAGGACGTCGTCGACGACCAGGACGCGGTCCTCGACGCTCAGGTCCTCGGCGTGCACCTCGATCTCCGCCGAGCCGTACTCCAGGTCGTAGGCCTGGCTGAGCGTCGCTCCGGGGAGCTTGCCCGCCTTGCGCACCGGGATGAAGCCCAGTCCGGCACGGACGGCCACGGGGGCGCCGAGGATGAAGCCCCGGGCCTCCAGGCCGACGACCTTGGTGGCGCCGGTGCGCTCGGCGATCCCCGCGAGGGCGTCGGTGAGCGCGGTGAACGCCGCCGGGTCCGCCAGCAGCGGGGTGATGTCCTTGAACATCACGCCCGGCTCCGGGTAGTCGGCCACATCCCGGATACGGCTGAGCAGCAGCTCCTGGATGTCGGTCATCGGCGCTTCCCCGAGGGACGGCCACGGCCCCGGGTGCGGGACGCGGGCTGGTTGCGCGGGCCGACGACCGCCGGAGCGGCATCGTCCTGCTCGTCCTCGGCGCCGGAGTCGTCCAGCGGACCCTCGGCGGTCAGCGGCTCGCCCTTGGCCGCGGCCTGGGCCCGCTTGGCCAGGACGCGCTTGCGCAGCGCCTTCATCTGCGGCTCGCGCTCCTTGAGGTCGGCGACGAGCGGCGTGGCGATGAAGATCGAGGAGTACGCACCGGCCGCGAGGCCGACGAACAGCGACAACGAGATGTCGTTCAGCATGCCCGCGCCGAGGAAGCCGCCACCGATGAACAGCAGGCCCGCCACCGGCAGCAGCGCGACCACCGTGGTGTTGATGGAACGGACCAGCGTGCTGTTGATCGACCGGTTGGCGACATCGCTGTAGGTCCAGCGGGTCTGCTTGGTGATGTCCTTCGTCTGCTCCTTGAGGCTGTCGAAGACGACGACCGTGTCGTACAGCGAATAACCGAGGATCGTCAGCAGACCGATCACCGTACCCGGGGTGACCTCGAAGCCCACGAGGGCGTAGATGCCGACCGTGATGGTGATGTCGTGGATCAGGGCGACGAAGGCGGCGACGGCCATGCGCCACTCGAAGGCGATCGCCAGATAGATCACCACCAGGACCAGGAAGATCCCGAGGCCCTGCCAGGCCTTGTTGGCGATCTGCTCACCCCAGCTGGGGCCGACCAGCTCACCGGTGACGTCGTTCTCGTCGACCTTCAGGTCCTTGGCGAGCTCCGTGGAGACCCGGTCGGCCTCCTTGGTCTCGATGCCCGCGACCTGGATGCGCAGCTTGCCGTCGCCGAGCTTCTGGACGATGGCGTCGTGGCCGGAGGCCTCTTCCGCGTACTCCTGCGCCTGGGCGACCGAGACGGAGGTCTTCGGAGTGGTGAAGACCGCGCCGCCCTGGAACTCGATGCCCATGTTCAGGCCGCGCACCGCGAGACCCACGATCGCCGTGATGGTGATCAGGATGGACAGGCCGTACCAGATCTTGCGGTTGCCGATGAAGTCGTAGCCGATTTCGCCACGGTGCAGTCGGGCGCCGAGGTTGCCGAGCTTCGACATCTCACGCCTCCTTCGTCTCGACGGGGGCGGAGGGACGGCGGGTACGGCGCAGCGGCGGCTGCGCCCCGAGGCGCTTGGGGTCGAGACCGGACCAGGGGTGGCCGCTGGCGAAGAACTTCCGGCGGGCCAGGAGCGTCAGCAGCGGCTTGGTGAACAGGAACACCACGACCACGTCGAGCACGGTGGTCAGGCCGAGCGTGAACGCGAAGCCCTGGACCTTGCCGACGGTGACCACGAAGAGCACCGCCGCGGCCAGGAACGACACGAAGTCGGAGACCAGGATGGTGCGCCGGGCGCGCGGCCAGGCCCGCTCGACGGCGGGGCGCAGCGAGCGGCCCTCGCGGATCTCGTCCCGGACGCGTTCGAAGTACACGATGAACGAGTCCGCTGTGATGCCGATGGCGACGATGGCTCCGCAGACGGCCGGCAGGTTCAGCGCGAAGCCGATGGCCGGGCCGAGCAGGGCCATGATCACGTAGGTGAGCGCGGCGGAGACGAGGAGCGAGGCGACCGCGATGAGCGACAGACCCCGGTAGTAGACCAGCAGGTAGATCACGACCAGCGCGAGGCCGATGGCACCGGCGATCAGACCGGCCTTCAGCTGCTCGCCGCCGAGCGCGGCGGTCACCGTGGTGACGCTGTCCTCACTGAAGGTCAGCGGCAGGGCGCCGTACGACAGCATGTTGGCGAGGGACTGGGCCGACGCCTGGTCGAAGTTGCCGGAGATCTCGGCGTTGCCGCCGGTCAGCGCCTGGCTCACGGAGGGGTCGGAGACGACCTCGTTGTCCAGGACGATGGCGAACTGGTTCTGCGGCTGCTGGTTCTGGGCGAGCTTGCCGGTGATGTCACCGAACTTCTTGCGGCCCTCCCCGGTGAACTTCATGGTGACGGTCCAGCCAGCGGCGGTCTGCGTGTTGAAGACCGCCTCGGCCTCGTCGACGTCCGTACCGTCGACCTCGGCCGGGCCCAGGATGTACTTCTGCCACTGGCCGCCGGCGTTCTGGCCGCAGGCGACGGTGGTGTCCTCGGGCTTGGCGCCGTCGCCGGCCTTGGCGCGTGCCGTCTCGTCGGTGCAGTCGAGCGCGGCGTACTGCGCCTCGACCTTGCTGGTGTCGGTGGAGCCCGAAGGGCTGGCGCTGGCCGACGGGGAGGCGCTGGAGCTCGCGCTCGTCGAGGGCGTGGGGTCGGCCTTCAGGGCGTCGCTCGCGGCGCGGCCCTGGGTGGTGGCGGTCGCCGACGGCGTACCGGTCGCCGAGGGGGACGAGGAGGAGGTCGCCTTGTCGGTCGCCTTGTCCGTGGCCTTGTCCGTCGCGCTGCCGGAGGGGCTCGCGGACGGGCTCTTCTGCGCGGCGGCGCCGGAGACCTCGGTGGCGATGACCGGGCGGAAGTACAGCTTGGCGGTGGTGCCGACCTGGTCCCGGGCTTCCTTGGAGTTCGTGCCCTTGGGGATGTTGACGATGATGTTCTTGTCGCCCTGGGTCTGGACCTCGGCCTCCGAGACACCAAGACCGTTGACGCGCCGCTCCATGATGTCGACGGCGGTGTTCATGTTGGTCTTGTTGATCGCGGATTCCTGGCCCGGCTCGGCCTCCGCGCGGAGCGTGATGCTCGTACCGCCGGCCAGGTCGATACCGAGGCGCGGGGTGGTGTGCCCGGAGAGGAACATTCCCCCGGTGAGCGCCACCATGGCGATCAGGATGAGGGCCAGCGAGCGTCCCGGCTTGCTCTGGGCGCTCGCGCTCCGGCCCTTCTTAGGTGCTGCCACCTTCTCGTACTCCCTCTCGGGCCGCCTCTCGCCGGGTCGGCGCCGGCGGCCATGACATGTAGTCGGGATCCCGTCCGAGAGCCACGCGTGCCCGGGGCGCGCGGGTCAACCCCGCGCGCTCCGGGAGGCGGGGGCTACTTCGCGTCGGAGTCGCCGTCGGTCTTCTTCGGCTCGCTGTCGGCCTTCGCCTCGGCGGCCGCGACGTCCTCGGCGGGCTCCTCGACGGCGTCCTTCTTACCGAGGTCGACGGACTTCTCGTCAGCGGCGGCAGCGTCGTCGGACTCGGTGAGGGAGGAGGCGTCGTCCGGGACGACGTCGGCCTTCAGGTCGTGCTCGACACCGTGGACGATGCGGTTGTACTCGTCGTCGGAGAGGACGGCGCCGATGGCGTTCTTCGCGAAGAGCAGTTCCACGCCCGGGCCGGCGTCGAGGAGGACGGTGTCCTCGTTGACCTCCTTGACCGTGGCATACATGCCCCCGATGGTGCGGACGCCGGAACCGGGCTGCATCTGGTTCCGCATGTCGGCCGCCTGCTGCTGCTTCTTCTTGGCCGACCGGGTCATCAGGAACATGGCCCCGATGAGCACGATGAACGGGAGGAGGGTCACGAGACTCACGGGTCGGAACTTCCTTCACACGACCGCGATGGTGAGCGGCCTGATGGTTGGGGGTATGTGTGCCGCCGACAACGGCGGCATCGGCGGAGTCTAAGCGAGTCCGCGCGCAAGGAACAACGCTCAGCATGGCACCCAGGTTCCTGACCCGGCCAATACCGCGCCGGGCGGGCGCCGCGGCGGCGTCCTCACGTCCCGAACAGGTCTCCTTGTCCGTTTCCCGCGGTCTGCGCCCGGGGCGGGGTGAGGCCGAGATGCGCCCATGCGGCCGGCGTGGCCACGCGGCCACGGGGGGTACGGGCCAGCAGCCCCTCCCGTACGAGGAAGGGTTCGGCTACCTCCTCGACGGTCTCCCGCTCCTCCCCCACCGCCACGGCGAGGGTCGACAGACCGACCGGCCCGCCGCCGAACAGCTTGAGCAGGGCCTGAAGGACCGCCCGGTCCAGGCGGTCGAGGCCGCGGGCGTCGACCTCGTAGACCGCGAGGGCCGCCGCGGCGATGTCCTGGGTGATCAGGCCGTCGGCCTTGACCTGGGCGTAGTCGCGGACGCGGCGCAGCAGGCGGTTGGCGATGCGGGGCGTGCCGCGGGAGCGGCCGGCGATCTCGGCGGCGCCGGCCGGGTCGATCTCGACGTCCAAAAGGCTCGCCGAGCGGTGGACGACGCGCTCCAGCTCGGCGGGCTCGTAGAACTCCATGTGCGCGGTGAAGCCGAAGCGGTCGCGCAGCGGGGGCGGCAGCAGTCCCGCGCGGGTGGTGGCGCCGACCAGCGTGAACGGGGGCAGCTCCAGCGGGATGGCGGTGGCACCGGGGCCCTTGCCGACGATGACGTCGACGCGGAAGTCCTCCATCGCCATGTAGAGCATCTCCTCGGCGGGCCGGGACATGCGGTGGATCTCGTCGAGGAAGAGGACCTCGCCCTCCTGGAGGGAGGAGAGGATCGCGGCGAGGTCGCCGGCGTGCTGGATGGCGGGGCCGCTGGTGATGCGGATGGGGGCGCCCATCTCGGCCGCGATGATCATCGAGAGGGTGGTCTTGCCGAGGCCGGGGGCGCCGGAGAGCAGCACGTGGTCGGCGGTGGCACCTCGCGCGCGGGCGGCGCGCAGGACCAGGTCGAGCTGTTCGCGGACCTTCTCCTGACCGATGAACTCGCCCAGGTCCTTGGGGCGCAGCGCCGCCTCCACGGCCTGGTCGTCACGGTCGGCGGACGCACCGACGAGCCGCTCTTCGGCGGCGGGGTCGGTCGTGTCGTCCCAGTTCACGGAAGTTCTCCTCGGTACGGACTAGCGGGCGCGGTTCAGCGTCTGAAGGGCCGCCTTCAGGAGTTGCCCGACCTGCGGCGTGCCCCCGGCGGCCTCTGCCTGGGGTGCCACGGCGGACACGGCCTCGTCGGCCTCCCGGGTCGCGTACCCGAGGCCGATCAGGGCCGCGTGCAGCTGGTCGCGCCAGCCCTGGGTGACCGGGGCGCCGATCGCGGGAGCGCCGATCGGCTCGCCGAGCCGGTCCTTGAGCTCCAGCAGCAGCTTCTGGGCGCCCTTCTTGCCGATGCCGGGGACGGCGGTGAGCGCCTTCTCGTCGGCCGTCGCGACGGCTCTGCGCAGGGCGTCGGGCGAGTGCACCGCGAGCATCGCCTGGGCCAGGCGGGGTCCGACTCCGCTGGCGGTCTGGAGCAGCTCGAACGTCTGCCGTTCGTCGTCGTCGGCGAATCCGTACAGCGTGAGGGAGTCCTCGCGGACCACGAGCGAGGTGTGCAGCTTGGCGGGCTGGCCCATCCGCAGCGTGGACAGCGTGTTCGGCGTGCACTGTACGGCCATGCCGACCCCGCCTACCTCGACGACCGCGGTGTCCGGGGCGAGTGCGGCCACTGTGCCACTGACGAAGGCGATCATGTCGTACGGCCTTTCGATGCGTGCAGGGCCACGGCCTGCTGGAGTCGGTTCTGCGCGGGGGCGCGCCAGATGTGGCAGATGGCGAGCGCGAGGGCGTCGGCGGCGTCCGCGGGCTTGGGCGGCGCGGCGAGCCGGAGCAGGCGGGTGACCATGGCGCCGACCTGGGCCTTGTCCGCCCGGCCGCTGCCGGTTACGGCCGCCTTGACCTCGCTGGGGGTGTGCAGGGCGACGGGGATGCCGCGCCGGGCGGCGCAGAGCATGGCGACGGCGCTGGCCTGGGCGGTGCCCATGACCGTACGGACGTTGTGCTGGCTGAACACCCGCTCCACGGCGACGAATTCGGGCCGGTACTCGTCCAGCCACTGTTCGATGCCCTGCTCGACGGCGACCAGGCGCTGCCCCAACTCGGCGTCCGCGGGGGTCCGTACGACGCCGACGCCGAGCATGGTGAGCGGACGCCCGGCGACCCCTTCGACGACGCCGACACCGCATCGCGTCAGCCCCGGGTCCACCCCCAGTACGCGCACGCCGCGCCCCCTCCCTCTCGAATCGCCTGTTTGTGCAGGCTATCCGGTGCCACCGACAACGCAGGCGGGCCGGTGGGTGTGTCCCACCGGCCCGCCTGAAACCCGCTCAGCGCAACGGAAGCGCTACGCGTCGACCTTCTCCATGATCTCGTCGCTGACGTCGAAGTTGGCGAAGACGTTCTGCACGTCGTCGCTGTCCTCGAGCGCGTCGATCAGCTTGAAGATCTTCTTGGCGCCCTCCTCGTCCAGCTCGACCTGGACGGACGGCACGAAGCTGGAGTCGGCGGAGTCGTAGTCGATGCCGGCCTCCTGGAGGGCGGTGCGGACCGCGACCAGGTCGGTGGCCTCGCTGATGACCTCGAAGGTCTCACCGAGGTCGTTGACCTCCTCGGCGCCCGCGTCCAGGACGGCGGTGAGGACGTCGTCCTCGGTCAGCTCGCCCTTGGGGACGATGATCACGCCCTTGCGGCTGAACATGTACGACACCGAGCCCGGGTCGGCCATGTTGCCGCCGTTGCGGGTCATGGCGACGCGGACGTCGGAGGCGGCACGGTTGCGGTTGTCGGTGAGGCACTCGATGAGCACCGCGACGCCGTTCGGGCCGTAGCCCTCGTACATGATCGTCTCGTAGTCGGCGCCACCGGCCTCGAGACCGCCACCGCGCTTGATCGCGGAGTCGATGTTCTTGTTCGGAACCGACTGCTTCTTCGCCTTCTGCACGGCGTCGTAGAGCGTCGGGTTTCCTTCGAGGTCGACGCCGCCCATCCGCGCAGCGACCTCGATGTTCTTGATCAGCTTCGCGAAGAGCTTGCCGCGCTTGGCGTCGATCACGGCCTTCTTGTGCTTCGTCGTGGCCCATTTAGAGTGGCCGGACATCTGCCTGTCTCCTTCGCGTAACCCATCTATGAACGAACGCAGAGATCCTACAAGGACTCCGCTGTCCCGTTGGCTCGCACCATGTCGACGAACAGCGCGTGCACCCTGTGGTCGCCGGTCAGTTCCGGGTGGAACGACGTGGCGAGCGCGTTGCCCTGGCGGACCGCGACGATGTGCCCGTCGTGCTCGGCGAGCACTTCGGTCTCGGCGCCGACGGACTCCACCCAGGGGGCGCGGATGAAGACGCCCTCCACAGGATCGCCCGCGATGCCCTTCACGTCGAGTGCGGCCTCGAAGGACTCGTTCTGACGGCCGAAGGCGTTGCGGCGCACGATCATGTCGATGCCGCCGACGGTCTCCTGACCCGAGCGCGGGTCGAGGATCTTGTCCGCGAGCATGATCATGCCGGCGCAGGTGCCGTAGACGGGCATGCCGTCACGCACGCGTGCGCGCAGGGGCTCCATCACGCCGAAGAGGACGGCCAGCTTGGAGATGGTGGTGGACTCGCCGCCCGGGATGACCAGGCCGTCCACCTCGGCGAGTTCCTCGGGGCGCCGCACCGCCCTGGCCACGGCGTCGGCCGCGGCCAGGGCGATCAGGTGCTCCCGTACGTCGCCCTGGAGTGCGAGCACTCCGACTACGGGAGTGGTCATCACCAGCCCCGGTTCGCGTAACGCTCGGCCTCGGGAAGCGTGTCGCAGTTGATCCCGACCATGGCCTCGCCCAGGTTGCGGGAGGCGTCGGCGATGATCTTCGGGTCGTCGTAGAAGGTGGTGGCCTTCACGATGGCGGCGGCGCGCTTGGCCGGGTCGCCGGACTTGAAGATGCCGGAGCCGACGAAGACGCCCTCGGCGCCGAGCTGGCGCATCAGCGCGGCGTCGGCGGGGGTGGCGACACCACCGGCGGAGAACAGCACGACCGGGAGCTTGCCCAGCTCGGAGACTTCCTTGACCAGCTCGTACGGGGCGCGCAGCTCCTTGGCGGCGGCGTACAGCTCGTTGTTGTCGAAGCCGCGCAGCTTGGCGATCTCGTTCTTGATCTGGCGCAGGTGGCGGACGGCCTCGACGACGTTGCCGGTGCCGGCCTCGCCCTTGGAGCGGATCATCGCGGCGCCCTCGGCGATCCGGCGCAGGGCCTCGCCCAGGTTGGTGGCACCGCAGACGAAGGGGGTCGTGAAGGCCCACTTGTCGGAGTGGTTGACCTCGTCGGCCGGGGTGAGGACCTCGGACTCGTCGATGTAGTCCACGCCGAGCGACTGCAGGACCTGGGCCTCGACGAAGTGGCCGATGCGGGACTTGGCCATCACCGGGATGGAGACCGCGTCGATGATGCCCTCGATCATGTCCGGGTCGGACATACGGGCCACGCCGCCGTCCTTGCGGATGTCGGCCGGGACCCGCTCCAGGGCCATGACGGCGACGGCGCCCGCGTCCTCGGCGATCTTCGCCTGCTCCGGCGTGACGACGTCCATGATCACGCCGCCCTTGAGCTGCTCGGCCATGCCGCGCTTCACTCGGGCGGTGCCGGTTGCGGGAGCCTGGTTCTCGGTGATGGACACGGATTGACCTCACATACGTGAAAAGAGGGTTTCTGCAGCACCGAGGAAACGGGATTGGACCAGGCCACAGCAAGGGCCAATGGCAAGCCGGTGGATCCTTTTGCGGTCCGGCCGCTCCGGCGGACCGTGTCAGCCGGCCCGGTCGACCAGGGCCGCCGGGGGCTCGTCGTCCATCTCGAAGGCCATGGGGAAGGGGGCGTGGCCGGCCAGCCGGAACCAGCGGACCTTGCGGTGGCGGCGCAGGGCGCGGGCGGCGCGGACCGCGTCGTTGTGGAAGCGGCGGGCCATCGGCACCCTGCGCACCGCCTCGGTCAGTTCGCGGGCGGCCGCCTCTCCGCCGGGCGCCTGGCGGACCTCCTCCACCTGCTGTGCCTCGGCGAACACGGCCCGCAGCGCCTGGCTCAGTTCGCTCTCGGCGACCTCCCGCTGGTCCTCCTCGGCCTGCCGGGCGGCGTGGGCCGCCTCGTAGAGGACGATCGAGGCGGCCGGGTCGAGCACTCCGGAGGTCGCGAGTTCCTGGGTCACCGAGGCCCGCCGCAGCAGCTGGGCGTCCAGGGCGGCACGGGTGGCGTCGATGCGGGCGTGCAGCCGGTCCAGCCGGCCCGCGGTCCAGCTCAGGTACAGGCCGATCGCGACGAGGGCGACGAGGATCCAGATGAGGGTTGCGGTCACGGGCGGCAAGGTTACCGACGTACCGCCCCGGCCCTATAAGCCCCCGCACGCGCGGGCGTCAGCGCCCCGTGCGGGGCCGTGCGAGCGGGCTTGTGCGAGCCCCACGCGCGCGGCCGACGAAGTGACCCGCACGGGCTGGGTCGGCGATGGTGGCCTCGTCGGCCTCACTGATGCCGTCCAGGACCCGGCCGTCGGCGCCGATCCGCTCGCCGGGGCGGATCAACAGCACGTCTCCTACGGCGAGTTCGGCGGTCGGGACGCTCTCCTCGCCTAAGTCCGCGTGACGGGTGGCGGTGTACGCGGCGAGGTCGAGCAGGCCCCGCACGGAGTCGGCGGTGCGGGCGGTGGCCAGGGCCTCCAGGGCGCCGGACGTGGCGAAGATGACGATCAGCGGGGCGCGCGCCCCGCGCGCCCCGCTCAGGCCCTCCGCACGCGCTCGCTCACGCTCTCCACAGGCGCTCGCTCAAGCCCGCCACACCCGCGCCCGCGGCCCCTCAGTCCCGCGCGAGCCCCAGTCGTGCCCGCAGGCCCGGGCGCTCGTCGTCCGCGGCCGCCACCGCCGTCGTCCCGTCGGTCACCGTCTCGTACACCGACAGGATGTCCGCGCCGACCGTCGACCAGTCGAACCGGCGGACGTGGTTGCTCCCGCGCTCCCGCAGCTCCGCGCGCCGCGCCGGGTCCTCCAGCAGCCGCAGGGCCGCCTCGGCGAGCGCGTCGGCGTCCTCGTTGGCGAAGAGCTCACCGGCCGCGCCCTGGTCGAGCACCTGGGCGAAGGCGTCCAGGTCGGAGGCGAGCACCGGCGCTCCGGCGGACATCGCCTCGACCAGGATGATCCCGAAGCTCTCGCCCCCGGTGTTGGGCGCGACGTACAGGTCGACGCTGCGCAGGAAGCGGGCCTTGTCCTCGTCGCTGACCATGCCGAGGAACTCCACCCGCGAGCGCAGCTCCGCGGGCAGGTCCGCCACCGCCTCCTCGGCGTCACCGCGCCCGGCGACCAGCAGCCGGGTCTGCGGCCGGGCGGCGAGGATCTTCGGCAGCGCCTTCATCAGGACCGGCAGTCCCTTGCGGGGCTCGTCGATCCGGCCGATGAAGCCGATCGTGTCGCCCTGCCACTCCGCCTTCGGTTCGGCCTTGGCGAAGAAGTCCACGTCGACGCCGTTGGGGATGACCACCGCGTCGCCGCCGAGGTGCTCCACCAGCGTGCGCCGCGCGTACTCGCTCACCGCGATCCGCGCGCTGATCTTCTCCAGGGCGGCCTGGAGGATCGAGTACGCGGCGATCATCGCCTTGGAGCGCGGGTTGGAGGTGTGGAAGGTGGCGACGAGCGGGCCCTGCGCCGCCCAGCAGGTCAGCAGCCCGAGCGACGGCGAGGACGGCTCGTGGATGTGCACCACGTCGAACGCGCCGTCGTGCAGCCAGCGCCGGACGCGAGCGGCCGAGAGGATCCCGAAGTTCAGCCGCGCCACCGAGCCGTTGTACGGCACCGGGACCGCGCGGCCCGCCGAGACGACGTACGGCGGCAGCGGGGTGTCGTCGTCGGCCGGGGCCAGCACGGACACCTCGTGGCCGAGGCGGATGAAGTACTCGGCGAGGTCGCGGATGTGGAACTGGACGCCACCCGGCACGTCCCAGGAGTACGGGCAGACGATGCCGATTCTCACGACGAGCCCTTCCCGGCGTCCGCGGACGAGCCCTTCCCGGGATCCAGATCGGCCACCCACAAGCGCTGCAGCATGTGCCAGTCCTCCGGATGCTCGGCGATCCCCGTGGCGAAGGCGTCGGCCAGCGCCTGTGTCATGACAGACGTCTTCTCGGCCCGGGTACCTGTCTCGGGCACCTCGACCGGGGGATGGACCCGACCCCGCATCACGGGCGAGTCGTCGTACCAGAGCGTCACGGGCAGCAGCAGCGCGCCGGTCTGCTGGGCGAGCAGGGCGGGTCCGGCCGGCATCCGGGCCGTCTCGCCGAAGAACTTGACCTCGACACCGGAGGCGGACAGATCACGGTCGGCGACCAGGCAGACCAGGCCGCCGTCGCGCAGCCTGCGGGCCAGCGTGCCGAAGGCCGAGCCGCCGCTGTGCGGCAGGACCTCCATCCCGAGGCCCTCCCGGTAGGCGACGAACCGGTCGTAGAGGGTCTCCGGCTTAAGGCGTTCGGCGACCGTCGTGAACGGCGTCTGCAGCGCGGTGGTGACCCACGCGCCCGCGAGGTCCCAGTTGCCCAGGTGCGGGAGCGCCAGGACGACGCCCTTGCCGGCGGCCATGCCCTCGGTCAGGTGGTGCAGGTCCTTGGGATCGAAGCCGTTCCTGACGCGCTCCGCGCTCCACGCGGGGAGCCGGAAGGACTCCATCCAGTAGCGCAGGTACGACCGCATGCCCGCGCGGGAGAGCTCCGCGAGGCGCTCGGGACTCGCGTCGGGCACCACGCGCGCGTAGTTGCTCTCCAGCCGCAGCACTCCCTTGCCGCGCCGCTTCCAGGCGGCGTCGGCGATCGTACGGCCGAGCCGCGCCGCGACCGGTTCGGGGAGCTTCTTGACGGTCCCCCAGCCCAGGCCGTACAGCGCGTCCGTCAGACGCTCCTGGGCGCTCATTTCGCCGCCTCGCTCCCCTGGGGCGCGTCCTCTCGCGCGGCCGGCCCGTCAGCCTCGGCGTCCGCCTCCGCGGACTCCCGGCGGACGGTGACGACGCGCTGGATCAGCGTGACCAGGCTGCCCACGGCCACGATCCACAGCGCGACCGGCAGCAGGTACTGAATGCCGGGTACCCCGAAGTCGTGCAGGCCCGCGAGCCCGGCCGCGACCAGGGAGATCACCAGCCGCTCGGCCCGCTCGACCAGGCCGTTGACCGCGACCGGCAGCCCGATCGACTCGCCCCGCGCCTTGGTGTACGACACCACCTGGCCGCTCGCCAGACAGAAGATCGAGACGGCGCACAGGACGAGGTCGTCGCCGCCACCGGCGTACCAGAGGGCGAAACCGCCGAAGATCGCGCCGTCCGCGACGCGGTCGAGCGTGGAGTCCAGGAAGGCGCCCCAGCGGCTGGAGCGGCCCAGCTGCCGGGCCATGTTGCCGTCGACGAGGTCGGAGAACACGAAGAGCGTGATCACGACCGTGCCCCAGAAGAACTCGCCCTGCGGGTAGAACACCAGCGCGCCCGCCATGACGCCGGCGGTGCCGATCAGCGTGACCGCGTCGGGGCTCACGCCCCGCCGGATCAGAAACGCGGCGAACGGTGTGAGGACACGCGTGAAGAATGCACGCGCGTACTTGTTCAGCATGGCCTTCCCGAGGTTCGGTGTGGCCGCGCGGCCCCTGCTGGCCACCGGCTGGCCCATCGTAGCCACGCCCGCGCGCGGGCGGCGGCCGGGCGCCCACTACCGCTCCGCGCGCGACGGCGCTCGCGATCACGTCCGCCGTATGGACGCACCGTGACGGGAGTGGAAAGCTCGAAGGACCGCGGGCGTCACCGGAGCCGCCACCGCTGGGGGCACCTCCCAGGCGGAGCCTGGGGGAGGATCCGTATGCCCGCGCCCACTGAAGACCTCACCGTGCACGGGAGGCAAGGCCATGGGCGACAAGGCGAACGCACACCCCGGAGCCGCCGGCAGGGCAACAGCGGCCGACCACCCCGCGTCCGTACGGAATGTGGTGCTGGTCGGCCACTCCGGATCGGGCAAGACCACCTTGGTGGAAGCCCTCGCGCTCACCGCGGGGGCGGTGAACCGGGCGGGCCGCGTGGAGGACGGCGGGACCGTCTCGGACTACGACGACATCGAGCGCCGGCAGCAACGGTCGGTACAGCTCTCCCTGGTGCCCGTCGAATGGGACGGCATCAAGGTCAATCTTCTGGACACCCCCGGATACGCCGACTTCGTCGGGGAACTCAGGGCCGGTCTGCGAGCGGCGGACGCGGCCCTTTTCGTCGTCTCGGCCTCCGACGGGGTGGACGGCTCGACCCGCATGGTCTGGGAGGAGTGCGCGGCCGTCGGCATGCCGCGCGCCATCGTGATCACGCACCTGGAGGCCGCGCGGGCGGACTACGAGGAGATGACGCGGATCTGCGCCGAGGCCTTCGGCGCCGACGACCCCGACGCGGTACTCCCGCTCTACCTGCCGCTGCACGGCCCGCAGGCCCCGGACGGACACGCGCCCGTGACCGGTCTGATCGGGCTGCTGTCGCAGAAGCTGTTCGACTACGCGTCCGGTGAGCGCAAGGAGTCCGAGCCCGGCGAGGACCAGCTGCCGCTGATCGAGGAGGCCCGCAACCGGCTCATCGAGGGGATCATCGCCGAGAGCGAGGACGAGACCCTCATGGACCGCTACCTCGGCGGTGAGCGGATCGACGTCAAGACCCTGATCGAGGATCTGGAGCGGGCCGTGGCGCGCGGGGTCTTCTTCCCCGTCCTGGCCGCCGCCCCCGCGGCCGAGGGCGCCCAGCAGGGGCTCGGCACGGTCGAGCTGCTGGAGCTGGTCACCGGCGGCTTCCCGACCCCGCTGGAGCGCGAGGCACCCCGCGTCACGACGATCGACGGCAAGCCCCGGGAGCTGAAGCTGTGCGATCCGGACGGGCCGCTGGTCGCGGAGGTGGTGAAGACGGCGTCGGACCCGTACGTGGGCCGCGTCTCGCTCGTGCGCGTCTTCTCCGGCACCCTGCGACCCGACGAGACCGTGCACGTCTCCGGCCACGGGCTCGCCGACCGCGGGCACGAGGACCACGACGTCGACGAGCGGATCGGGGCGCTGTCCCGGCCGTTCGGCAAGCAGCAGCGCGCCCTCACCCACTGCATCGCGGGCGACCTGGCGTGCGTGGCGAAGCTGAACCGCGCGGAGACCGGCGACACGCTCTCCGCGAAGGACGACCCGCTGCTGATGGAGCCCTGGCAGATGCCCGACCCGCTGCTGCCGCTCGCCATCCAGGCGCACAGCAAGGCGGACGAGGACAAGCTCTCCCAGGGCCTGTCCCGGCTGGTCGCCGAGGACCCGACCATGCGCCTGGAGCAGAACCAGGACACCCACCAGGTGGTCCTGTGGTGCCTCGGCGAGGCTCACGCGGACGTCGCCCTGGAACGGCTGCGCAGCCGCTACGGCGTCCAGGTCGACGTCGTACCGCACCGGGTCTCCCTCCGGGAGACGTTCGCCGGCAAGTCGGCCGGGCGGGGCCGGCACGTGAAGCAGTCCGGCGGGCACGGGCAGTACGCCATCTGCGAGATCGAGGTCGAACCGCTGCCCGGCGGCTCCGGCATCGAGTTCGTGGACAAGGTGGTCGGCGGAGCGGTGCCGCGGCAGTTCATCCCGTCCGTCGAGAAGGGCGTACGGGCCCAGGCCGCCAAGGGCGTCGCCGCCGGCCATCCGCTGATCGACGTCCGGATCACGCTCCTCGACGGCAAGGCGCACTCGGTGGACTCCTCCGACGCCGCCTTCCAGACGGCGGGCGCGCTGGCGCTGCGGGAGGCCGCGGCCGACGCGAAGATCCACTTGCTGGAGCCGGTCGCCGAGGTGAGCGTGCTGGTCGGCGACGAGTACGTGGGCGCCGTGATGAGCGACCTGTCCGGGCGGCGCGGCCGGGTGCTCGGCACCGAGCAGACCGCCGGCGGGCGCACCCTGGTCCGCGCCGAGGTGCCGGAGATCGAGATCGGCCGGTACTCCGTCGATCTGCGCTCCCTCTCGCACGGCACCGCCCGCTTCAACCGCTCCTACGCGCGGCACGAGCCGATGCCGCCGCAGATCGCCGAAAGGATTCGTGAAGAGACCCGGGATTCCGCGTAGTTGGCGCCGGGCACAACCCAGGTGGGGCCCGGACCGAGGGCCAACGGGCCCCACCCGACAGGCTTTTGTGGAACGCTCCCCTCCGAGTCGGGGGGGGGGGGGGGGGGGGGCCCCCCCCACTGGTGTGGGGGGAAGGTAATTAATTTTATA
>NZ_JBSFOK010000025.1:0-119880 GCF_053587635.1 Streptomyces sp. NPDC003635 | reverse complement strand
CGGCGCGGTGGTCGGTGCGGCTGGCGCGGGCGGTGCGCGGCGAACTGGACGATCCGCTCACCCCGGTGCTCGCCGTCGGCTCGGCGGCCTCGGCGATCCTGGGCTCCGCCGTGGACGCGCTGCTCGTCGTCGGCGCCCTCGACCTGAACGCGCTGGTCGGCGGTGTGCAACGGATGCGGGCGGAGCGGGCGTTGGCCGGGCTGCTCGCCGAGCAGAAGCGGAAGGCCCGCATCGCGCCGGACGAGTCCGGGGAGCAGCCCCCGCGCACCGTCGACGCCGCCAAGCTCATCCCCGGCCAGATCATCGAGCTGAAGGCCGACGACGTGGTCCCCGCCGACGCCCGCCTCCTGTGGGAGGAGGGCCTGGAGGTCGACGAGTCCGCGCTGACCGGCGAATCACTGCCCGTGGACAAGCAGACCCACCCCACCCCGCACGCTCCCGTGGCCGATCGCCGGTGCATGGTCTTCGAGGGGACCACCGTCGTCGCCGGACACGCCCGTGCCGTGGTCGTGGAGACCGGTGAGCGCACCGAGGCCGCCCGTGCCGTCTCCCTCGCCGCCCGCAAACCCCCGTCGGCAGGAGTGCAGGCCAGGCTTCAGGAACTCACCGCCAAGGCACTGCCGTTGACCATGGCGGGCGGCGCCACGGTGACCGGCCTGTCCCTGCTGCGCGGTACACCGATCCGGGAGGCGGTCAGCGGCGGTGTGGCGGTGGCGGTGGCCGCCGTGCCCGAGGGGCTGCCGCTGGTGGCCACGGTCGCGCAACTGGCCGCCGCACGCCGACTCAGCAGGCGCGGCGTGCTGGTACGGGCGCCGCGCACGCTGGAAGCGCTCGGCCGGATGGACACCCTCTGCTTCGACAAGACGGGCACCCTCACCGAGAACCGGCTGCGGCTGGTCCGCCTCACCGACGCCGAGGGCAACACGGGCACGCCGGACGACGCGACGGGCGCGACCGTCCTGCGGATCGCCGCCCGTGCCTGCCCCCAGCTCAACGGCGGCTCGGACCGCCCGGTGCACGCGACCGACGAGGCCGTCCTGGCCGCGGCCGCCGGCGACCCGGACTGGACGCAGACCGAGGGCCTGCCCTTCGAGGCCGCCCGCGGTTACGCCGCCGCCGTGGGCCACGAGAAGGACGACATCCGCCTGCTCGTGGTCAAGGGCGCCCCCGAGACCGTCCTGCCCGCCTGCCGCGACCTGCCGGACCACGCCACCGAGGCCGCCCACTCCCTGGCCCGCGACGGCCTGCGCGTCCTCGCGGTCGCCCGGCGCCGGGACGCGGCGGACAAGGACACCGAAGAGCCCCTGCGGGACCTGGAGTTCACCGGCCTCCTCGCGCTCGCCGACGTACCCCGCGAGACGTCGCAGACGCTCGTGCACGGGCTGCGCGACGAAGGCGTACGGCCGGTGATGCTGACCGGCGACCACCCGCAGACCGCGCTCGCCATCGCCGTGGAACTGGGCTGGCCCGAGGACACGGACGTGGTCACCGGCGACGAACTGGCCGCCGCAGACCGGTCGGAGCGGGCCCGGATGCTGCACGACGCCGGCGTCGTCGCCCGGGTCGCGCCGGAGCAGAAACTCCAGGTCGTCGAGGCGCTGCGGGACTCGGGCCGGGTCGTCGGCATGGTCGGAGACGGCGCCAACGACGCGGCCGCCATCCGCGCCGCCGACATCGGCGTGGGCATCAGCGCCCGTGGTTCGGCGGCCGCGCGCAACGCCGCCGACCTGGTGCTGACCGGGGACGACCTGACCGTGCTGATCGAGGCGATCGCCGAGGGCCGCGCCCTGTGGCACAGCGTCGCCGACGCCATCGCCATCCTCATCGGCGGCAACGCGGGCGAGGTCGGCTTCGGCATCGTCGGGACACTGCTGGGCGGGTCCGCGCCGCTGTCCACCCGCCAGATGCTGCTGGTGAACCTGTTCACGGACCTGTTCCCGGCGATGGCGGTGGCCGTCACCCCGCATCAGGACCCCGGCGAAGAGGAGACCGGCGACGACCGTCCCCTCGGCATCTCCCTGCTGGGCGCCCCGCTGATGGAACAGATCCGGCACCGGGCCCTGACCACGGCTCTGGGCGCGGTGGTCGCCTGGCTGATCGGCCGGTTCACCCCGGGCACGGCCCGCCGCTCCACCACGATGGCCCTGTGCGCGGTGGTCGGCACCCAGCTCGCCCAGACCCTCGCCGACCGTCGGGACAGCCCCCTGGTCCGCGCCACCTCGCTCGGCTCCGCTGCCGCCCTGGTCGCCCTGGTCCAGACCCCGGGCGTCAGCAACCTGTTCGGCTGCACCCCACTCGGCCCGGTCGCCTGGGCGGGCGTCGCCGCCGCGATCGCCCTCGCGGTGGCGAGCCAGCGCACGCTGCCCCGCCTGGAGGAGACGGTCATGCGGTTGGCGCGCCGCTAGGCGACCGCTTCTCGGAGTCGGCTTCCCTCGGGGGCGAGACCGCCTTCGAGGGGAGGTGGTTGAAGAGCAGGTTCAGGGCGATCGCCGTCAGACACCCGGCGCTGATCCCGCTGTGCATCACCGTCTGGAACCAGTCGGGGAACTCGTCGTAGATCGTCGGCACCCCCACCGGCAGCACGCCCATGGCGACCGAGACGGCCACCACCGTCAGGTTGTGGTTGCCCGTGAAGTCGACCTTCGCGAGGGTCCGCAGTCCGCTCGCGGCGACCGTCCCGAACATCACCAGTCCCGCCCCGCCCAGCACCGGCGCCGGTATCGCCGCGACCACCGCGCCCAGCTTGGGCAGCAGCCCGAGCAGCACGAGGATGCCACCGGCAGCGGCGACGACCCAGCGGCTGCGCACCCGCGTCATGCCGACGAGGCCGACGTTCTGCGCGTACGCCGTGTAGGGAAAGGTGTTGAAGACGCCGCCGAGGACGGTCGACAGTCCGTCGGCGCGCAGTCCGTCGGAGAGGGACCGCGCGTCGACCTCGCGGTCCGTCATCTCGCCGACCGCGATGAAGTCACCGGTGGTCTCGGTCATCGTCACGACGGCCACCACGAGCATGGCGACGATGGCCGACGCCTCGAACGTGGGCGCGCCGAAGTGGAAGGGCGTGCTGACGCCGACCCAGTCCGCGTCGGAGACCCCGCCGAAGTCGGTGAAGCCGAGCGGCACGGAGACCGCGAGGCCGACGACGATGCCGAGGAGCACGGCGATCCGGCTGAGGAAAGCGGGCGCGAACCGCTGCACCCCGATCACGACCGCCAGCACGAACGCGGCCAGCGCGAGGTTCTTGGGCGCGCCGAACTCCTCCGAACCGGCGCCTCCCGCCGCCCAGTTGCCCGCGACGGGCAGCAGGGAGACACCGATGATCAGGATCACGGTGCCCGTGACGAGCGGCGGGAAGAAGCGCAGCAGCTTCCCGAACACCGGTGCCAGCAGCATGATCGCGAGTCCCGCGACGATCACCGAGCCGTAGATCGCGGGCAGTCCGCCGCCCTCCGTACCGATGATGACCATCGGGGACACGGCCGCGAAGGTGCAGCCCTGCATGATCGGCAGCCGGACGCCGAAGCGCCAGAAGCCGATGCACTGGATGAGGGTGGCGACGCCGCACACCAGCAGGTCGGCGGTGATGAGATAGGCGAGGTCGGCGGGCGACAGGTTCATCGCGCCGCCGACGATCAAGGGGACCGCCACGGCGCCGGCGTACATCGCGAGGACGTGCTGCAGGCCGAAGGCGGCCAGGTGGCGGACGGGAGGGACTTCGTCAACGGGGTGGGGTGAGGTCATGGGCGAGACCGTAAGTCCCTTGAACAGTTTGTTGATTTCCGCGGTGTTTCCGGTGGGTGTCCCGGCCCTATGACCCGTTGCTGTGGGCCGCGTTCATCAGTGCCTGCCAGTCCGCCAGCTTCACGACCCGCCTGCCCAGGGTGGCCCCCAGTGCCGCCTCCGCCTGCTCGATCGCGCGCCAGCCCTCCCACCGCACCGGCTCGACTCCCGCCGCCCGCAGGGCGGTGAGCGGATCTTCGGGAACCTCCTTCGCCACGAGCGCGGCGGCGTCCTCGATCAGTGAGGTCACGGTCTCCTTCGCACACGGCCTGTTCGTGCCGATGACGCCCGTCGGGCCCCGCTTGATCCACCCGGCCACGTACTCGCCCGGTACGACGACTCCGTCGCGCAGGACGCGGCCCGCGAGATTCGGCACCGTGCCGGTCGCGGGGTCGAACGGCAGGCCCTCCAGCGGAACTCCGCGGTAGCCCACCGAGCGCAGCACCAACTGGGCCTCGATCTCCTCGAACCGCCCGGTCCCGGTCACCCCGCCCCGTCCGTCCGGCGCCGTGCGCTCGAAGCGGACGGCGCCCACGCGGCCCTCCTCGGCGAGGAGTTCGACCGGCCGCAGGTAGAACCGCAGGCTGATCCGTCGCAGCGCGTCCGCGGTCCCCGTCTCCGTCCACCCCCGCAGCACCTCCACGTTGCGGCGGGTGGCGCCGGGCAGGGCGGAAGGGTCCGTCCAGGCCGGGTCGAGGGCGGCCTCGGCCGGGTCGACGGTGACGTCGGTATCGGGCAGGGAGCCCAGTTCACGCAGTTCCTTGGTGGTGAAACGGGCCTGGGAGGGGCCGCGCCGGCCCACCATGCTGATCTCGGTCACCTTGCTCGCGGCCAGCGTGGTCAGCGCCGCCTGCGGCATGTCCGTGGGGGACAGCTCCGCCGTACCCCGGGCCAGCATGCGGGCGACGTCCACCGCGACGTTGCCGACGCCGATCACGACGGCGGAGCGCGCACTCCGTACGAAGCCGTCGTCGACGGCGTCCGGGTGGGCGCTGTACCAGGACACGAACTGGGTCGCCGACCAGCTCCCCGGCAGGTCCTCGCCGGGGATCCCGAGGTGTCGGTCGGTGGCTGCTCCGACGCAGTACACCACCGCGTGGTACAGCTCCCGCAGCCGGGCGGCCGGGATCCCGCCCGGGCCGATCTGCACCCCGCCGAGGAACCGCACCCGCTCGTGCTCGAGCACCGTGCGCAGGTTGTTCTGGAGGGACTTGATCTTCTCGTGGTCGGGTGCCACGCCGTACCGGACGAGTCCGTACGGGCAGGGCAGACGGTCCAGGACGTCGACGCGCACCGCGGGGTCCTGCTGTACGAGACTCTGCGCGGTGTAACACCCGCTCGGCCCTGAGCCGACGACGGCGACATGCAGCACGGCGGAACTCCTCACCCGTGGGATCTCAGGAGAGCGCTGGTGCTTCCAGCATCGCACCTGTGCTGCTGCGCTGACAGGGTGCAGACGCGGAGTGGCCGTGCGTGTCCTTTTTATGGAGTGTGATGATGCGGTTACGTTCCGTGTGTGCTAGAAGCATCCTTTCTTAATCTTTCTGATCGTTGTCCGACGGACGGCCAGGTGTCCGTGTGGCCCGCGTGGGAAGTGCAGGAGAGCGAGAGCGCGACCGCCTGGTTCCAGGTCCGCCTCGCGTTCGCGGACGGCGCCCGGGTCGACGCGCTGGCCGTGGTGTCCGAGGGACGCGTCTCCATCGAGGACGTACGGGCCCAGCCCGCGCTCTCGCTGCACGACCTGACCGTGCTCGCCGACTGGATCGAGGAGCCGCTGTTCGCGGCCTGCGGGGTGGCCGGGGAGCCGGAGGGCGAGGTCGGCGGCGGTCGGCGCGCCCGGCCCGCGTGGCCCCGCGGGGTCGAGGGGCGATGGCTGATCGCGCAGGAGTACCGGGCGGCACAGGAGGAGGGGTTCGATCCCGTCCTCGCTGTGATGTGCGCGACGGGACACAGCCGCCGCAAGTCACTGCGCCTGATCGCCCAGGCGCGCGACGCGGGCTTGCTGACACCACGTCACGCCCGGCGCTGAGGCCGGGTCCCGATCGGCCGGCGCACTCCCGCGGGCGGGCTCAGCTCCCGGTCGGGCCGGGCGGTCTGCCACCGGTCTCGAAGAACCGTGACAGATCCATGTCGCAGGTCCCGCCGGGCGCGCCCCCCGGCTCCGGCGGGACGCCCATCTCCCAGTCCAGCCGGTAGCGCTTGAAAAGTTCGGCGCGCAGCACCGGCACCGGCATCGGCACCCCGGGTACCAGCGCCGCGTAGACCGCGCCCATGAGCAGGGCCCGGAGCATCGGATAGTCGGCGTCCACGTCGAGCGAGCCGTGCCGGGCGCAGGTGTCGCGCAGGAGTTCGGCGAGGCGCCGCTGCTCCGGGCACTGGATGAAGCCCTCGGTCTGGAGGATGCCCGCCATGTGCTGGCGCATCAGCACCGGCCGGTCCCGGGCGAGCCCCAGGATCGCGTCGATGGCCCTCGCCATCCGCTCCCGGCCGTCCTCGGCGGGCGGCTCCCGCTCCAGCCCCTCCTCCAGGGTGCGGTGCATCAGCCGGTGCACCGCGGACTGGACGAGCTGGCGTTTTCCGGGGAAGTAGTACGACACCAGACCGCGCGCCGAACCCGCCCGGTCCGCGATGTCGCCGAGGGTCGTGGCCTCGTAGCCGTGCTCACCGACCAGTTCGACCGCCGCCTGCAGAAGCCGTTCCCGAGAACGCCTTCGCAGTTCTTCATTGACCGAAGCGCTTCGCGGGGACATGCTGTAACTCCTGCGTTGACTGGCTGCCAGCCAACTATACTCAGCGCATCCGGTCGTGCCCTTGTGTCGACCGGTTCGGTGCCGCCTGCCTTGGGCGACGCGGGGGATCGCCTGAGGCAGGCGTGCGCTTTCCCCTATGGTGGCCTCGGGCGACTTCTCAAGCGGTGTCGCGTCGGCCCCGCCCGACCAATTCCAGCACCGGCCGCAGGCCGTCCGGCCGCTCGGCCGCCGGAAGATGGTCCACGAAGTGCACCCCGCAGCCCAGCGCCGCGGCCCCGCCGTCCGCCCGGCGATCGTCGCCGACCATGAGGACCTCGCGCGGATCGGCACCGAGTTCGGCGCAGGCGGCCCGGAAGAGGCGGGGGTCCGGCTTCTGCACGCCGTGCTCGAAGGACAGGACGTAGGTGTCCACATACCGGTCGAAGCCGTGCTCGCGGAAGACCGGGCGCAGGTCCCAGCCGATGTTGCTGACCACGCCGATCCCGATCCCGCGGTCCCGCAGCGCGCCCAGTACGTCGGCCGCGTCGGGGTACGGCTCCCAGGCGGACGGCGTCATGTGGCGCTCGTAGAGCCTGTCGTGCAGCTGTTCGTCGGGGAGTGTGACGTACCGGGACAGGCCCGTGTAGGCGGCGCGGTGCAGCTCCTGGCTCTTGTCCCGGACACCCCAGACGCTCGCCACGTCCTCCGGCAGCCACGCCGGACTAGCCCCGCCCGGCAGCGCCCCCATCCGCTCCAGCGCCCGCACCGTCTCGGCCAACTCCGTCTCGCTCAGCTCCACTTCCCGTTCGGCGAGCGCCCCGCGCAGCCAGGACTCGGTGGACTGGACGCGGAAGAGGGTGCCGGAGAAGTCGAACAGGACTGCGATCATGCTCGAACCCTACGGGGGAGTCGACGGCCCGCGCGGGCAGATCGGTTCAGTGGTCGTCCGACGCGTGGTCGGAGGCCGCGCGCTCGGTCGTCCGGGGCCGCCATCGGCCGTACAGGGCCACCGCCACGGCCACCAGCGCGGCGCCCAGGAGCCAGCCCCCGATGACGTCCGTCGCCCAGTGCACGCCCAGCCAGACCCGGGTCAGACCCACGCCGACGACCGACACGACGGCCACCGCCACGGCCGTACGCCACACCGCGCGGCCGACGCCCGCTCGGTGCAGCAGGTACAGCAGGAGGCCGCTGACCACCGTGGCCGTCATGGCGTGTCCGGAGGGGAAGGCGGCGTAGTGGGCGGAGTCGACGGGGTCCGGCCAGACCGGGCGGGAGCGGTCGACGGCGGCCTTCAGGCCCTGCTGGATGCCGGCGCCCAGCGCGGTCGTGACCACGAGCCACAGGGCCGCCCGGCGCGCGGCGTGCCGCCACAGCAGCCACAGCACCGCGACCGCGCAGAGGATGCGCATGGTCCACGGGTCCCAGACCCAGTCCGTGAGGATCCGGAACGTCTGGGTCAACCCGGCCTCGCCGACCGCCCAGCGGTGGGTGGTCTCGGCGATGTCGCCGTCGAGCGTCATGAGCGGGTGCCACCGGGCCGCCACCAGCGCCAGCAGCAGCGCGGAACACAGCGCCAGAGCGGCGGCCCAGCGGAGGGCGGGCCTGCGGATCGACGGGCGGGTAGGGGAACCGACGGACTGGGTGTGCATACTGCGATCCTTGCCGACTCCCGGGGTCCTAAGCCAATACGGGAGGCAATACCGGCCTATCCCAGCGCCCGCAGCCCCGGCACGCAGGCCACCACGACCGGCACCACGGGCACCAGCGCGGCCGCGGCCGTCAGGCGCAGCCGGCGCGCCGCCGTCAGCCGGTCCGGGGGAGTCAGGAGCCGGGTCACCCGCTGCGGCACCTGCCCCTGCGCGGTCGGGCAGGGGCCGAACACGCCCCGGTCCTCATTGAGTTCGACCAGGGCCAGCGCGGTGGTGAGGCGGCCGAAGCGCCGGGAGGCCATGTCGTCGGCGGCGAGTTCGACCAGACGGTGCATCTCGTCGCGGAACGCGGCGAAGACCGGCACCTGCGGGAACGCCGTGGCCAGCGCGGCCGAGGAATGCAGCAGCCAGTCGTGTCTGGCTCGGGCGTGGCCCTGCTCATGGGCGAGTACGGCGTCCAGCTGCCGCCCCTTCAGGCGGCGCAGCGCGGCCGTGGTGACGACGAGCCGCGGGGCCGTGCCGGACAGCCACCAGGCGTCCGGGCGCTCGCCCTCCAGGACCACCAGACGGCGGTCGGGCCCCGGCTCCTCGCCGGGCAACAGCGGTGCGCGCACGAGGAGTTCCGCCCGACGCCGCCGACCCCGGGCGCGAGCCCGCGCGACCTCGCGGACCAGCATCACACCGCTCCACACCCCGCCGCAGGCGAGCGCCACCGCGGTCGTCGCCGCCCAGGGGCCGGCCACGCCCAGCGCGTACGCCTCCACGACGGTCCGTGGCGCGGGCGCGAAGACCTGCCCGCGCACCGCCTCCCAGGCCGCCGCGGCGCTCAGCGTCATCGACAGGGCGCAGCACAGCAGTACGGCCACCACCACGCACTGCCACACCCACAGCGCCACGACCGGTTCGCGGTCCTGCCAGTCGGCCCGGGCGAGCAGTCGGGGCGCGGCCACGGCGGTCAGGGCGCCGAGCAGCAACAGTGCCGCGGGGACCATCATGTGCGCAGCCTATGAGCGCAGGGGCGCCCAGGGCAGGGGCGGCCGCGGCGAAGTGACCCATGCCACGGGGATCAGAGTGGGGGCAACAGCGCGAGCGCGCGGCTCACCTGCCGCGTCGCTGCCGTCCGGGCTCACATGGTGAGCAGCATCGCGACCATGGCGATCCCCATCGACAGGCGGCACGCCCGCGCCAACTCCGGCCGGTCGCCCAGGCGTACGGCGCCGCCGCCCGCCGTGGCGGGGACCAGACGGACGCCGGTCAGCAGCACGTACCCGGTGAAATACAGCAGCAGCACCCCTGTCAGCGGCGGCACGCCGGAGGCGCCGTGGCCCGGGGAGGCGGCCATCGTGACCGCCATGTAGACCATGGCCGAGGCGCCCACCAAGTGGTGCAGGTGGTGCGTGCTCGCCCGCGCCGCCCACAGGGTGCGCAGCGCCGCCGTGCCGAAGACCACCGCGTAGACCGGCCAGGTCCAGGCCGGTGGGGTGAAGACCGCGGCGGGCACGGCCATCGCGGCCATGCCGAAGCCCATCAGCGCCTCGCCGCCCGCGGACCGGCGCTGTTCCTCGACGTCGCTGCGCATGCGCAGCAGGCAGTAGGCGCCGGTCGCCGCGCACAGCGCGACCAGCAGCCAGCCGGGCGAAGCCGGTAGATGCACACGCCCTCCCCGCTCGACGGTGCCGGGCAGTCGCCCGGGGTCGGTCGGAGACTGCCCCGGCCATGCGGCGCGCACGCGAGCGCAAGGGTGTACACGGGGAGCATTCGCGGGAGCACGGCAGGTCACAGCAGGTGTTTTACGAGTAAAACACCTGCTAAAGTTGTACGTCATGAGCAGTGCCACCCCACCCCGACGTCCCCGGCCGGCCGGTGTGCTGCGCCTCGGCCGCCCCTCGGAGATCTGGTTCAAGCCCGCCCTGAGCGTCGTCGCCGCCGTCGCCCCGCCCAACCTGCTCCTGCTGGCGCTCGGCCGTCTCGACCTGGCGATGTACACGATGGCCGGGTCCCTGTGCGCCCTCTACGCCCACAACCGCCCCTACGCCGCCCGCGCCCGCGCGCTGGCCTGGGTCGTCGGGGGCATGGTCGGCGGTCTGGCCGTCGCGCTCGTCACCGCGTCCCTGACCTCGGGCGCGGTCGTCCTGGTCACCGTCGGCGCCCTGCTGGCCGCCGCCCAGAAAGCACTGTGCGACGCCACCCGCATAGGACCACCCGGCAACGTGATCCTCACCTTCATCACCTCCGCCGCCCTGTTCGCCCCGCAGACCCTCACCCAGGTCCCCGCCCATCTGGCGCTCGCCGTCGCGGCCGGCGCCTGGGCCTGGATCATCGGCATGGCGCCGGGCCTGGTCCGCCCGCACGGCCCGGAGCGCCGCGCGACCGCGGCCGCCCTGAACGCGACGGCCGACTACGCGAGCACCCGCGACGGCCGCACCCGCGCCCAGGCCGCCGCGGCGATCCAGGCGGCCTGGCAGTCGCTGCACTCCGCCGGTCGCCGCTCCGCCACCCGCAGCGCCCTGGAACGGCTCGTCGTCAGCGCCGAGGTCGCCCTCGCGGCCCCCGCCGACACCGATCCCGAGCGACTGCGCGGCCGGGCCCGGGACCTGCGCGGCACCGCAGCCGTGCCCGAGGAACTTCTGGGAGTCGCCGCCGAGTCCGCCGTCCCGCCCGAGCCGTTGTGGCACCGCCTGCGCCCGCTGGCGCCGCTCGCCGCGCGCACCGCCCTCGGCTGCGCCCTCGCCGGATACGCCTCGCTGGCCCTCGGCATCGGCCGCCCCTACTGGGCGCTGGTCACCGCGGCCGCCCTCTACCAGGCCAACCTCACCCTCACCTGGAGCCGTGGCGTCCAGCGCGTCGTCGGCAACCTCGCCGGCGTCCTGTTCTTCGCAGCCCTCGCACCGCTGGCCCACCTCGGCCAGGCGGCCCTCGTCCTGTGCTGCGTGGCGCTGAACTTCGGTGCCGAGGCACTGATCAGCCGCAACTACTGGCTGGGCAGCGTCTGCGTGACGCCCATGGCCCTCCTGATCACGGAGTTCACCGGCTTCCAGGAACCCGGCACACTGATCACCGAGCGGGTCGTGGACACCCTGGTCGGCGCCGGCCTCGGCTTCCTCGCGGCCCTGGTCGTCACCGACCGGCGCGCGGGCGACCGGGTGGAGCGGGCGCTGGCGACCGCCGAGCGCGCGCGGGAGCGGGCCGCCCGACTGCTCACCGAGCCGCAGGCCACGCCCGCCGCCGTGGCGGCCGCCCACCGGTCCCTCGCCGCCGCCCTGGTCGAACTGCGCGCCACCGTGGACGCCGCCTCCGGCGACTGGTGGCGGCGTGCCCTGCCTCTGGAGCGGGTCGTGCTCGCCGAGCGGGCCGGGCACCGTACGCTCGCGGCGACCACCCGACACCGGATCAAGGAAGGCGTACGACCATGACGGCAGCCGACGAAGGCAAGGGGCCGGCCGACACGGTCGCCGCCGTGGTCCGGCAGTGGCGGGCCGTCCACCCCGGCCTCGACACCGGGCCCATGGAGATCATCGGCCGTATCAACCGCTGCGCCGCGCTCCTCCAGCAGGCCGAGGACGCCCCGTTGCGCCGGGTCGGACTCAGCCGCGCCGAGTTCGACCTGCTCGGCGCCCTGCGGCGCACCGGGCACGAGCTGACCCCCAGCGAACTGGCCCGCGAGACCTTCTCCTCGGGCGCGGCCGTCACCAAACGCCTCAAGCAGCTCACCGAGCGCGGCCTGGTGGAGCGCCGCGGCGACGCCCGCGACCGCAGGGTCGCCCATGTCCGCCTCACCGACGACGGACGGCACCTCGTGGACGGCATCCTGCCGGAACAGCTCACCTACGAGACGACGGTACTGTCCGGCATCGAGGACCGGGAGCAACTGGCCTCCCTGCTTGCCGAGTTGCTGGTACGGCTGGAGGGACTGCGGTTGTGACGTGAGCTCAGAGCACGTCGTGTGCCGTACGGCGGTGGGTGGAGCGGCGGTCGTCGATCCGTGTCCAGCGGTCGCCGTAGATGTTGCGGGTGATCTGCGGCTCCCGGACGAAGTCGTGCGGGAAGCCCAGGGGGACCGCGCTCACCGCGTCCAGGCGGGCGACCGCGTCCGCGTCGAGACGGACGTCGACGGCGCCGAGGTTGTCGGCGAGCTGGCTCTCCTTGGTGGCGGCGATGATCGGGACGACGTTGCCGGGTCGGCCGAGCAGCCAGGCCAGGGCGACCTGGGCCGGGCTCCAGCCGCCCTCCTCGGCGATGTCGAGGACCGCGGTGACGATCTCCTCCACGCGGGGATCCGGCTCGCCGGTGTCCGCGAGCCGTCCGCTCTCGCCCCGGCGGTACTTGCCGGTGAGCCTGCCCGCAGCCAGCGGAGCCCAGGCGAGCACGGCGAGGTCGAAGGCCCGGGCCTGGGGAAGCAGTTCACGCTCCGGGGTGCGCTCCAGCAGGCTGTACCGCAGCTGCGAGCCGGCGAACGCGGTCCAACCTCGCAGCTCCGCCAGCGTGTTGGCCTGGGCGATCTCCCAGGCGGGCCAGTCCGAGACGCCGACGTAGAGCACTTTGCCCGCGCGCACCAGGTCGTCGAGGGAGCGCATGACCTCCTCGACGGGGGTGAAGTTGTCCCGGGCGTGCACCCACAGCACGTCGAGCCGGTCGGTGCGCAGCCGCCTCAGGCTCGCCTCCACCGACTGGAGGAGGTTCTTGCGGTGGTTGCCGGCCGCGTTGACGTCGCCGTCGCGGATGCCGCAGGTGTACTTGCTGGCCAGCACGAACTCGTCGCGCCGCCCTTCCAGCAGCTCGCCGAGGATCCGTTCCGAGCTGCCGTTCGTGTAGTTGTTGGCGGTGTCGACCAAGTTGCCGCCCGCCTCGGCGTAGGCGTGCAGGATCCGGGCGCTGGTCTCCTTGCCGGCGCCCCAGCCCCAGTCGTCGCCGATGGTCATCGCCCCGAGGCTCAACTCGCTGACCCGCAGCCCGGTCCTGCCGAACAGTGTGTACCGCACGTTTCCATCCCTTCGGGCGGTTCGTGCGGCCGACGCTAGGGCCTGGAGCGCGCTCCAACGCAAGGCGGCGCGGGCCGGGTGGAGGGCGTGGGCGTGGGCGGGAGCGGGCGGCGTCGCTGGCCCAGGCGGCGCAGGCGGGCTGAGCGGCGCAGGCCCCCAGGTAGCCCACGCGGCCCAGGCGCCTCAGTCCGCGTAGTCCGCGGCGCGGTAGACGCCGAACATGGCGCCCTGGGGGTCTCGCAGGACCGCGATCCGGGGGCCGTCGGGGACGGAGGTCGGTTCCATGAGGACGTTGCCGCCGGCCTCGGTCGCGACGGCAGCGGCGTCGTCGACGTCCGCCACGGCGAAGTACGGCAGCCAGTGCGCGGGCACCTCGTGCGGGAACTTGTCGTCCATCGTGACCATGCCACCGAAGTCGGCGCCGTCGATACCCCACTGCGTGTAGTGCTCCGAGGCGTTGACGCTCCAGCCGAACAGCGCCTGGTAGAAGGCCACGGCCCGTTCCGGCGCACGGGTCATGAGCTCCACCCAGCCGAGCGTGCCGGGCGCGTTGAACAGCCCCGCGCCGGGGAAGGCGCGGGCCTGCCACAGCTGGAATGCGGCGCCGGTCGGGTCGAGGACCACCGCGAACCGGCCCACGTCGAACACGTCCATCGGACCCACCAGCACCGTCGCCCCGGACGCCTCCGCCTGCGCCGCGGTGGCGTCGACGTCGGCCACCAGGAAGGACACGTTCCAGGCGACCGGCTGGGAGTCCTGGTACAGCGGGGTGAGCGCGGCGACCGCCGCCTCCCCGAGGTGGGCCATCGTGTAGCCGCCCGCCTCCGCGCGCGGGTCGGTCTCGGGACGCCAGCCGAAGAGCCGGGTGTAGAACCGTTTGGCGGCCTCGACGTCACTGGTCCCCAGCTCGGTCCAGCAGGGTCCGCCGATCACCGGCTTGTCGACCTTCATGACATTCCCTCCAAGAACCCAGCCCCCTCCAGCACGCTAAGCCCGCCACCGCGGTATGCGCCATTGACGGCGATGGCTGTCGGCGTGATGGTTTGTAGAACATTGCGCAATCCGCGCGCCCAACGGAGGTCATCATGGCGCTACGGTTCTTCGGTAAGGACCCTGAGACCAACGGCGACCACTGTCCCACGGTGTGGTTCGACGAGACGCAGCAGGAGTTCGTGTTCCAGGGGTGGAAGGCGGGCGAGGAACTTCGGGCACAATGCCTTGTCACGGGTTCGATCCCTCACACCGAGGCAGTCGTTCTGCTGCCCGCCCGCATGGTGCAGCAGATCAGGGAGGCGTGTGATGCCGCGGCAGGTGCCACCGTTCGCTGAGCTGCTTGCGGGGTGCACTCGGTCCGCCGTCCACCTGGAGGCGCGCGACGTCTACGGCGTCGAGGACGAGGACGCCGATTTCGCGGCCTGGCGCGCTGGGTACCGGTACGACCTGGCCGACCGGACGTCATGGTGGAACCCCTTCCATGGCCTGGTGGCCGATGCTGTGGGCCGTGGAGTGGTGGTGCGTCGCGCCCGGGTCGTATCGGAGCCGGTGAGTGACTACATCCGATTCGAACACGCGTGTACGCCGCAGAACCTGGCGGCCGGCGAAAGCGTCCGGTGGTTGCCCCGACGGCTGGCGTCCGACCTGCTCCTCCCCGGTAACGACCTGTGGATCTTTGATGGTCGACTCATCCGGTTCAGCCTCTTCGCCGGGGACGGCCGGTTCGTCGAGGACGTCCTGAGCGACGCCCCTGACATCGTGAAGCGCCACTCGGAGGCGTTCGAAGCCGTCTGGGAGCGCGCCGTCCCGCACGAGAACTACAAGATCTGAGCGGCGCCGGCCGATGCGATCCCCCTACCCGTCCTCCGCCCTCGACGAGGCTCGCCGGTCCCTCGCGGAGAAGCTTCGTGAGATCCGGCGTGACGCGGGCCTGACGGGTAGAGAGGTCGCGGCTCGCGCAGGTTGGCAGCCCTCGAAGATCTCCCGGATCCAGAACGCCACCACGCCACCTTCCGACGACGACATCCGGACCTGGTGCACAGCGTGTGAGGCCGAGGACCGGATCCCTGACCTGATCGCCGCCAACCGCACGGCCGACTCGATGTACGTCGAGTGGCGCCGCGTGCAGAGGAGCGGACTTCGGCGGCTCCAGGAGTCGTACCTCCCGCTCTACGAACGGACGACCAGGTTCCGCGTCTACAGCTCGACTGTGATCCCGGGCTTCGTCCAGACCCGCGAGTACGCGGCGGCACTGCTGGGGAACGTCGCGCGAGTGCACGGGACGCCCGACGACGTGACCGACGCGGCGGCCGCGCGAGTCGAGCGTTCGCGTGTGATCCGTGAGGGCGGCCGACAGTTCGCCTTCCTCCTGGAGGAGTCCGTCCTCCGCCATGTTGTCGGCGACGCCGCGACCATGGCCGGTCAACTCGGCCATTTGCTCTCGGTGATGGCGCTGCCGTCCGGGTCCGTCGGGATCATCCCCGCCGGGCGCGAACGGAATATGTGGACCCTGGAGACCTTCACCCTCTTCGACGACGAGCGTGTGTCCGTCGAGCTTTTGACGGCTGCTGTCACCGTCACGACCCCCGGCGAACTCGCCATGTATGCCCGCGCATTCGAGGAAATGGCATCACTCGCCGTCTACGGGGCCGAAGCCAGGACGCTGGTTGCCGCGGCGATCGATTCCCTGGACCGATTCAAGTAGAACTTCATAGAACTCTGTGGAACAGTCCCTCTCCCTCTGCCTAGGTTCGACGTATCGAGACCTGCCGAGGAGGTTAGGGATGGCGCTGGAAGGGGCGCTGAGTGCTCCCGTCACTTTGATGGATCCGCTCAGCTTCGAGACGCCGGGGCCGGCAGAAGGGTGTGACGTGTGTGCCGCGCTCTTCAGGCAGTGGAAGGCAGCCTCAGCGCCCGGTAGTCCGTCGTACGACACGACGCGGGCGACGGACTGTGCGATCGGGATCCGTCGTCATCCGCACGACCGGAAGAAGCGGGGGCGGGCGTGAGTTCCCCGCCCCCGAGTTCCCCGCAGCCGTCTGCGCCAGAGGCGAGGTTGCAGAGCGAAGGCGTCCCCGTGAGTCAGTGGATCGAGTGTGCGCGGTGCCTGGAGGCCAGCGAGGACGAGAGTGACGTCACGGGGTGGGCGGAGGGGCATCAGTCCCTCCACCCGCACCACACGCGCTTCCGGACCGTCAGCCAGGCGTACTGGCGATTGACGCCCCTGGACGCCCCTTGAGCCCGCAGGGCGTTTCAGATGCCCGGGCGATAGCGCAGGGGGTGATCCCCAGGGGTCTCGACGAGCGCGATTCTGCAGCCGTCCGGATCCGCGATCCACATCTCGATCAGCCCCCACGGCTCCCGCACCGGCGGTCGGACGATCTCCACGCCCTTGCTGAGGAGCTCCTGGTGGGTCGACTCCGCGTTCTCGACCTGGAGCCAGAGCTGGAGCGCGGGGGAGGGCGGGGTCTCGGAGCGGCCGGAGACCTCAAGGAAGCCTCCGCCGAGGAAGTAGACGGTGCCGCGCTCCGGGCCGGTGCCGAACTCGCGCTGGATGGCGAGGCCCAGCTGTTCGCCGTAGAAGTGGCGCGTGCGGTCGGGGTCGACGGGGTGAAGCAGGATGCGGCTGCTCAGTACATGCACCATGATCCCGGAGCGTAGCGGCAGCGCGTTAGTCTCGTCCCTGCCCGCGCGGTGCTCGGAAGCAGTGCCTCGAGCGCTGCCTGAAGCGGTGCCCAGCAGAAGCAGTGCCTAGAAGGGGAGACCCGCCTCATGGAGACCGCAGCCGGACTGACCTTCCGTGACGCCGACGACGCCGACGTCGACGTTCTCGTCGCGCTGATCGAGTCGGCCTACCGCGGTGAGGCCAGCAGGGTCGGCTGGACTACCGAGGCGGACATCCTCCAGGGGCAGCGCACCGACCCGCAGGGCGTGCTGGAGGTCATCAAGGCCGCCGACAGCCGGCTGCTCACGGTCGAGCGGGACGGCAGGGTCGTCGCCTGCTGCCAGCTCGAACACCGCGGAACGCACGCCTACTTCGGGATGTTCGCGGTCAGCCCCGCCCTCCAGGGCGCGGGTCTCGGCAAGGTCGTCATCGCGGAGGCCGAGCGCGTCGCCCGCGAGAGCTGGGGCGCCACCGAGATGCACATGACGGTGATCTCCGTACGCGACGACCTCATCGCCTGGTACGAGCGGCGCGGCTACCGCCGTACGGGAAGGATGACCCCCTTCCCGTACGGCGACGAGCGCTTCGGCATTCCGCAGCGCGACGACCTCCAGTTCGAGCTGCTGACCAAGGAACTCGGGGCCTGACGTCAGGCGGTGAAGCGCCCCGTGCGCTTGATCTCGGGATAGTCGGTGGTCGCGCCGTCGAGTTCCAGGGCGCGTACGAGACGCAGGTGGTCCTGGGTGTTCACCACCCAGCCGATGATCCGGAGGTTCGCCTTGCGGGCCTCCTCCACCACCTCCAGGGTGAGTCGGCGGATGTTCAGGCAGACCGTTTTTGCGCCCACCGCGACGGCCCGCTCCACGATGTCGGTGCCGTAGCGGCTGCCGATCAGCGCGGCCCGTACACCCGGCACGAGGCGGGTGATCTCGGCGACCGCCTCGTCGTGGAAGGAGGACACCTCCACCCGGCAGAGCAGGTCCCGTCGCCCCATCACCTCGGCCAGCGCCCGTGCCGCGGCCACGTCCTTGATCTCGGCCTGCAGCGGAGCCGCCACGGCGTCCAGGACCTCCTCGAACACCGGCACCCGCTCGCCCTTGCCCGCGTCCAGAGCGCGCAGCTCCGCGAGGGTCTTCTCGGCGATGGGGCCGCTGCCGTCGGTCGTGCGGTCCACCTCGGTGTCGTGCATCACGACGAGGTGGCCGTCCTTGCTCAGATGCAGATCGAGTTCGATGACGTCGAGGCCGGCCTGCTGGGCGGCGACGAAGGAACGGAGGGTGTTCTCGGGCTCGACACCCATCACTCCGCGGTGACCGATGGTAAGGAAGTTCAAGGTTCGACTCGCTTCCGTCGACGGCGGCTCGGCACGCGCACGACCGAAACGGAACGTTCGCGTGACAAGGCCGCAGCCTAACCGCCGGGACCCCGGATGAAACCCGTGCGTACACGGGGGATCGGGGCGGAGGACGGAAGGATCCGGCCAGCACCTGGCCGGTGCTCGGACGGACCCCGACATCCCGTCACCCGGCCGTGGGCGAGTCTCGCGCGCATTGACCGGCCGAATCGTTGCGCATACCCCGGAAGGGTGCCGCAACCCCTTTCGGCAGGAAAAAGTTCGGTGACGGTAGGGGTGGCGCAGGATAATTTCCCGAGGTCCCTCTTGCTGAGAGAAACCTCGTACGCATACGGTGTCCTTACGCGAGGTTCTCCCGTGGAGGATGGGACATGACGGAAATTCTTGTGCAGTCGGGTATGGGGGAGCAGGTTGCTCCTGTGGCCAGGGTGGTGGAGCACCCGGCATGGCCCGTGCTCAAGGATGCCGTGGAGCAGATCCGGCCATGGCAGTCCGCGGACGGGTCGATCGACTTCGCGGCCGAGGGTGCCCCGGCCGCGGCCGACGCCGAGGCCGTCGTGACCCGGATCGTGACCGCCGTCGAGGAACTGTCGCCGCTGCTGCCGCACGACGCGGCCTACCACAAGGCCCTGGTGCAGGACCTGGGCCGCTGGGCCGAGGGCGGCTTCGAGGTGCCGGACTTCCTGGACTCGCTGCTGGCCTTCCAGCCCGCCGCGAACCGCGCGGACGGCCTCCAGCACCTGGTGGTCTTCCCGATGTACACGCAGAACGGCAACCCGGACCGCAACCTGGAAGCGGTCGTGCTGCGCATGGTCTGGCCGGACTGGCTGGCCGAACTGGAGCGCACCCGCTACGACAACCCGCTGTTCTGCGGCATCAAGTTCGAGGACTTCACGGCCGGCTACGACACGAACTCCGCCGTGCTCTTCCCCGAGACGATCGCCGTGCGCGAGGCGCCGGAACGATTCACCTGGGGCGGCATCTTCTGCGACCGCGAGGCGGCCCGCTTCCGCCGGGTCACCGACGCCGCCGTCGACATCCTGGGCCTGGAGCTGCCCGGGGACATCGCCGCGATGGTCCACGACCAGAAGCGCTGCGAGGAGGCGTTCGTCCTGTGGGACATGGTCCACGACCGCACCCACAGCCACGGCGACCTCCCGTTCGACCCCTTCATGATCAAGCAGCGCCAGCCGTTCTGGATGTACGGCCTGGAGGAGCTGCGCTGCGACCTCACCGCCTTCAAGGAGGCCGTGAAGCTGGAGGCCGAGGGCGTCCCGCAGGCCCGTGACGTGCAGTACGCGGTCCTGTTCGACCGGATGTTCCGCTTCCCCGTCACCGGCGACCGCAACCGCAACTACGACGGCCTGGGCGGTCAGCTGCTCTTCGCCTACCTGCACAAGCACGACGTCGTCCGCTGGACCGACAACAAGCTCTTCATCGACTGGCAGCGGGCCCCGCAGGTCACCAACGAGCTGTGCGGCGAGATCGAGAAGCTGTACCGGGACGGCATCGACCGCCCCAAGCTCGTCCACTGGTTCGCGGGCTACGAGCTGGTCTCCACCTACCTCGCCCCGCACCCGGGCTCCAAGTGGGCCAAGGGACCGGACGCCCTGGACCTGACCCTGCCGCCGCGCAAGCTCGTGGATGACGTGCTTCCGGACGAGTTTCCGCTGAGCATGTTCTATGAGGCACTGTCCAAGAAGCTCAAGAACGTGATCGCCTCCGCGAAGGGCATCACGGCGGACAGCGCCGAGCGGGTCGCCGCGTGAGCGACCGTACCGAGGACGTGGCTCAGGAGGGCAAGATGGCGAACGGAAACGGGCCGCTCAGCGGTGCGGTGATCGCGGTGGCCGGGGCGGGCGGACCGGCCGGCCGGGCGACGCTGCTCAAGCTGGCCGAGGCGGGAGCGACCGTCGTCGGCGCCGACAACGACCCCGAGCGACTGGCGGAGGCCGTCGACGCGGCCCGCTACGCCGGTGGGGGCGCCACGGTCACCGGTGAACCGGTCGATCTCCTTGACCTGGACTCCACCCGGGACTGGGCCGCGCGCACCGAGAAGGAGTTCGGCCGCATCGACGGCCTGGTCCACCTCGTCGGCGGCTGGCGCGGCAGCGAGACCTTCGTGAAGACCAGCCTCGACGACTGGGACTTCCTGGAGCTGCTGCTCATCCGTACCGTCCAGCACACCTCGCTGGCCTTCTTCGAGGGTCTTCAGCGCAGCGAGCGCGGCCGGTACCTGCTGATCAGCGCCGCCGGTGCCACGAAGCCCACGGCCGGGAACGCCGCGTACGCCGCCGCCAAGGCCGCGGCCGAGGCCTGGACGCTCGCCCTGGCCGACGCCTTCCGCAAGGCCGGGGGTGCCGAAGGGCCGACCTCGGCGGCTGCGATCCTGGTGGTGAAGGCGTTGGTGCACGAGGCGATGCGCGCCGAGCGGCCCAACGCGAAGTTCGCGGGCTTCACCGACGTCACGGACCTCGCCGAGGCCATCGCCGGCGTCTGGGACAAGCCCGCAGCCGAAGTGAACGGACAGCGTCTGTGGCTCACCGAGAAGCCGTGAACCCCCCGAAGACCGATGCGCGTCGCCACCACGACCCGGAACTGCGCGGCTTCGCCAGCGACAACTACGCCGGCGCGCACCCGGAGGTCCTCGCCGCCCTGGCCCTGGCCAACGGCGGCCACCAGGTGGCCTACGGCGAGGACGTGTACACGGAGAACCTCCAGGCGATCGTCCGCAGCCACTTCGGTCCTACGGCGGAGGCGTTCCCGGTCTTCAACGGCACCGGCGCGAACGTGGTCGCGCTCCAGGCGGTCACCGACCGCTGGGGCGCGGTGATCTGTGCCGAGAGCGCCCACATCAACGTGGACGAGGGCGGCGCGCCCGAGCGGATGGGCGGGCTGAAGCTGCTCACCGTGCCCACGCCGGACGGCAAGCTCACCCCCGAGCTGATCGACCGGCAGGCCTGGGGCTGGGAGGACGAGCACCGCGCGATGCCGCAGGTCGTCTCGATCACCCAGAACACGGAGCTGGGCACGCTCTACACGCCCGAGGAGATCCGCGCCATCTGCGACCACGCTCACGCGCGCGGCATGAAGGTGCACCTCGACGGCTCCCGGATAGCCAACGCGGCGGCTTCACTGAACGTCCCGATGCGGACCTTCACCAACGCCGTCGGCGTCGACATCCTCTCGCTCGGCGGCACCAAGAACGGTGCCCTGTTCGGCGAGGCCGTCGTGGTGATCAACCAGGACGCCGTCAGCCACATGAAGCATCTGCGCAAGCTGTCCATGCAGCTCGCTTCCAAGATGCGCTTCGTGTCCGTCCAGTTGGAGGCGCTGCTCGCCAAGGACCTGTGGCTGCGCAACGCCCGGCACGCCAACGAGATGGCGCAGCGGCTCGCCGAGGGCGTCCGGGCGGTGCACGGCGTCGAGATCCTCTACCCCGTGCAGGCCAACGCCGTGTTCGCGCGGCTCCCGCACGAGGTGAGTGTGCGTCTGCAGAAGCGGTTCCGGTTCTACTTCTGGGACGAGGCCGCGGGTGTCGTGCGCTGGATGTGCGCCTTCGACACCACCGAGGACGACGTGGACGCGTTCCTGGCGGCGCTGAAGGAGGAGATGGCGCACTAGCCATCACTGCATAGGTATGCGGTCACCCGAAAAGTCATTGACTGTCGGGTGATCGCTTTCCTATGCTCGGCCGCCATGGAGCTGAAGCAGGAAACCCCTGACCTGTCCGCATACTTGGCTGCTGACGAGGCTGTCGACCATGACCACCCGGTGGTGCGGCGTACCGCCGCGCGGCTCGCCGCACGAGCCGAGGACTCGTATGCCTATGCGCGACTGGCCTTCGAGTACGTGCGTGACGAGATTCCGCATTCGCACGACGCCGGGGACTTGCGCGTGACCTGGCGCGCCTCGGACGTACTGGAGCAGGGCACCGGCATCTGCTACGCCAAGTCCCATGCGCTGGCGGCCCTGCTGCGGGCCGAGGACATCCCCACGGCCCTGTGTTATCAGAGACTCGGCGTGGTGCACGGCCTGGTCGCCGTCCGCTTCCACGGGGCCTGGCACCGACAGGACCCCCGGGGCAACAAACCAGGGGTCGACGCGCGGTTCTCCCTCGACGGTGAGCGGCTGGCCTTCCCGGTCGACCCGGAGTCCAATGAGCTGGACTATCCAGTCCTGTACGCTAAACCTCACCCGGCAGCCCTCGGCGCCCTCCGGAGCGCGATCGACCTGCCGCACCTGTGGCAGATCCTTCCCACCGCACTCTGAGGCAGACCATGACGCTCACGCTGACCGTGTCCGACGAGGTGCGGGCCCTGGCGCCCGGCTTCTCCCACCTCGCGGTCGAAGCCCACGGACTCGTCAACGGACCCAGCACCGAAGGCAGTTCCGCGATCCTCGACGACGCGGCCCACCGCCTGGCCGAGCGCCTGGACGGACGTGCCCCGCACGAGGACCCGCACATGGTGGCGTGGCGTGAGGTGTACACGGCCTTCGGGTCCAAGCCCTCGCGCACCCGCAACTCGGCGGAGGCGCTGGCCAAGCGGGCGCTCTCGGGTGCCGGCCTGCCCCGGATCAACCTGCTCGTCGACCTCTACAACGCGATCAGCGTGGCCCATCTGATCCCGGTCGGCGGCGAGGACCTCGACCGCGTCAACGGGGGGATGCGGCTCATCAGGGCCACGGGCGAGGAGCCCTTCGTGACCGTCGCCGACGGCACCGAGGTGGTCGAACACCCCGATGCCGGTGAGGTCGTGTGGTGCGACGGTTCGGGCGTCACCTGCCGCCGCTGGAACTGGCGCCAGGGCCCGCGCACCCGTCTCACCGAGGAGACGGTCTCGGCGATCTTCCTGCTGGAGAGCCTCGCGCCGATGCCGCTCGCCGAGGTGGAGCGAGCGGCGGACGAACTCGTCGCCCTGCTGGAGAAGTTCAGCCCGGGGGCGAGGGTGACGGTCGGCCGGTCGTAGGCCCTAGCGGGCCTCGGCCTCGCGGACCTGCTCCGGCGTGGGCGCCGTACCCCCGAGGTGCGCGGGCATCCACCAGGTGTCGCTCGCGTCCTTGGGGCGCACGGGGTACGCGCGCTGGGCGGCCTCCAGGAGCTCCTGGACGCGCTCGCGCAACTGACGGGTGATGGCGCCCGCGTACTTGTCCCTGGACGCCTCGACCGCCTCGCCGACCCGGATGGTGATGGGGATGTGGCTGCGCTTGAAGTTGCGCGGGTGGCCCTTGGTCCACAGACGCTGGGTGCCCCAGACGGCCATGGGGATCAGCGGGACGCCGGCCTCCTGGGCGAGCCGGGCGGCACCCGACTTGAAGCTCTTGAGGGTGAACGACTGCGAGATCGTGGCCTCCGGGAAGACGCCCACGATCTCACCCGAGCGCAGCGACTCCAGCGCGTGCTGGTAGGCGGCCTCGCCCTGCTTGCGGTCGACCGGGATGTGCTTCATCCCGCGCATCAGCGGGCCCGAGATCCGGTGCCGGAAGACGGACTCCTTCGCCATGAAGCGCACCAGGCGCTTCTGGGGGAGTGCGGCCAGGCCGTTGAAGACGAAGTCCAGGTAGCTGATGTGATTGCTCACCAGCACGGCACCACCCGAGCGCGGGATGTTCTCCGACCCCTTGCAGTCGATCTTGAGGTCCCATGCCTTGAACAAGGTGACGGCGAGACCGACGACGGGGCGGTAGACAAACTCTGCCATGGACGGGGTGGACCCTTCCTTCTCTGCCTGGGAAGGTTGCTCCCGGCGCGAAAGCTACGCAGCCGTAGGTTTACGGCATGTCGCAGATCGTGCCCGAAGAACGAGCGGGTAGCCAGCCCTGGTGCCGGTGAACGGCGAGATCCTCGTCACGTCACCCCGTGATCCACCTCGGGTTTTATCGTTTTCTTACTCTGCGCGAACCGTCATCCGCCGTACCAGCAGGTACATCTCGCACCCCAGGCAGTAGCCGAACGCGGCGTTCAGGAAGGCGGCCCCGAGCGCCGCCCCGGTGGCGGCGAGACCCAGCCACTCGGGCCCGACGATGTAACCCACCAGCCCCAGGCCGGCGAAGAGGAGTCCCACCGCCTGCGCGAACCGCGGCGGTTCCGGCGGCTCGAAGGCGACAGGCGGACCGAGTCGCGGCCGTACCGCCGTGCGGAACAGCCATCCGTAGGGGGACTTGCCCACCCCGCCCGCCGCGCCCAGCGCGAACGCCAGCGTCTGCCAGGCCAGCAGCCAGGCGCTCCCGGTGACCAGGACGGCGGCCAGCACCGCGCTGGTCACGGCTGCCCCGAAGCGGGGGCCTCTTGCGTCGATGTCCATGGATCAAGCATTCCGCAGGGCCGGGAGATCCCGGAAGGCGGGAATCTTTGCGGTCTCGTGAATGCTGGTGCAGGTGATGACCGGACTGGTGGTGTGCGTGGCGGTGCTCGCGGCGGCGAGCGCCTACGGAGTGCTGCAGCGGCGGCGGAGCGGGAGAGTGCGGGTGCGCGGGCGGGACGAGGGCAAGCGGCTGGGGCCGGACGAACTGGGCGGGCCGCTCGGCGAACGGGCCACCCTCGTGCAGTTCTCCAGCGCCTTCTGCGCGCCCTGCCGGGCCACCCGGCGGGTTCTCGGCGAGGTGGCCGCGATGGTCCCCGGGGTGGCGCACGTCGAGATCGACGCCGAGGACCGGCTGGAACTGGTGCGGGAGCTGGACATCCTCAAGACGCCCACGGTCCTGGTGCTCGACGCCGAGGGAAGCGTGGTGCGGCGGGCCACCGGACAGCCTCGCAGGGCGGACGTGATCGCGGCGCTCGGCGAGGCGGTGTGAGAGGTCACGGCCCGACAGTGAGTCATCTCCCACATCGCCGCACGTACTTGACTGTACGAACCAACTATCGTCAGTCTGACGGGATGTCCCCCGCGCAACCCCTCCCCAGGTGACCATGACCGCCACGCCCGACGTCGACGCCAGGCTCGCCTCCCCCGAACTGCTGCGCTCCGTCTTCCGGCGGCACGCCGCCGGCGTCGCGGTGATCACCGCCCGCGGGGAGCACGGCCCCGTCGGCTTCACCGCGACCTCCCTGGCCTCGGTCTCCGCGGAACCCCCGATGCTCTCCTTCGGTATCGGTACCGGTTCCTCCTGTTGGCCCACCGTCTCGCGAGCCACTCATGTCGGCGTGCACCTGCTCGCCGAGCACCAGCACGACCTCGCGGCCACCTTCGCCCGCAGCGGCGCCGACCGCTTCGCTCCGCCCACCGCGTGGCGCGAGGGCCCCGAGCGGGTGCCGGTCCTCGACGACGTCCCGGCCTGGCTGGTCTGCCGGGTCGCGGCCCGGGTTCCGGCCGGTGATCATCGGATCGTGCTGGCGGAGCTCCTGTTCGGGCAATCCGCCGGTCCCGGGCGCCCGTTGGTCTACCACCAGGGCGGGTTCATCGGCCTGCGCGACTGACCGGGTATCGGACGGTTCTGCGAAATGGTCCAGTTCCGATTACGCTGCGTTGCGAAGGTCACAGTTCAAAGCGCTTGCTTAGCGGGAACGAACTGGGTGTACTGACGAGTAATATTTCGATCGGAGCGCAGGTCGCCCCGATCGGGAACGGCCGCTTCAGGCGCCTATGCTGCCTGCAAGTAGGCAGCAGAGAAATGTCGACGCAGTAGGAGAGCCGGCGTGAGCTTGAGGATCGTTGTCACTGTGAAGTACGTGCCCGACGCCACTGGCGACCGGCACTTCGCCGATGACCTGACCGTCGACCGGGACGACGTGGACGGTCTGCTCTCCGAGCTCGACGAGTACGCCGTCGAGCAGGCGCTGCAGATCTCCGAGAACTCGGACGACGACGTCGAGATCACCGTCCTGACCGTGGGCCCCGAGGACGCCAAGGACGCGCTGCGCAAGGCGCTTTCGATGGGCGCCGACAAGGCGATCCACGTCGAGGACGACGACCTGCACGGCACCGACGCCCTGGGCACCTCGCTGGTGCTGGCGAAGGCGATCGAGAAGGCCGGCTACGACCTGGTCATCTCCGGCATGGCGTCCACCGACGGCACCATGGGTGTCGTCCCCGCGCTGCTCGCCGAGCGCCTGGGCGTCCCGCAGGTCACCCTGCTCTCCGAGGTCTCGGTCGCCGACGGCACGGTCAAGGGCCGCCGCGACGGCGACGCCGCCTCCGAGCAGCTCGAGGCTTCCCTGCCGGCGGTCGTGTCGGTCACCGACCAGTCGGGCGAGGCGCGTTACCCCTCCTTCAAGGGCATCATGGCGGCCAAGAAGAAGCCGGTGGAGTCCTGGGACCTGGAGGACCTCGAGATCGACGCCGAGGAGGTCGGCCTGGAGGGCGCGTGGACCAAGGTCGACTCCGCGGCCGAGCGTCCGGCCCGTACCGCCGGCACGATCGTCAAGGACGAGGGCGAGGGCGGCAAGCAGCTCGCTGAGTTCCTCGCGGGCCAGAAGTTCATCTGAGTCCGGATTCGCTGACCGCCCCTCATCTTTCGCAAGCAGGAGAGAAGAAGTCCCATGGCTGAAGTTCTCGTCTACGTCGACCACGTGGACGGTGCCGTCCGCAAGCCCACCCTGGAACTGCTGACCCTGGCCCGCCGCATCGGCGAGCCGGTCGCCGTGGCCCTCGGCAACGGCGCGGCCGACACCGCCGCCGCCCTCGCCGAGCACGGCGCGGTCAAGGTCCTCACCCACGACGCCGCCGAGTACGCCGACTACCTGGTCGTGCCGAAGGTCGACGCCCTGCAGGCCGCCGTCGAGGCCGTCTCCCCGGCCGCCGTGCTGGTCCCGTCCTCCGCCGAGGGCAAGGAGATCGCCGCCCGTCTGGCGCTGCGCATCGGCTCCGGCATCATCACCGACGCCGTCGACCTCGAGGCGGGCGACGAGGGCCCGGTGGCCACCCAGTCGGTGTTCGCCGCCTCCTTCACCACCAAGTCCCGGGTCGCCAAGGGCACCCCGGTCATCACGGTCAAGCCGAACTCGGCCGCCGTGGAGGCCGCCCCGGCCGCCGGCGCGGTCGAGGCCCTGGCCGTGACCTTCTCCGCCCAGGCCACCGGCACCAAGGTCACCGGCCGTACGCCGCGTGAGTCGACCGGCCGTCCGGAGCTGACCGAGGCCGCGATCGTCGTCTCCGGCGGCCGTGGCGTGAACGGCGCGGACAACTTCGCGATCATCGAGTCGCTCGCCGACTCCCTCGGCGCGGCCGTCGGTGCCTCGCGTGCCGCCGTCGACGCCGGCTGGTACCCGCACACCAACCAGGTCGGCCAGACCGGCAAGTCGGTCTCGCCGCAGCTGTACATCGCCTCCGGCATCTCCGGCGCGATCCAGCACCGCGCCGGTATGCAGACCTCGAAGACGATCGTGGCGATCAACAAGGACGCCGAGGCCCCGATCTTCGACCTGGTCGACTACGGCGTGGTCGGCGACCTCTTCGACGTCGTCCCGCAGCTCACCGAGGAGATCAAGACCCGCAAGGGCTGATCCCGCGGCAGGCTGTACGAGGCCCCCGTGACCGTTCCTGCGGTCGCGGGGGCCTCGGCGTGTTCGCGTGTTCAGCCCAGGGTCAGCGAGGCCTGCACGGGTAGATGGTCGCTCGGGAACTGGCCGTCCAGGGCGAAGGTGTTGATGGCCGCCCGGTGCGCGGTGACGCCCGGGGTGGTCAGGATCCAGTCGATGCGGTCGCCGTCCGGCACCAGCGGCCGGTAGCCGTGGAAGGTCGCGTACTGCGGGCTCCGCTCGGCGGCCGTGTCCCAGGTGTCGAGGAGTCCGGCGCCCAGCAGCTTGTCGTAGACGACGTTCTTGTGCGCGGCGACGTTGAAGTCGCCGGTCACCACGACCGGCAGGGCCGGGTCGAAGCCGGCGATCCGCTCGGCGATCAGGGCGGCGCCGCGTTCGCGCGCGGGCTGGGCGCGGTGGTCGAAGTGGGTGTTCAGGACGTAGAACTCCCGCTGGCCCGCGCGCCGGTCGCGAAAGCGGATCCAGGTGACCATGCGGGGGAAAGCGGCGCCCCAGGTGTTCGAGCCGATCACGTACGGCGTGTCGGAGAGCCAGAAATGGTCGTACTCGAGCGGGGTGAGGCGGCGGGTGTCGTAGAAGACGGCCATGGACTCGTCGGCGCTGCCGTGCAGGCGGCCGGTGCCCACCCAGTCGTAGTGCCGGCCCAGGTCGGTGCCGATGTCGAGGAGTTGCGGGAAGAGGCCTTCCTGGGTGCCGATGACGTGCGGGGCCTCGCGGCGCAGCAGCTTGCGCATCACGGGTCGGCGTACGGCCCAGCTGTTGGGTTCGACGGTGCTCGCGAAGCGCAGGTTGAAGGACATGACCTGCAGATGGCGGCGCGGGCGTTCCTCCGCCGCCGCGGACTGGGCGGGCAGTGCTGTACTGGACAGGGGAGTGGTCACCGCGGCGGCTAACGCGGCCTTCAGGCCCAGACGGCGCGTGACTCGGCTGTGGTGCGGCACGGTGGCTCCTTCGACGGGAACTGCCGGACGAGTCGTGCGGACGTGCCCCATGAGTGTCACAGCGTGCCATGAGGTGGGCGTGAACATGGCGAGAGTGCGGGGTTTCGCCCCGTGGACATGGTGTTGACCTTCAGGAGGGCCCCGGATAACTTCGTTCTACGGATTGTTGATTCCGTACAGCGGAAAACAGGAGGATGTGGGATGGGCCAGGGCCAGCAGGAGCAGGTGTCGACGAGCCTGGCGGGCGCCGTCAGCGAGGAGATCAGCGCCTCCCTCGCGCCGGTCGACGCCGAACTGGAGCGCCGCTACCCCGGAGACCCCGGCACCCGCCAGCCCGTCCACACCGTTTACGTCCCCGGCGACGTCTTCGCCGCCGGCACGATCCGCTCCTGGGGTGACCAGGCCCTCGCCGCGCTCGACGAACACGCTCCCGACGCCGCCTCCTTCGCGGCCGTCCTCGGCCTGTCCGACGACCTCGCCGGGCCGGTCTACACGCGGGTGCGGGCCAAGCTGGAGCGCGAGCCTGTCGAGGACCTACGCGTCGACTTCGAGGACGGCTACAAGGGCACCGACGAGGACCGGCACGCCGCCCGCGCCGCACGGCTCGTCTCCGACGCCTGCAAGAACGGCACGGCTGCCCCCTACATGGGCATCCGCATGAAGTGCATGGAGGCCCCGGTCCGGGACCGCGGTATCCGCACCCTCGACATCTTCCTCAGCGGCCTGATGGAGGCCGGCGGGCTGCCCGACGGCCTGGTCCTCACCCTGCCCAAGGTGACCTACCCCGAACAGGTCACCGCGATGGTCCGGCTGCTGGAGGCATTCGAGAAGGCCCGCGGCCTCACGCCCGGGCGGATCGGCTTCGAGATCCAGATCGAGACCAGCCAGTCCATCCTCGCCACCGACGGCACCGCCGCCGTTGCCCGCATGATCCAGGCCGCCGAGGGCCGCGCCACCGGACTGCACTACGGCACCTTCGACTACAGCGCCTGCCTCGGTGTCTCCGCCGCCTACCAGGCCAGCGACCACCCGGCCGCCGACCACGCGAAGGCGATCATGCAGGTCGCGGCGGCCGGCACCGGCGTGCGCGTCTCGGACGGCTCCACCAACGTCCTTCCGGTCGGTACGACGGAGAAGGTGCACGAGGCCTGGAAGCTGCACTACGGCCTCACCCGCCGTGCCCTCGCCCGCGCCTACTACCAGGGCTGGGACATGCATCCCGGCCACCTCCCCACCCGGTACGCGGCCGTCTTCGCCTTCTACCGCGAGGGCTTCGAGACCGCCGCCAAGCGCCTGGCCGCCTACGCCAACCAGGTCGACGGCGACGTCATGGACGAGCCCGCCACCGCCAAGGCCCTCGCCGGATACCTCCTGCGCGGCCTGGACTGCGGCGCCCTCGACCCCGGCGAGGTCACCCGCCTCACCGGCCTGACCCTGGCCCGCCTCCAGACCTACGCCGGCCCGCGCCGCGCGGACCTGACGCCATCCGCCAAGTAGCGGGTCCGTCACGGCCGTCGGCACCCCGCGGAGCCCGGTCACTCCCGCCCCTTAGGCTGTACGCCACACACGGACGGCTCACAGGAACGGGGCAGGGGTGTCTTCGGGGGAGAACGGGCGGACCGGCGAGACGGGGCGGGTGCTGGCCGGGCGGTACCGCGTCCTGGGCCAGCTCGGCCGAGGTGGCATGGGCGTGGTCTGGCGGGCCGTCGACGACGTCCTCGGGCGCGAGGTCGCCGTCAAGGAGCTGCGTACCTACATCGACGCCGAGGGCCCCGAACTCGACGCGCTGCGGCTGCGGATGCAGCGCGAGGCCCGTGCGGCGGCCCGGGTGCGCCACCCCGGAGTGGTGGCCGTGCACGACGTCACCGAGGTCGACGGACGTCCGCTCATCGTCATGGAGCTGGTCGACGGTCCCTCCCTGGACGACGTGCTGCGCGAGCGCGGCACGCTGGACGCCCGGGAGGCGGCCGGGATCGGCGCCAAGGTCATGGACGCGCTGGCCGCCGCCCACCGCGTCGGCGTGCTGCACCGCGACGTCAAGCCGGGCAACATCCTGCTCGACCGCTCCGGCCGGGTCGTGCTCACCGACTTCGGCATCGCCACCATGGAGGACCCGGGCGACGGCTCGGCCACCCATCTCACCCGCAGCGGCGAACTGGTCGGCTCCCTGGACTACCTGGCGCCCGAGCGCGCCCAGGGCGCCCAGCCGGGGCCCGCCTCCGACGTCTGGGCGCTCGGGGCCACCCTCTACGCCGCCGTCGAGGGCTCCTCGCCCTTCCGCCGCACCTCGACCTTCTCCACGCTCACCGCCATCGTCGGCGAACCGCTGCCCGCACCGCACCGCGCCGGACCGCTCGCCCCCGTCCTCCAGCGGCTGCTGGAGAAGCGCCCCGAGGCCCGTCCCGAGGCCGAGGAGGCCCGCGGGCTCCTCCAGGCCGTCGCCGACTCCGACGGCCGCGACACGCCCACCACGACCCTGCGCGGTACGGCTCCGCCGGACCGGGCGGCGACGGAGATCGGCATTCCGTCGGTGCCGCAGGGCTTCGGCCCGCCGGGACGGACGGGACAGGCAGGGCAGACAGCGCAGGCGGGCCGCCCTGGGCCGACAGCGGCCACCAGCCCGCTGGACAGCCCCGCCCGCTCCCGCCGCAGGAGCCGCGTCCTGCTCGCCGCCGCCGCGGTCACCGTCGTCCTCGCCACCGCCGGCGTCACCGTGGCCGTGCTGAGCAACGGAGACGACACCAAGGCGGCCGGAGGGCCCACCTCGACCGCCGGCTCCCGCACGCCGTCCTCCCCGAGGACGACCTCCGCCGACGCGAAGCCCACCGACACCAAGCCCAGCGGCACGCCCGAGGAGAAGTCCCCGACCCCGAGCCGCAGCGCCGAGACCACGCCGACACCCAAGCCCACCCCGAGCAGGACCTCGGGCGGAGGCGGCGCCACGATCCCGGCGGCCGCCTGCCACCCCATCGGCGGCGGCAAGTACAACTGCGAGGTCTGGAAGACCGCGAAGTCCTACCACGCGGACGGCACCGAGGCCGGCGTCCTGGGCGCGGGCACCAACTACTTCTACTGCCAGCAGAACCTGGGCCGCCGCGAGACGTCCGGGCGGTGGACCAACGTCTGGTGGGCGAAGACCGACGACGACAGCGGGAACGCCGACGTCTGGGTCAGCGACGTCTACGTCAAGGGCGGCGACAACGACGAGCCGGTGCCCGGACTCCCGCTCTGCTGACCGACGTACCGCTCCAGGCCGTGCTCGGTCACCAGCCGCTCCCGCGCGAACAGCCGGGTGCCGCGCTCGCACAGCACGTGGTCAGCGCGGGCCCGCTCGCAGAACTCCTCCGGGGTGGCCCCGAACAGCTCCCTCAACCGGGCGGAACCGAGGAGCAGTTCGGTGATCAGCTTCCGCTGGCCGGGATGGGTGCGCGGCGTTCCGGCGCCGTTGCGCAGGACGCCCCGGCGATTGACGTACGAGAAGACACCCGGCAACGTCGTGCCGTCCGCCAGGTCGACGCGCACCTCGGGTGAAGGCAGCCACGCCCGGCGGTAGTTGCCGAGGGGCAGCGGTACGCCCTCGCTGGCGTCGATCACCGCGAGCTGCTGGGGATCGAGCCAGAGAACGAACAACTTCCTCACGGTGCCGGGGGAGCGGACCGGCGACGCCGACACGTACCCCAGGCGGCTCACATGGGCCGACACACCGATCTCCACGCCCGTGACACGCGCCCTGACCATGGGGAGCGGCGAGGCGATGCCCGACTCGGCCATCTTGTGCCGCAGTTGGCCGGGGCAGGCGTTGGAGCCGATGGCGAGGACGGGGGTGCGGTCGGTGTGGGTGAGCCGGTCCAGGGCCAGGAACCGCTCGCCGTCCAGGAGCCCGGAGTCCGCGGGCCAGGTGCCGGGGTAGAGCAGCGGATGGTCGCGCGGTGCGAGTCCGAGTCCCAGCGCCTGGAGCGTCCGGTCGTCCATGGCGCCCTCAGTCCGCCGGGGGCAGTTCGCCCGAACCGCGGGTGATCAGACGCGTGGGCAGCTCGATGCGCTCGGGGGTGACCAGGGTGCCGTCGAGCTGCCGGAACAGGCGCTCGGCGGCGGTACGGCCAAGGGCCGCCGCGTCCTGCGCGACGACGGTGACGCCCGGCTGCAGCAGATCGGCGAGTTCCAGGTCGTCGAAGCCCACGAGCGCGACCTGGCGGGTCTGCTCGGCCAGCACGCGGATGACGGTCACCGTCACCCGGTTGTTGCCCGCGAAGATCGCGGTGACCGGTCGGGGCCCGGAGAGCATCTCCTCGGCGGCCCTGCGCACCCGCTCGGGGTCGGTGACGCCCAGGGACATCCAGGAGCCCTCGACCGGTATCTCCGCGTCCTCCATGGCCGCCCGGTAGCCGCGCAGCCGCTCGGCGGCGGTGTGGATGCGGGGCATGTCGCCGACGAAGCCGATCCGGCGGTGGCCGTGGGCGATCAGATGGGCGACGCCGTCCCGGGCGCCGCCGAAGTTGTCCGACAGCACCACATCGGCGTCGATCTTCCCGGCCGGACGGTCCACGAACACCGTGGCCACGCCCGCTCTGATCTCCGGCTCCAGATACCGGTGGTCGTCGCCGGCGGGGATCACCACCAGGCCGTCCACCCGCCGCGCGCACAGCGCCAGCGCCAGCTCCTGCTCCCGGTCGGCGTCCTCGGCGCTGGAGCCGTTGATCAGCAGCGCTCCGTGCGCCCGTGCCACCTCCTCGACCGCGCGGCTGAGCGGGCCGTAGAAGGGGTCCGCGAGGTCCTCGAGGACCAGGCCGATGCTGGCGGTACGGCCCTTGCGCAGCACCCTCGCGCTGTCGTTGCGGCGGAAGCCGAGCGCCTCGATGGCCTCCTGGACGCGGCGCTCCGTCTCGGGCGTGACCCCGGGCTCGCCGTTGACCACCCGCGAGACCGTCTTCAGGCCCACTCCGGCCCGTGCGGCCACGTCCTTCATCGTCGGCCGGTTGCCGTAGCGGTTCTGGGGCGAGCGGTCGGCGCGGCGGATGGTCTCGGGCACGATGCGGGTCCTGTCCTGTTCGTCCACGGGGTGCGTCCCCGTCTACGAGGATGCGTCTTCGTCCACGGGGGTGCGTCGATCCACAGTTTGTATGAGGATGTGGCGTCGAGCATAGAGCCTGGACAACGTTGTCAGATGCGGGGGACACTGTCCACCGCACTTTCCGGCCCGCACCCCACGGCGTGACCGGCCTGCCCTTTTCCGCTGGTTGACCGGGAGATCTGACTCTGATGCACACCGACCTCGTGGCCGCGCTCGACATCGGCGGAACGAAGATCGCCGGAGGTTTGGTGGACGGCCACGGCCGGATTCTGGCGCGCGCCCAGCGTCCGACGCCGGCGAGGGAGGACGGTGACACCGTGATGGGCGCCGTCGAGGCGGTGCTGGGTGAACTGACGGCCTCACCGCTGTGGGGGCGTGTGGGCGCCCTCGGGATCGGCAGCGCGGGGCCGGTGGACGCCTCCGCGGGCACGGTGAGTCCGGTGAACGTGCCGGGCTGGCGGGAGTATCCCCTGGTCCGGCGGGTCCGGGAGGCGACCGGCGGGCTGCCCGTCGAGTTGATCGGCGACGGGGTGGCCATCACGGCGGCCGAGCACTGGCAGGGCGCGGCGCGCGGTCACGACAACGCCCTGTGCATGGTGGTGTCCACAGGTGTCGGCGGTGGTCTCGTCCTCAACGGTCGGCTGCACCCCGGCCCCACCGGCAACGCGGGCCACATCGGTCACATCAGCGTCGATCTCGACGGCGACCCCTGCCCGTGCGGTGCGCGCGGTTGCGTCGAGCGGATCGCGAGCGGCCCCAACATCGCCCGGCGCGCCCTGGAGAACGGCTGGGTGCCCGGACCCGACGGTGACACCTCCGCCGCCGCGGTGGCCGCCGCCGCTCGCGTCGGTGACCCCGTCGCCGTGGCCTCCTTCGAACGGGCCGCGCAGGCCCTGGCCGCCGGGATCGCGGCCACCGCGACCCTGGTCGAGATCGACATCGCGGTCATCGGCGGCGGCGTGGGCAAGGCGGGCGAGGTCCTGCTCGCCCCGCTGCGCAAGGCCCTCGCCGACTACGCCACCCTCTCCTTCGTCCAGCGCCTGGCGGTGACCCCGGCCCAGATGGGCACGGACGCGGGGCTGGTGGGGGCGGCGGCAGCGGCGCTGACGCGACGGGCGGACGCGGCGGCGGTGTGATCGTCTCCTGGGGGCGGCAGGAACGTTCCGGCGGGTACGGGTGATCCGCTTTCCGGCCGCGACACCGTGACCCTTCACCCGCGGCGCAGTTGAACCGGCCATGAAGAAGCGCAGCATGCTCGCCATCGCCTCCCTGGCCACCGGATTCGTCGTCGCGGCGGTCACGCCGTCGCACTCGCTCGGCAGCGATCTGACCGACCTCGACGTGGGGGACACGCTCAGCTCCCTCAGCACCGTCGAGGACACGATCGCCAGCGACAGCCTGGCCGTCGAGGACAACGCCCTCGGGCAGAACAACGACTGACGAGCCCGACGGCACGGCGCCGGTGTCCCGCACCCCGGGGGCACCGGCGCCGCCGCGCGTGCGCCCTCAACTGGAACTGGTTTCCGTGGCAGGGTGGAGCGGGCAAGCCACAGGGGGCCAACAGCAGAGGGGGAGTCTGTGATCGTCTGGATCAACGGGCCTTTCGGTGCGGGGAAGACCACCACCGCACGGGAACTGATCGAACTGATCCCGAACAGCACGCTCTTCGACCCCGAGGTCATCGGCGGAGCACTGCCGCACCTGCTGCCGCCCAAACACCTCGCCGAGGTCGGCGACTTCCAGGATCTGCCGATCTGGCGACGTCTCGTGATCGACACGGCGGCCGCGCTGCTCGCCGAGCTCGGTGGGACCCTCGTGGTTCCCATGACCCTGCTGCGCCAGGAGTACCGCGACGAGATATTCGGCGGCCTCGCCGCGCGCCGGATCGCCGTACGGCACATCCTCCTGGCCCCGGCGGAAACGATACTGCGCGAGCGGATAGCGCGCCGGGAGGTCCCCGACGTCCCCGACGGCGAACTACGGACCCGGCAATGGTCGTACGACCACATCGAGCCCTACCGCTCCGCGCTCGCCTCCTGGCTCAGCGCCGACGCCTACCCCGTCGACAACGGCCCGCTCACCCCGTACCAGACGGCCGCCCGCGTCGCCGAAGCCGTCGCCGGGGGAGACGTGCCCGCCTGCGACATCGTGCAGACCCCCGAGCCCACCGCCGAGACGGTGGCGGCCGGCGTCCTCCTCTTCGACGAACAGGACCGTGTCCTGCTCGTCGACCCCACCTACAAGGCGGGCTGGGAGTTCCCCGGCGGTGTCGTCGAACCCGGCGAGGCGCCCGCGCGCGCGGGCATGCGCGAGGTCGCCGAGGAGACGGGGATCCGGCTCACCGACGTACCCCGGCTCCTCGTCGTCGACTGGGAACCGCCCGCGCCTCCCGGCTACGGCGGACTGCGCCTCCTGTTCGACGGCGGCCGGCTCGACTCCGGGCGGGCCGAGCGGCTGCTGCTGCCCGGACCCGAACTGCGCGCCTGGCGGTTCGCGAGCGAGGAGGAGGCCGCCGACCTGCTGCCACCGGTGCGCTACGAACGCCTGCGCTGGGCCCTGCGCGCCCGCGAACGCGGGGCCGCGCTGTATCTGGAGGCGGGTATTCCCGCCCCCTGACAGGTCCTGCCGCGTCCTGCGGTCAGCTCGCCGCGTAGTTGCGCAGGAACAGCGCCTCCGCCACGGACAGGCGCTCCAGTTCCTCGGGCGAGACGCTCTCGTTCACGGCGTGGATCTGGGCCTCCGGCTCGCTCAGGCCGATCAGGAGGATCTCCGCGTCCGGGTAGAGCGCCGCGAGGGTGTTGCACAGCGGGATGGAGCCGCCCTGCCCGGCGTACTGCATCTCCTGGCCCGGGTAGGCCTCGGCCATCGCCTGCGCCATCGCCGCGTACGCCGGGCTGGTGGTGTCGGCGCTGAACGCCTGGCCCTGGCCGACCTGGTCGACGCGCACCCGCGCGCCCCACGGCGTGTGCGCCTCGATGTGCGCCTGGAGCAGCTTGGTCGCCTCGGCCGCGTCCACACCCGGCGGCACCCGCAGGCTGATCAGCGCGCGGGCGCTCGACTGCACGGACGGGGTCGCGCCGACCACCGGCGGGCAGTCGATGCCGATGACCGTGACGGCCGGACGCGACCAGATACGGTCCGCGACCGTGCCGGAGCCGATCAGCTCCACCCCGTCCAGCACCTTGGCGTCCTTGCGGAACTGCTCCTCGTCGTACTGGAGCCCTTCCCACTCGGTACCCGGCGCGAGCCCGTCGACCGTCGTCGAGCCGTCCTCCGCGCGCAGCGAGTCCAGGACGCGGATCAGCGCGCCCAGCGCGTCCGGGGCCGCGCCGCCGAACTGGCCGGAGTGCAGGTTGCCCTGCAGGGTGTCGATCTGCACCCGGAGCATGGTCATGCCGCGCAGCGTCGTGGTGACGGTCGGCAGGCCGACCCGGAAGTTGCCCGCGTCGCCGACGACGATCGTGTCCGCCGCGAGGAGCTCGGGGTGCGCCTCGGCGTAACGCTCCAGACCGCCCGTGCCCATCTCCTCGGAACCCTCGGCGATCACCTTGACGTGCACCGGGACACCGCCGTTGGCCTTCAGCGCCCGCAGCGCCAGCAGGTGCATGATCAGGCCGCCCTTGCAGTCGGCGGCACCCCGGCCGTACCAGCGACCGTCGCGCTCGGTCAGCTCGAACGGCGGGGTCCGCCAGGCCGCCTCGTCCAGCGGCGGCTGCACGTCGTAGTGGGCGTAGAGCAGGACGGTCTTCGCGCCCTCCGGGCCGGGCAGATACCCGTACACCGACTGCGTGCCGTCGGGGGTGTCCAGGAGGGCGACGTCCTCGAAGCCCTCGGCGCGCAGCGCGTCCGCGACCCAGCGTGCGGCGCCCTCGCTCTCGCTCCGGGGGAACTGGTCGAAGTCCGCCACCGACTTGAACCGCACCAGTTCGGCGAGTTCCGTCCACGCCCGCGGCATCAGCGAGGCGACGGTCTCGGCGACCGGATTCGACGACATGGGCACGCTCCTCGTGGGTGCGACGTTGTACCTGTGCGTACTTCTTGTACGGCTGATCGTGTGAGCGTAGGCCCCGCCGGGTGCGGTGGGCACCTACATCGCCGATCCTCCCACAGCGGCCTGCGGTGACCGCCGCCGTAGGATGCGGGAGACAGATGCGGCAGGCGGCTGATCGGGAGCAGTAGACCATCGTGAGCAGCGAGAACTCTTCGGCGGACGACGGGCAGCGGGTGTGGGACGTCGTCGTGGTCGGCGCGGGGCCCGCGGGGGCCTCCGCCGCGTACGCGGCCGCGGTCGCGGGGCGGCGTGTGCTGTTGCTGGAGAAAGCCGAGCTGCCGCGCTACAAGACCTGCGGCGGCGGCATCATCGGCCCCTCGCGGGACGCGCTCCCGCCCGGCTTCGAACTGCCCTTCCGGGACCGGGTGCACGCGGTGACGTTCTCCCACAACGGCCGCTTCAGCCGCACCCGCCGCTCCAAGCAGATGCTGTTCGGGCTGATCAACCGGCCCGAGTTCGACCAGCAACTGGTCGAGCACGCCCAGAAGGCGGGGGCCGAACTGCGCACCGGGGTGACCGTGCAACGCGTCGAGCAGCACGGCTCCGCGGTGCCGGACCGGCGTACGGTCGCCGTCGTCCTGCAGGGCGGCGAGACGGTGCTCGCGCGGGCGGTCGTCGGCGCGGACGGCAGCGCCAGCCGGATAGGAGCGCACGTCGGGGTGAAGCTGGACCAGGTCGACCTCGGTCTGGAGGCGGAGATCCCGGTGCCGGAGACCGTCGCCGAGGACTGGCAGGGGCGGGTGCTCATCGACTGGGGCCCGATTCCCGGCAGTTACGGCTGGGTCTTCCCCAAGGGCGACACCCTCACGGTCGGGGTGATCTCGGCGCGCGGCGAGGGCGCGGCCACCAAGCGGTATCTGGAGGAGTTCATCGGCCGGCTCGGGCTCGCCGGGTTCGAACCCGCCATTTCCTCCGGGCATCTGACGCGGTGCCGGGCGGACGACTCGCCGCTGTCGCGGGGACGGGTGCTGGTGTGCGGGGACGCGGCGGGGCTGCTGGAACCGTGGACCCGGGAGGGCATCTCCTTCGCCCTGCGTTCCGGGCGGCTCGCGGGGGAGTGGGCGGTGCGGATCGCCGAGGCGCACGACGCGGTGGACACGCGCCGCCAGGCCCTGAACTACGCGTTCGCGGTCAAGGCCGGGCTCGGCGTCGAGATGAGCGTCGGCAAGCGGCTGCTGACGGTGTTCGAGCGGCGCCCCGGGCTGTTCCATGCCGCGCTGACCGGGTTCCGGCCGGCCTGGCGGTCGTTCATGGAGATCACCCGCGGGTCGACGTCACTGGGCGAGCTGGTGCGCAGCCACCCGATGGCCCAGCGCGCCCTTACGGCCATGGACCGCAGGGCCGCCGGCCAGGAGCCCATGCCCGTCGGCGGAGAGGCCGCGGGCGGGGAGTCCGGCGCCGGGTCCTGAGGCTTGCCGGGCAGGCCCTAGTTCTTCACGGTCACCTGGAACACCGGGTGGTCGGGGGCGATGCGGCGCAGGTCGGCCTCGGGGGAATCGGGGCCGACTCCGTTGAAGAAGACGCCGACCTCGGCCTTCCAGCGCTTGAGGTAGGCGCGCAGCAGGGGGGCCTTGTCGTCGTCGGCGATCTCGGTCGCCGTGAAGACGTCCACCTTCTTGCCCAGGCGGAGTTCGCCACCTCCGGCCGCGCGCATGTTGTGCGTCCACTGGACGTGGCCGCGCGGGGCGATGAGGTAGTGGCGGCCGTCGACGGTGAGCAGGTTGACGGGGGTGGTCCGCCACTGGCCGCTTCTGCGGCCGCGGACGGCGAGGACGCGGGAGCCCCACACGCTGAGACCGCGACGGGTCAGCCAGGAGATGGCGCGGTTGAGGACGTTGACGGTGAACCAGCCGGGCTTCTGGACGTGCGTGGACATGGGTCCCCCAGGTGTCAGGTGTCAGGTGTCAGGTGTCAGGTATCGGCAGAACGCGGTGCGCTGGGTGAGCGGTGCTCTCCTCTGTGAGCAGCGCTCCATGGCTGTGAGTGCCGCCTTGCGTGAGCAGCGCTCTCCAGTGTGAGCACTGCTCTCGTTTGCCGCGTGTCCAGTGTGGACGAGATCGGTGCTCCCTTGCAAGAGCAGTGCTCTCTTTTTAGTGCGCCGCTCTCCTTTGTGTGCACTGCTCTCGCTTTCATGCGACACTGCCCCGCATGAGCAGCGCACAGGGAAGCACTCCCCAGGGCGTCCGGGCCCGGGCCAGGATCGAGGTCACCGCGGCCATCAAGGACGAGGCACGCAGACAGCTCGCCGCCGACGGCGCCGCCAAGCTCTCGCTGCGCGCCGTGGCCCGCGAGCTCGGCATGGTCTCCTCCGCGCTCTACCGCTACTTCCCCAGCCGCGACGACCTGCTGACGGCACTGATCATCGACGCCTACAACTCCGTCGGGGAGAGCGCCGAGGCCGCGCGGGACGCCTTCGCCGACGCGGGCCCCGCGCACCGCTGGGTCGCGGTGTGCGAAGGCGTACGCCGCTGGGCGCTGGCGCACGAGCACGAGTACGCGCTGATCCACGGTTCACCGGTCCCCGGCTACACCGCCCCCGACACCACGATCCCGGCCGCCTCCCGGGTCGGCCAGGTCTTCATCGGCATCCTGCGCGACGCCCACCAGGGCCTCGGCCTCGCGAAACCGCCCCTCCCCGCCGACCTGCGCCCCGAGGCCGAACGCATGACCGCCGACTTCGCGCCCGACCTCCCCCCGGAGACGGTCGCCGCCCTCATCGCCGCCTGGGCCCAGCTCTACGGCCTGGTCGGGTTCGAACTGTTCGGTCAGTTCCACCGGGTCGTCGAGGACCGCGAGCGGTTCTTCCGTCACGCGGCGGGCCAACTCGCCGTGGGCGTCGGCCTGGTGTATCCGCAGTCGGGACCGGCCCGCGCGGGGGAGTGAGTCGGCCGCACGAGGCGGCGCGGCGTACTTCCCCGGGAGTACGTGTGATCACCACGCGCGGGTGACGCGGCCCGAAGGCGCGGGCGTCTAGCGTGGCGGGCATGGAGGAGAAGCGCGGGGCCGTGGCCGGTCCGCCGCAGTGGTGGCGCAGTGGTCCGCCCTGGTGGCGGGAGAGGGAGCAGGGCCGGTGGCCGTGGCGGTCCACCCTGCTGGTAACCGCCTTCGTCCTCGCCGGATCGAACTTCGCCGCCGAGGAGCAGACGGGCGAGCGGGCCGACCTCGACCTCTTCGCGCGGGCACTGCTGCTCGTGGCCGGGCTTCTGCTGCTGTGGCGGCACCGGTACCCGGTGGTGGTCGCCTTCGGTACGGCGGCCGCGGCCATGGGCTACCTGGGCGCCGGGTATCCGTACGGGCCGGTCTTCCTGACCGTGGCGATCAGTTGCTTCAGCGCGATCGTCGCGGGGCACCGGCGGGCCGCCTGGGCGGCGCTGGGCACCCTGTGGGTCGGGCACGTCCTCGTCGCCCACTGGCTCTATCAGTGGCTGCCGCCCTCGGGCGACTCGCCCGCGCCCTGGGGGCAGGAGGGCGTGGTCGCCGCCTGGGTCCTCGCGATCGTGGCGTTCTCGGAGCTGGTACGGACCCGGCGGGAGCAGTGGGCCCGGGAGCGGGCCGAGCGGGCGCGGGCGGCCGAGCGGCGGGCCGACGAGGAGAGGCTGCGGATCGCCCGCGAACTGCATGACGTCCTCGCCCACAGCATCTCCGTCATCAACGTCCAGGCGGGCGTCGGTCTCGCGTTGCTGGACTCCGATCCCGAGCAGGCGCGCACGGCGCTGACCACCATCAAGGCCCAGAGCAAGGAGGCGCTCGGCGAGGTGCGGCAGGTGCTCGATACGCTCCGCACGCCGGGAGACGCGCCGCGCACGCCCGCGCCAGGACTCGACCGGCTGCCCGAGCTGGTGGACCAGGCGGCCGCCGCGGGACTGACGGTTCATGTGCACGGCACACCGCCCACGCTCCCGCCCGGAACCGACCTCGCGGCCTTCCGTGTCGTCCAGGAGGCGCTCACCAATGTCGTACGGCATTCGGGATCGCGGCACGCGCGCGTGCACCTCCAGCACGACGGCGGGACGCTCCGGATCCGGGTCGACGACGACGGTCCCGCGACCGGCGCCGACGCGGGCGGCGGCGGCAACGGACTCGCCGGAATGCGCGAGCGTGCGGCAGCCCTGGGTGGCACGATCGAGGCCGGCGCACGGGCCGACGGCGGCTTCCGCGTGGTCGCCGTGCTGCCCCTCACCGCCAAGGAGGACGACCGGTGATCCGCGTACTGCTCGCCGACGACCAGTCGCTGGTGCGCGCCGGTTTCCGGGCGCTGCTCGACGCGCAGCCCGACATCGAGGTGGTCGGCGAGGCCGCGGACGGTGCGGAGGCGCTGCGCGCGGTGCGTGAACTCGCGCCGGACGTCGTGCTGATGGACATCAGGATGCCCGTGCTGGATGGCCTTGCCGCGACCCGCCGGATCACCGAGGACGACCGGCTCAAGGACGTGCGGGTGGTGATGCTCACGACCTTCGAACTCGACGAGTACGTCTTCCAGGCCATCCGCTCGGGCGCCTCCGGGTTCCTGGTCAAGGACACCGAGCCGGAGGAACTCCTGCGCGCGGTACGGGCGGTGGTCGCCGGGGACGCGCTGCTCTCGCCCGGGGTGACCCGGCGGCTGATCGCCGAGTTCGCCGCACGGTCCAAGGAGCCCGCTGCCGCCGGCGCCCTGGCCGAACTCACCGAGCGGGAGCGGGAGGTGATGGCGTTGGTGGGCATCGGCCTGTCGAACGAGGAGATCGCGCGTCGGCTCGTGGTCAGCCCGCTCACCGCCAAGACCCACGTCAGCCGGACGATGGTGAAGCTGGGCGCCCGCGACCGGGCCCAACTGGTCGTGCTGGCCTACGAGTCGGGGTTGGTGCGGCCGGGCTGGCTGGGCTGAGCCGAACGCCGGAACCGCACCAGCACGCTGATCACGCGGGCGACGAAGAGGATCACGGCCACCGCCTTGGCGCCGAGCACCAGCAACGACTCCGCCGTACCCGGCAGCTCGAACAGCAGCGCGGGACCGGCGAGGGCGCCGAAGACCACGCCCGCCGCGAACAGCGCGCTGCACAGCGCGTACCCGAGCTCGACGACGTACGCGTCCTGCTCGGCCTTGGTGCGCCGTCCGCCGTCGCCATTCATGCCCGTCCCCCGTCCGCGCTCATGTACGGAGTGAAACAGGCGGGTGCCCGGCCGGGCAAGCGAAACCCGGCCGGGCACCCGTGGTGGAGGCGTCCCCCTAGTCGCGGACCGGAACCCGGTCCGTCTCCGCCTCCCGCACAGTGGACTGGGCGACCACGAGGGTCTGCTGGGCGGGCCTCTTGCCGCGCAGGCCCGTGAGCGTGATCAGCAGGCCCGCGACGGCGACGAGCGCCACCACCACGAAGCCGGGGCGGTAGCTGTCGAGGACCGCCTGCGGGGTGGGGTTCTCGGGCGCCCCGGCGGTCACCACCGCCGTCACCACGGCGAGGAAGATCGCGCCGCCCACCTGCACCGAGGTGTTCAGCAGACCGGAGACCATGCCCTGCTCGTGGTCGTCGACGCCGTTGGTGGCCTGGATGTTGAGCGACGGGAAGACCAGCGCGCAGGCCGCGCCGATCAGCAGCATCGACGGCAGGATGGTCGCCGCGTAGACCGGGTCCAGGTCGACCTGGAGGAACAGCGCGTAGCCGACGACCATGAGCGCGAAGCCCGCCGCGATCAGCCGCTGGGTGCCGAACCGGTCGACGATCGAGCCGACCTTCGTCGAGGAGAGCGCCACCAGGGCGCCGGCCGGCAGGAAGGCGAGCGCGGTGTGCAGCGCCGACCAGCCGAGCAGGGACTGCATGTACAGCGTGGTCAGGAACTGGAAGCCGACGTACGAGCCGAAGAACGCGATGGCGCCGAGCTGGGCGCGGATCTGGTTGCCCGAGCGGAGCACGCCGAGCCGGACCAGCGGGCCGGGCGAGCGGCGCTCGACCAGGACGAACGCGGTCAGCAGGACGGCGACGGCGAGGAAGGACAGCAGGGTGCGGGCGGAGGCCCAGCCGACCTCGGGTGCCTGGACGACGGTGAACACCAGCAGCAGCATGGCGGCGGTGCCGAGGACGGCGCCGGGGATGTCGTAGCCGTCGTGGTCCTTCTCGCGGGAGCTGCGCGGCAGCAGCTTCAGGCCCGCCAGCAGGGCGATCAGGGCGATCGGCGCGGGCAGCAGCATGGTCAGGCGCCAGCTGGCCTCGGTGAGCAGGCCGGAGAGGACCAGGCCCATGGAGAAGCCGGTGGCGGCGCAGGTGGTGTAGATGGCGAGGGCGCGGTTGCGCAGGGGGCCCTCGGCGAAGGTCGTGGTGATGATGGACAGGCCGGCGGGCGCGGTGAAGGCCGCGCTGAGGCCCTTGATGAACCGGCTGGCGATGAGCAGCGGGCCGGAGTCGACGAGCCCGCCGAGCAGCGAGGCGAGCGCGAAGACGCCGAGGGCGACCAGGAAGACCTGGCGGCGGCCGAGCAGGTCGGCGGTGCGTCCGCCGAGGAGCAGCAGTCCGCCGTAGCCGAGGATGTAGCCGCTGACGATCCATTGCAGTGTCGAGGTGGAAAGGCCCAGGTCGGCACCGATGGAGGGCAGGGCGACGCCGACCATCGAGACGTCCAGGGCGTCGAGGAACATCGCGGCGCAGAGAACCAGCAGGGTGCCCCACAGCCGAGGTGTCCAGCGGCCGTCGGACGTGGGCGCGGTGAGCGGAGAGGTCATGCGGCAGACACTACATGCGCATGCATTGAATGCAAATACATTTAATTCCGATGCAATAATCTCGCGTCTCTGCTACGGTGCGCCCATGGCGGCGAACAAGGCCGAGCAAACGCTCGTGGACCAGTGGCGGGACATCCTGTCGCTGCACGCCCGCACGCAGTGCGAACTCGATCGGGCACTGCATCAACACGGCTTGTGCGGCAGCGATTTCGAGGTACTGGACGTGCTCGCCGGCGGCGCGTGCGCCCAGCGCGTCCAGGAGATCGCCGAGCACGTCCATCTGAGCCAGAGCGCGCTGTCCCGGCTGATCGCGCGGCTGGAGAAGGACGGCCTCGTCGAACGCCGGATGTGCCCCGAGGACCGGCGGGGAGTGAAGGTCGCGCTCACGTCGAAGGGGCGCGATCTGCACGGCGAGGTGCTGCCGGTGCAGCGCGCCGTGCTGACGAAGATGCTCGCGCACTGACCGACGGCGGCACGCCCGGGGACTCGGCTCCGCGAGCTCGGCCCCGGATGCTCAGCGCCACGTGATCGCGGACTTCTCCCGCCACAGCGCGGCCACCTCCGCGTCGCCCTGGACCACGGGGAACGGCGCCCGGTTCCACAGCGCGGCGTACAGCCCCGCGACGGGCCCGGACACCTCGCAGTCCGCCTGACCGGTCTCACCGCGCGCCGCCGCGGGCGGCTCCTCGGACAGTCGTACGGTCCACACCGCGTCGGCCGCGTCGGTCGCCCGAACCCGCAGGACCCGTGGCTCGGCGCTGCGGACCCGGCTCTTGGGGCGGGCGTGCATGGCGAGAAGGAGTTCGTCGATGCCGTCGGCGGCGACGGCGGGGTCGATGTCGCCCGGCGCACCGCCGTCGGCCGCCTCCGCGTCGAGGCGGTGGATCGTCGTCTCGTGCGCCTGACGGCGGGCCCAGAAGGCGAGCGGTGAGGGCGCGGGCAGGAAGTGCCAGCACCGGACGTCCGGTTGGGCGCAGCCGAGGGTGTCGACCAGGTGGCGGTGGCCCTCGCGGAACCAGGTGGTGAGCTCGGTGCCGGCTACGGCGGGCGGGTCCTGGGCGGGCTGGAACGCGGCATGTCCCTCGGCGACGAACGCCGCCGCCCACCGGTGCACCATCCCGGTGTGCCGCACCAGATCGGCCACCTGCCAGCCCGGGCAGGTCGGCACCTTCGCATCGGTGCCGGCCCGCTCGGCCGCCTCGGCCAGCAGTCGGCCCTCCCGGTCCAGAGCGCGGATGAACTCGGCAGTCTCCATGGGCCGAGTCTGCCTCATGAGGGCGGCCGTAAGGGTTTCGTCATCGGTTCGAGGCTGCCGTACGCCCAGGTGATCCGCTGGAATGAGGGGGACGGCAACTCTTCTCGATTCGGGGGCAGATCATGGGACGCGTGCGGAAATCGGTCATCGGCGGGGTGCTGGTGGTCGCGGTCGTCGCGGTCGGGTTCGGGCTGTACTGGTTCGCGCCGTGGAAGCTGTGGCAGGACGAGACCGTGGACGAGGCGCTGCCCGTCGCGGTGGGGTCGACGCCGGGCACCGGAGAGCCGTCGTCCGGGAACGCCGGGGAGACGTCGGCCCCGGCCGCCGAACCGGCGCCGCGGATCCTCGCCCGGGGGGATCTGATCAGCCACGAGCACGACACCTCGGGCAGCGTGCAGCTGGTACGGCTGTCCGACGGCTCCCATGTGGTCCGCCTGGAGAATCTCGACACCAGCAACGGCCCCGACCTGCGGGTGTGGCTCACCGACGCCCCCGTGAAGGAGGGCACGGCCGGCTGGCGCGTCTTCGACGACGGGGAGTACGTCAGCCTCGGCAAGCTGAAGGGGAACAAGGGCAGCCAGAACTACGTCGTCCCGGCCGACCTGGACCTGAACCGCTACAGCAGCGTCAGCATCTGGTGCGACCGGTTCGACGTCTCCTTCGGAGCGGCGGAACTCGCGCGGGCCTGAGCGCCTCAGGGCGCGAGTTCCGTGGAGGTGCGCCGGGTGGCGAAGCCGATGGCCGCGGCGACGGCGGCGAGTACGGCGACGCTGGTCAGGGCCGTGGGCAGGGAGGACCACTCGGCCATGAAGCCGATCGCGGGCGGGCCGAGGAGCATGCCGCCGTAGCCGAGGGTGGAGGCGGTCGCGACCCCGCTCGGACCGGCGAGCGCGCCCGCGCGCTCGATGGCGACCGGGAAGAGGTTGGCGAGCCCGAGTCCGGTGACGGCGAACCCGACGAGGGTGGCCCACACGGACGGGCTGAGCGAGCCGAGGAGCATGCCGGCGGCCGCGGTGGCGCCGCCGAGGACGACGGTACGGGTCCGTCCGAGCCGCTGGAGCAGCGTCGACCCGGTCAGCCGTCCGAGCGTCATGGCGAGCGCGAAACAGGAGTACCCCACGGCCGCCATCCCCGGTGAGGCGTCCAGGTCCTGTTCGAGATGCAGGGCGCCCCAGTCGGCCATGGCCCCCTCGCCGTACGCCGTGCACAGGGCGATCAGCCCGAAGACGGCGACGAGTCCGCGTGTACGGCGGTCCAGGCGCCGCGGGCCTTCGGGGCGCTCGGGTGTCCGCGCCGGCCGGGGCGGCTCGATCCGCAGCAGGACGCGCCCCGCGAACAGGGTGACGATCAGCCCGACGACGGTGAGCCCGAGCAGATGCCGGGCGGGCGAGAGGCTCCCGGCGACGAGCCCGCCGAGCCCCGCCCCGACCATGCCGCCCAGGCTGAAGGCCGCGTGGAAGCTGGGCATGATCGGCCGCCGCAGCGCGGTGACGAGATCGACGGCGGCGCTGTTGAAGGCGACGTTGATCCCCCCGTACGCGGCGCCGAAGAGCAGCAGCACGGCGGTCAGGGCGGGCACGGAGTGGGTGAGCGGTGGCAGGGCGACGCTGAGGGAGAGCAGCACGGCACAGACGACGGTGACCGGATGGGTGCCGTACCGACGGCACAGCCGCCCGGTGAGCGTCATGGTCACGACCGCGCCCGCGGAGACGCCGAGCAGGGCCAGCCCGAGGCTGCCCGCGGAGGCGTCGACCTGCTCCTTGATCGCCGGGATCCGTACGACCCAGCCGGCGAAGACGAAGCCGTCGAGTGCGAAGAAGACCGTGAGGGCGACACGGAGGCGGGTGAGGTCGGTTGCGGTTCCCGGCACGACGTTGTGCGAACGGGGTTTGTTTATTTGCGGCACAAAGTCAGGCTAGAAGGGGAGGAGGGCCGGGGCAAGTGACTTGTGCGCGGGCGTCGGCCGGGTCGGGCGTCGGGCAGTGAGGCCGCGCGGTGCTCCCACGCGGTGTGGGCGTCCTCCCCGACGATGGCGAGCGGGGTGCTGATCGCCGCGCGGCAAGCGTCCTCGTCGGCGAGTTCCCGTGCCGAGGTCGGGCCGTCTGCCGCCGTGGAACGGACGAGGTGGCAGGAGCGGACGCGGGCGGGGTCGAGTTCCACCGAGCTGTCCGCCGGCGCCGCGAACACCCGCCCGTCCCCGGTTCGATCGGTGACGTGAATCCGGCCGGCGCATGCCCGCACGGCCGCCGGGGCGCACACCGCGACACCGATCGGGAGCCCTACCGCGGCCCGGACGAGCAGCGTCTCGGAGCCCTGGTCGGTGACGAGGCGGACGGCGGCCGCACGGAGCGCCGCGTCGGTCGGCCGAACCAGTTGGCGGCGCGTCTCCACCAGGCCCTCCAGGCACGGCGGCGGGCCGCCAGGCTGCGTCGGTGAAGCGCTCGCGGGGCGCGGACCGGACCGGTGCGACGGTCGGAGCCCCGAGTGGTGCATCGGGGCACGGCCTCAACCGACTTCGACCGCAACGGGTCTCCCGCGTACGACCTTCGGGCCAACCCTGATCACCAGGACGGCGTCGCGTTCGCGACCACGCGGTCCGCCACCGCGAACCCCGTTCCGCAGTCGCCGCACACCGCCCGCCCGAACAGAAAGGGCAGCCGCCGAGCCACTTCCGACTGCCCGTCGGCGAGGGCGCGATCGCGCAGCCGCCCGGCCACACCCTCCAGCTCCGCCGGATCCGCCGGACCCAGCGGTGCCCGCTCCACCTCGCCCAGCGCGTAGTCCTCGCTGCAGGAGAAGAAGCCCTCCTCGCCCATCACGATGAACAGGTTCACGCCGCAATGAGGGCAGTCGACCTCGTATTCGCCCTGGACGAGGTTGTCCAGATGCTCGTCCCAGACCTCGACGCCCTCGAAGGCCAGGGCAGCCTGGAGCAGCCCGACGTAGTCCTCCATGTCCAGCGGCAGGCGGAGGGACTCATCGGTGAGCCGTGCCAGCTCCGCGATCTCCGACGCGTGGCTCCCAAGGGCGGCGACACCCTCGACCGAACGGCGCGCGCAGGACACGATCGGGCCCGCGGCGAACAGCACCCAGGTCCGCTCCCCGGGCTCGCGGCCTGCCGCGATCTCCGTGAGCCGGGGCAGCGCCGCGAAGCTCGCCGAGAACGCGGTGTCCAGCATCGGGCACAGCCGGTCCATCAGCTCGGACCACACGCCCCGTGGGTCGGCCTCGAACCGGTCGAGCAGTGCGGGGACACCCTCCGCCGAGCCGTGTGCGTCGCTGAGCTCGAACCAGTCCGTCATGGGCCTGATCCAAGCAGACCGTGGCCGGTTGCGAGGACCCGCCCCGGGGTCGGCGCGAAGGCGCCTCGCGGACGCTGTCCGAGCCGCCCGCCTCCAGGAACGTGGTCCTCGTCGTGCCCCGGTGCGGTCGCCTGTCGAGGAGTCCTGCTCCGCTCGGGACGCGGTCCGTCCGTGGCGACCGTCCTCACGACGCCCGGGCGTCGACCACCCAACAGGCGGCGGTGAAACGGACTTCCGTGCCGTGGACGTACTCGTCGAAGGCGGGGCGGACCGCTTCGACGACCCGCTCCCGGGTTTCCTCGTCCACGTCCGGGAGGATCATGCCGAGCGGCCCGAGCCGGGTGAAGTAGCGGACAAGGTCCTGTACAGGAAGGGCGCAGGTCACGTCGTACGGCCGGATGCCGATCCCGGTCCAGCCGCCGGCCGTGAGTAGTTGCCGCACGTGGTCCGGGTCCGCGAAGGCGAACTGGCCCGGCCCGCTCGGCCGACGGGCGGGGAGTTCCGGCAGCAGGGGGGCCGCGGCGCGCTCGGCCGTCGTCATGAACGGGTTCTCCTCCACCCCGCGCCATACGACGAACCGCAGCCCGGCCTCGTCCGTAGCGGCCCGCCGCAGGTTGGCGAAGGCGCGCACGGAGTCGTTGAAGAACATCACCCCGAGGCGCGAGACGACCGTGTCGAAGACCGCGGGCTCGAAGGCGTGCTCCTCGGCGTCGGCCTGGACGAAGGAGGCCGGCGTGCCCTCCCGTTCGGCCCGTTCCCGCGCGGCGGTGACCATCGGCTCGGAGATGTCCACGCCGACGCAGCTGCCCGTCGGACCGAGCCGCCGCGCGACGGCCAGTGTGGTGCCGCCGGTACCGCAGCCGACGTCGAGAACGCGGCCTCCCCGCCCAGCGGGCACCGCCTCCACGATCAGCCCCTCCAAGGGCCTGAGCATGTCGTCGAGCAACGCCTGCTCCTCGACCCAGACATGACCTGCCCGGGCCCAGCGGGCCGCCTGATCGTCACCGGTGTTCGTCACGCTCATCATCGTCTCCTCTGCTTGCCGTCGGCGGGCGGAGATGACAGCGTGCTACTTCAAGTCGACTTGAGGTCAAGCGAATGACAGAGCTGGACATCGCCGAGGTGGCGCGCCGCTCCGGGCTGCCCGCCTCGACCCTGCGCTATTACGAGGAGAAGGGTCTGATCGCCCCGATCGGCAGGCGCGGACTGCGCCGGCAGTACGACCCCGGCGTACTGGAACGCCTGGCGCTGATCACGTTGGGACGGACCGCGGGTTTCTCCCTCGACGAGATCGCCCGCATGGTCACCCCGGACCGGCGGCCGGACCTCGACCGGGGGATGCTCGCCGCCAAGGCGGACGAACTGGAGGCCAGGATCAGGGAACTCCGCGTCCTCCGCGACTCCCTCCGCCACGCCGCAGCCTGCCCGGCCCCGAGCCACCTGGAGTGCCGACCTTCCGCCGCCTCCTGCGGACGGTCGGAGCTGGTGATGCCCGTACGAGGGCCGGTCGTACTGGGTAGCTTGTCAGCGACGCTCATGTACGACGACCCGACCTCTCCGCTTCCCGGCCCCGGCGACTTGCCGGAACGCCTCTGACCACCGGCTCCGCCAGATGCCGCTGAAGGTCGATGTGCCGGAACTGATAGACCGCCCCCGCCTGCCGCAGCACCCCGCGACGCTCGTGCGCGTCGGTGAGGAAGGCCGTCAAATCGCGGGGGAGGCCGTGGCGTGCCGCCAGGTGGTGGCGGGCGACGGTGTAGTACCACCACGCGTTCCGGCTCAGTGCCGCCGCCAGGCCCACCGTGACGCCGTAGGCCAGAGCCCGGGTCAGGATGTGCGCCGGGGTCATCGACAGGGCCTCGCCGTCCGAGGTCCCGCGGCCCATGCCATACGTGAGGCCGCCCTGGACCGCGTGATCGACGCCGTAGCAGACGGTGAAAGCGCCGCCGACCGCCACGCCCACCGCGAGCCACAGCCGGCCGAGGATTCTGCGGTCCTGGCGGAGGAGTGTGACCGGGCCGGTCGGGGCCGTGAGGTCCGCCGGTCTGCCGGTGAGGGCGAAGGCGACTCCGACCGTGAGGCCGAAGGCGCAAGAGAAGGTCAGCATCGTGCTGACGGGATAGGCCGAGGCGCCGGAGAGGAGTGACTGCAGCCTCAGGATCGCCCAATGCGTGGCGCCCAGCGCACAGCCGCCCGCGAGTCCCGTCGCGAAGCCCCGCCAGTCCCAGGCCCATCGGGTGCGCACGGTGGGGACGGCACGGGGGCGGCGTTTCGACAGTCTTCCCGCGCGATGGCCGAGCGCGCCGCCCGCCAGCGCGTACACCACCCCCGCCGTCAGGGCGCCCGCCGCCGCGGCCGTCGGATCGTGGTTGAGGCGGTACGAGAAGAACAGGGTGGCGCCGGTGAGGAGGCCGAGCCCGCTCATCCGGCCGTTCCAGGCCCAGCGTTCGGTCCGCTCGCGCGCCCCTCGGTGCCCGGCCAGCGCGCCCACGAGGCCGCCGACGAAGCCGTACGCCAGGCCGTTGGCCGTCGTCGCGGCGGGCCAGTGCGGCTGACCCGTGGCCAGCACGTGGGTCAGGCCCTCGGCGACGCCCCCGGTCACACCCGCCGCCAGGCCGCACCCGATGCCGCCCGCGATGCCCCCGGCCAGACCCGCGACGATCGCGGCGGGCGGGCCCGTCAGCCAGCCGGAGTCGAGGCCGGCGAAGAGCGCGGTCAGCCGTCCCGCGCCCGTGGCGGCGGCCCACGCCACGACACCGAGGACGGCCCCTGTCACCAGCTGGGCCCCTCGCGGTGGCAGCTCTCCGCGCAACCGCCACCAGGAGAAGTCGCTCGAGCGCTGGAGGTGTCGGGCCAGCCAGCGCAGGGCGTGCTCGGCCTCCTGCGCGGACCAGTGGGACGGATAGCGGGGGTGGGGGCGGTAGGCGGCGGGCACGTACGCGTCGAAGAGGTGGGTCCGGACGGCCTCCGGGTCGGGGAAGCGGTCTTCGTCGCACAGGTCCGCGGGGTCGGGGAGCGCGGTGTCCCGTTCGCCCGGGCGGGGGTTGTAGACCGTGCGGGCCAGGAACAGCATCAGGGGTGTGGTCAGGGCGCGCGCCACCGGCGCCTCGGTGCCCAGCAGGCGGCTCACCGGGGCCCATCGCGCGGTGGCGGAGTCCTGCCCGCCCGCGTCGCGTTGGAGGTAGTCGGCGATGTCGGGGGCTGCCGGCGGCCGCAGTTCGACGGCCGCGGCTCCGATGAGCTTGACGGGGACACCGTGGGCCGGGGCGAGTGTGGCGCCGTACTCCTTCAGCCGGCTGGTGAGGACGAGGGGGCGGCCGAGTGGGAGCGCCGAGTTGATGGCGTCCAGTGCCAACGCGCGGCTCTGCTCCGGGATCTCGTCGAAGCCGTCCAGGATCGGCAGGACCAGCCGGTGTTCCAGCAGGAGCCGGGCGGCGCCTCCCGGTTCGTCCAGGCCGGTGTAGTCACGCGCGAGCCGTTGCGCCATCCAGGACTCCAGGGGCTGGTTCGCCGGATTCCAGGAGGCGAGCGAGAACAGCACCGGAACCGGGTCGCCCGGGGCGCGTTCGGCGGTCAGGGCCAGCAGGAGGCGGACCAGCAGCATCGTCTTTCCGCTGCCCGGTCCGCCCAGGACGACCAGCCGTCCGGTCGGAATCCGCTCCAGCAACACCTCGGTGATCTCCCCACCGGTGCCGTCCAGGCCGTCCCGTCCGGTGGCCCAGCGGGAACGGTGGGCTGCGGGCCGTTCGCCCGCCAACTCCCTGAGCAGGGACCACGATTCGCCGAAGCGGGCATCGGCGGCCTGCCAGGACACCGGCAGGGGGTAGGGGTCGTTGAGACGCCGTACCCGGGCCTCCGCCTCCCATTGCTGGCGTACGGCCGACGCCAGACCGTCGGCCAGTCGGGCCCGCGTCGACTCGTCCGCCTCGGCCGTCCTGCCGCGGTCCACGCGCAGGCTCGCCCAGGACAGGTACATCCCACCGACGGACGGCAGCAGCGCGGCCACCGTCTCGGCCATCCGCAGGTCGAAACGTACGGCGATGCACACCGCGCCGGCCATGCCGCCGACCGACAGCGCGAGATACAGCGCGCCGACCCGCCGCGCCCGCCAACCAGTCCCCATGGCCGGATTCTCGGGGCGGGGAGGTGACGGACACGCCGGTTCGGGGGCCGGGCCCCACGGATGGGTGACATCAGGAGTGGCTTCCGGAAATCGGCTCTCACCCGAGGTCCGTGAAGGGCCGGGTCGGCGGGGTGGAGGTCCTGGAGGGCCGGCGCCCCACTTCGCGGATCGCTACCCGGCAGCCACGACCGGGCCCGCTGTGACGTGAGGCCTGTTGGGGAGCAGGGGGGCGAGGTTGTCCCGCACGAAGTCGGCCGCCCGCTCGATCGACTCCTCGGCCCCTGCCTGGTCTTCGAAGACGCTGGTGGAGACCATCACTCCGTCCCCGGCGTCCACGAAGTAGTAAGCCACGAAACCGGGGACTCGGCGCAGCAGAGGCACGAATCCCTCGTCCACCCGACGCCCTGCCTCGGCAGAGTCCGTCACTCCTTCGTAACGCCGCATCACTACGTACATGGCTGATCTCCTCGTGGATCCCAGGGGCACCTTGCGCGAAACGACATACCCCCACAGAGCGTCTCTCGCTCGAGCGGCGACCGGAGGTGACCTGGACAGACGCACCAGTACGCCGAACCGGGGATCAGCTGTCGCCGGGGCAGGGGCGAACCGGGACTTCACGGCAGCTCCGAGGGATCCCGGGAAATCCCTTCCCGAACTTCCCCGCCGGACCGCTCAGTTCTTCGGCTCCTCGCGGTCTGACTCTGTGCAAGGCACCTGCACCCCTTCCCGAACAGGAGACCCCGACATGACCATCACCACGCCCCAGAGCACCATCGGCTCCTCCCTCTCGCAGCGCCCGGTCTGGCTCGTCGGCGTCGCCGCCACTCTCGCCGGTGCCGTCGTGACCGAGGCCTTCGCGCTGGGTGCGCGTGCGGCCGGCGTTCCCATGGACGCCGCCAGTCCAGGAGCCGAGGAAGCGGCGGAGATCCCCGTGGGCGGCTTCGCGGGAGGCGTGCTGTTCTGGGCGGTCCCCGGGATCGTCGTGGCGGTCGTACTCGCCCGCTGGGCCCGGCGGCCCGCCCGCACCTTCACCGTCACCACCGTCGCGCTCACCGCCCTCTCACTCGCCGGCCCGGCCGTCGCCCCGCACACGGCCACGTCCACGCAGATCGTCCTCGCCGTGTCCCACGTGGTGGCCGCCGCGGTGATCATTCCGGTGCTGGCGCGGCGGCTCCCGCAGCACCGTCGGTGAGCCATGGACGCATCCGGCCGAACAATCCTCCCTGGTCTGTGGGACGCGCACCCTCACCTCTGGCGGAACCACCTACGGCGGCCGACAGTGCGAGCTCCTTCTCCCTGGGCGGCCGCGGCTACGAACAGGCCCGTCTCCGGGAGGCCGTCGCCGCCGGTGCGATCTGCGGGCCCCGGCTGCTGGCCACCGGGACCTCCTGGACGGAGCACGCGTCGCCCGCAGCATGGGCCGGGCCCATCGCACCCGCGCGGGCCTGCACCGCTCGCCGGCCCGTGCCGCCGCGCCGGCCGCGCGTGGGTACGGGGCGGAGACGGACCCCGGCACGCCGGAGGTGGGCGAGCCCTTCGAACCAGCGGACTCGGTCGACGCCTTCGGGCGGGTGTCGCACGCCGGGGACTGGCGGCGGATGCGGCGGGACGGACACTGCGATCCGGCATCAGGTCATTTGTCCCGGACTCTTGACTCGGATTGAGCCAGTCGTCATCCTCGACCCCACATATTGGGCTGGTCATGACAACGCCGTCATGCCGTTCCAGGAGGGGTGGTCCATGGCTCGACTCCCGTACCGCCGACGCAAGGACGTCACCGTCGGGACTCTGCTCCTCCTGGTCCTGGCCCTGCTGCTCGGCCCCGCGCCGAGTTCGGCGGCCGGGACCGAGTGGTGGCTGCCCACCGCCCGGCCCGCGCCGGACTCCCAGATCGGTGTCACCGGCGAGCCGTTCACCGGCACCACCGCGCAAGGCGAGGTCCGCGGCTTCGCCGACCTGCACAACCACCTGTTCTCCAACGAGGCGTTCGGCGGCCGGCTCATCTGCGGCAAGGTCTTTTCCGAGGCCGGGATCGCCGACGCCCTCAAGGACTGCCCCGAGCACTACCCGGACGGCTCGCTCGCGATCTTCGACTTCATCACCAACGGCGGCGACGGCAAGCACGACCCGGTCGGCTGGCCCACGTTCGAGGACTGGCCCGCCCATGACTCGCTGACCCACCAGCAGAACTACTACGCATGGGTGGAGCGCGCCTGGCGCGGCGGCCAGCGGGTCATGGTCAACGACCTCGTCACCAACGGCGTGATCTGCTCGGTCTACTTCTTCAAGGACCGCTCCTGCGACGAGATGACCTCCATCCGCCTGCAGGCGAAGCTGAGTTACGACCTCCAGGCCTACATCGACAAGATGTACGGCGGCACCGGCAAGGGCTGGTTCCGGATCGTCACCGACAGCGCCCAGGCCCGCCAGGTCATCGAACAGGGCAAGCTGGCGGTCATCCTGGGTGTCGAGACCTCCGAGCCGTTCGGCTGCAAGCAGATCCTCGACATCGCGCAGTGCAGCAAGGCCGACATCGACCGGGGCCTGGACGAGCTGTACGACCTCGGTGTGCGCAGCATGTTCCTGTGCCACAAGTTCGACAACGCGCTCTGCGGTGTCCGCTTCGACTCGGGCTCCCTCGGCACCGCCATCAATGTCGGCCAGTTCCTGTCCACCGGCACCTTCTGGAAGACCGAGGAGTGCAAGGGCGCGCAGCACGACAACCCCATAGGCAACGCCACCGCCGCCGAGGCGGAGGCCGAGCTCCCGGCGGGCGTCGCCGTGCCCTCGTACGCGAGCGGCGCGCAGTGCAACGTCCGCGGACTCACCGAACTCGGCGAGTACGCCGTGCGCGGCATGATGAAGCGCAAGATGATGCTCGAGATCGACCACATGAGCGTCAAGGCCACCGGCCGGGTGCTCGACATCTTCGAGGCCGAGTCCTACCCCGGCGTGCTCTCCTCGCACAGCTGGATGGACATGGACTGGACCGAGCGGGTCTACGGCCTCGGCGGCTTCATCGCGCAGTACATGCACGGCTCCGAGGGCTTCATCGGCGAGGCCGGGCGCACCGAGGCGCTGCGCGACAAGTACGGCGTCGGCTACGCCTACGGCACCGACATGAACGGCGTGGGCGGCTGGCCGGGCCCCCGCGGAGCGGACGCCCCCGACAAGGTGACGTACCCCTTCAAGAGCGTCGACGGCGGCTCCGTCATCGACAAGCAGACCACCGGACAGCGCACCTGGGACCTCAACACCGACGGCGCCGCCCACTACGGCCTCGTGCCCGACTGGATCGAGGACATCCGCCGCGTCGGCGGCCAGAACGTGGTGGACGACCTCTTCCGGGGCGCCGAGTCCTACCTCGACACCTGGGGAGCCTCCGAGCGCCACCAGTCGTCGGTCAACCTCGCCAAGAGCGCGCCCGCGACAGCGAGTTCGGCGGAGTGGAACCTCTTCACCAGCTACGCCCCCGGCCGGGCCGTCGACGGTGACCGGGGCACCCGCTGGGCCAGCGACTGGAGCGACGACCAGTGGCTGCGGATCGACCTCGGGGCCACCCACCGCGTCGGCAGGGTCACCCTCGACTGGGAGCGCGCCTACGCCAAGTCGTACCGTGTCGAGCTCTCCACCGACGGCCAGGCCTGGAAGACCGCCTGGTCCACCACGGCCGGCGACGGCGGCCTGGACACCGCCCGCTTCACCGGCACACCCGCCCGATACGTCCGCGTCCTCGGCCTCGAACGCGGCACCCAATGGGGGTACTCCCTGCACGAGGTCGGCGTCCACAGCGACTAGCGAGCCCACAACGAGCACGAGGGACACGCACATGGCACGCATGCCGTCGGCGGAACGACGACTGCAGCTGACGGAAGCGGCGATCAGGGCGATGGCCCGGGACGGCGTCGCCAGGACGACCACCCGGTCCATCGCCGCCGAAGCCGGCGTGTCCCTCAGCGTCTTCCACTACTGCTTCGACTCCAAGCAGGCCCTGATCGAGTCCGTCATCACCACCATCACCGACCACTACGTGACCCTGGTGAAGAAGGCGCTGGTGCCCAGGGACTCGCTTCAGGAGACCGTCCGGGCCGGTCTCCAGGCGTACTGGGACCACGTCCGCGCCCACCCCGACGAGCACATGCTCACCTACGAACTCACCCAGTACGCCCTGCGCCAGCCCGGGTTCGAGCACCTGGCCCGACGCCAGCACGAGCTGTACGGCGACACCTACGCCGAGCTCGTCGAGCAGTTGCGCCGGACCATGGACCTGCGACTGCGGGTGCCCGTAACGGTGTTGACGCGTTACCTGGCCGCCCTCACGGACGGACTGACCCTGAACTACCTGGTGCTGGGCGACGAGGACGTCTGGGCGGGAGTGCTGGACACGGTCACCGCGCACATCGCGGGACTCGTGGACGGCTCATGATGTCTCGCCGAGCCACTTGAGCATCAGGGCCTCGCGCTCCTCGCGGCCGGGGCCCGTCTCGGTGACGCGGTCGCGGCGCCACCGCATGAGGTCGTCGAGGTGGGCGCGGCCCTCGACGAGCCGGTCGAGCAGGGTGCGGGACAGCTCGTACTCCACCGGACCGTAGATCCCTCCGGCGATGGCCGTCCGGACGCTCACCTCGACCGTCTCCTGCGCCGTCGTGCCGATCCGCACGGTGAAGGCGGGCGGATGGTCCCCGCTGCCGGTCAGCGCGACCATCGCCGCGTCGAAGGCCTGGGATACCCAGCGGCGGGAGGCGGGCCGTACGGCCACGTCGGCGACCTCGATCCGCGTCACCTCGTCCCAGCCCCAAGAACGGCCCTGCTCCAGTCCCAGGGCCTCGACGCCGTCCTTGGACAGCCGCACTCCGGACGCGGTACCCACCGGCTCCGCGCCGACGTGGACCGCGTCCTCGGTGATCCAGAACAGGCCGACCATGGCCATGGGGTTCCTCCTCGTGATCGTCTCGCTGTCTGAGACGGCGGGAATGAAGGCCCGGTTGCACGCCGCATGGTGGATACCGCGGAATCGATCCATCCTGGGACTTCCGCGTACCGTCCCCGAGGCGTTGGGAGGCCCTCATGCCCGAACCGTCCGTCCTCGCCTCGCTGGTGTCCGCCCTGCGGGAAGGCATGATCGAAGTCGTCGACCTCACCGCGCCGTTGTCCGCGGCGACTCCGCTGATCCAGCTGCCGTCCGAGTTCGGGCAGACGGCGGCCTTCGAACTCCAGGAGATCAGCCGGTACGACCGCCGGGGACCGGCCTGGTACTGGAACAACTTCCGTACCGGTGAACACACCGGCACCCACTTCGACGCACCGAACCACTGGGTGACGGGAAAGGATCTCGCCGACGTGGCGTCCGTGCCGGTCGGGAGGCTGATCGCGCCCGCCGCCGTACTGGACTTCACCGAGGAGGCGGAACAGGACGCGGACTTCCTCCTGGAAGTGGACCACGTCAAGGCCTGGGAGGCCGAGCACGGCCCGCTCCCCGACGGCGGCTGGCTGCTGTTGCGCACCGGCTGGGACGCCCGCGCGCAGTCGCAGGAGGAGTTCCTGAACGCGGACCACAACGGACCGCACACGCCCGGTCTGTCGCCGGAGTGCGCTCGCTGGCTGGCCGAGGAGGCGCCGGTGATCGGCCTGGGGGTGGAGACGGTCGGCACCGACGCCGGGCGTGGCCACGCCTTCGAACCGGCCTTCCCCTGCCACTCCTACCTCATGGGCAACGACAAGTACGGCCTGACCCAACTGCAGAACCTGGCGCTGCTTCCCCCGACGGGCTGCCTCGTGATCGCCGGACCGCTGCCCATCGTCACGGGATCCGGTTCTCTCGCCCGGGTGCTGGCGCTGGTGGAGCGCTGATGAAGGCCGCCGAGGCCGTCGGACGGGCGCTGGTGGCGTCCGGGGTCGGGCAGGTCTTCGGCGTGGTCGGATCCGGGAACCTCCATCCGACCAACGCCATGGTGGCGGCCGGGGCGCGTTTCGTGGCGGCCCGCCATGAGGGCGGCGCGGCGACGATGGCGGACGCGTATGCGCGGATGAGCGGCAAGGTGACGGCAGTGACCGTGCATCAGGGGCCGGGCTTGACGAACGCGTCGACCGGCGTCGCGGAGGCGGCCAAGAGTCGTACGCCGCTGGTGGTGTTGGCCGGGGAGGTGACGGATCCGCGCTCCAACTTCCATCTGGACCAGGAGGGGTTGGGAAGGACCCTCGGTGCCGCCGTCCTGCGCGTCGACGCGGCGCGGGACGCGGTCGGGGTGGCGTGCGAGGCGGTGCGCCGCGCGCTGCACGAGCGGCGGCCGGTGCTGCTCAACCTGCCTTTGGACGTGCAGGCTTCCGAAGTCCCGGGCCCGGTGGCGGCGGCCCCGCCGGAGGCGCGGGCGGCCGTCGAACCGACCCAAGCCGATGTGGAGGCGCTGACGGGGGTTCTCCGGCGGTCTCGACGGCCGGTGTTCATCACCGGCCGGGGCGCGCGCTCGCCCGGGGCACGCCGGGCCCTGGAAGCCCTCGCCGAGCGGTACGGGGCGCTGCTGGCGACGTCGGCCGTGGCGCGGGGGCTGTTCCGGGGGAGTCCGTGGGCGCTCGACGTGTCCGGGGGTTTCGCCTCGCCGATCGCCGCCGAGTTGATCGCGGGGGCGGACACGATCGTGGCCTGGGGCTGCACGCTCACCGGCTGGACGACCCGGCACGGCCGCCTGATCGGGCCCGGCGCCACCGTCGTACGGGTGGATGACGACGCGTCGGCGCTGGGGGAGACGTACCCGGGCGTCACCGGCGATGTGGAACGGACGGCGCGGCGGGCCCTGGAGGGGGACGGCGCGACCCAGGAGGGCTACCGGACCCCCGAGAACGCCGAGGCGCTGGCGGCGGGCGTGCGCTGGCGGGACGTACCGTACGAGGACACCGGCACCCGCGAGCGGATCGACCCCCGCACGCTGAGCACCGCCCTCGACGACCTTTTGCCCGCCGAGCGGGTGATCGCGGTCGACTCGGGCAACTTCATGGGCTACCCGACCATGTTCCTCTCGGTCCCCGACGAGCACGGCCTGTGCTTCACCCAGGGCTTCCAGTCGGTCGGCCTGGGCCTCGCGACGGCGATCGGCGCGGCCCTGGCCCGCCCGGACCGGCTCACGGTGGCCGCGCTCGGCGACGGCGGCGCGCTGATGGCCGCCGCCGAACTGGACACCGTCCGCCGACTCGGTCTGCCGATGGTGGTGGTCGTCTACAACGACGACGCCTATGGCGCGGAGGTCCACCACTTCGGCCCCGACGGACACCCCCTCGACACGGTCCGCTTCCCCGACACGGACATCGCCGCCGTGGCGCGCGGCTACGGCTTCGAGGCGGTGACCGTGCGGACGCGGGCCGACCTGAAGCCGGTGGCGGACTGGCTCGCGGGCCCGCGCGCGGCACCGCTGCTCGTCGACGCCAAGGTGGTCTGCGACCGGGGAAGCTGGTGGCTGGAGGAGGCGTTCCGCGCGTAGTCAGCTCACCGAGAGCTCGTAGAACCCCCGTCCGAAGGTCGCCGCGACCAGCCGCCGGTGCCCGGCGTCGTACTCGATGTCGTCCACCGGCACCGCGGGCATCCCGCGCCCCAGCCGCATCCAGTGCCCGCCGCCCTTGAAGCTCGCGAACACGCCCTGGTCGGTGCCGATGTACAGGGCGCCGCCACGGGCGACGACGAGGTCGTTGACGGGGGCCTCGGGCAGGTTGCCGGAGAGGTTCCGCCAGTGCGTGCCGCCGTCGGTGCTGCCGTAGACGTGGGGGAGCGGGGAGCCCGAGCGGTAGCCGGAGTGGGTGGTCCAGACGCGGTCGGGGTTCCTGGGGTCGACGACCACCCGGGTCACCCAGGGGCGGCCTTCGGCTAGCCTGGTCCAGGTCGCGCCGAGGTCCTTGGTCACCCAGACGCGGCCGTCGTCCGTGCCGACGTACACCGTGCGCCCGTCGGAGGCCGGCGCGATCGACGTGATGGTCCCGAAGTTGGTGTAGACGGGGTCCGCGCCCGGCCCGCCGGTCAGGTCCGGGCTGATGGGCTGCCAGGTCGCGCCGCCGTCGGTGGAGCGGTTGAGGACCTCGGCGCCGTAGTAGAGGATCTGCGGGTCGCTCGGGTCGTGGACGACCGGCGTGAACCAGTTGCGGCGCTTGAACGTCGTGCCGTTCGCGAAGTACGTGAGCGTGTCGCCGCCGTCGGTTGAGCGGAAGCAATTGCCGTACTGGTAGCAGGCGATGACCTTGTTCGCGTCGGTCGGGTCGATCAGGTTCTCCTCGCCGTCGCCGCCCAGGTACTCGTTGAACCGCTCCCCGCCCCAGGAGCGCAGCGAGCCGTTGTCCTGGGAGCCGCCGGAGATCCGGGTGACGTCCTGCGGGGTGATCGCGGCGCTGTAGAGCTGGGTGTACGGCTCGTGCCGGGCCTTGACCCAGCCGCCGTCGCCGTCCGCGTCGGAGCGGTAGACGCCGCCGTCGTTGCCGAGGAACACGCGGCCCGGCCGGCGCGGGTCCCAGACCATGGCGTGATGGTCGACGTGGGTGCTGGTGCTGTCGGCGGACCAGGTCTGTCCGCCGTCCTTCGTGGTCAGCAGCGCGACGCCGGCCACGTGCACATGGTCGGTGTCGCGGGGGTCGATCCACACCTTGCCGAACCACCAGCCGAAGCTGGACTGGGAGTTGGCCAGATCCGTGTTGGCCGGAGTGCGGCTCCAGGTGTCGCCGCCGTCGGAGGAGGCGTAGAAGCCCTCGAAGGGGCCGCTCGCCTTGTTGACGATCGCGTAGAGCCTCTCACCCGCAACCGCGAGCCCGATGCGGCCCACGTCCGGGCCCGCCGCGGGCAGTCCGCCAGCCAGGCGCTCCCAGGTCGCGCCGTCGTCGTCGCTGCGGAAGACCCCTGAGCCGACACCGCCGTACGTCCTCAGGTCCGGTCGGCGGCGGTGGTCCCAGAGGACGGCGTAGAGCCGGTCGCCGTCCTTGAAGACCTCGGTGGCGCCGGTGAACTCGTTCGCGCCCGCGAGGATCCGCCGCCAGGTCGCTCCGCCGTCCTCGGAGCGGTAGACGCCCCGGTCGCCGCCGCCGTTGTAGAGCGAACCGGCCGCGGCGACATAGATGCGGCGCGGGTCGGCCGGGTCGACGGTGATGGCGCTGATCGCGCCCGAGTCGCGCAGGCCGAGTGGCTGCCAGCTGCGGCCTCCGTCCTTGCTGCGGTACAGGCCCGTGCCCTCATAAGTGATGCTGCCGCCACCGGGGTTGGGCTCGCCGGTGCCCACGTACAGGGTGCCGTCCGGGGCGGTGGCCACGGCGCCCATCGCCTGCGTCCAGCTGTCCGGCCACACCGAGTGGAAGGTCCGGCCCGCGTCCGTGCTGCGCCACAGACCGCCGCTCGCGGCCGCCGCGTACAGGGTGTCCGCCCGCTTGGGGTCCAGTGCCAGGGAGACGATCCGGCCGCCGATGTTGGTCGGTCCGACGTTCTTCCAGCGCCCCCCGACGGTGGGCAGCTCGCGGGCCTCGGCGGCGGCCAGATCGTGCGCGTGCCGGGGCAACGACTCGCCCGGCAGGGTCTTCTGCAGGGAGCGGTACTCCGCCGGTGCCGCGGGACCCCGGACCGGGCGGTACACATCCGTCGGCGGGGGTGGTGGCGACGCGGACGCCGGCGCCGCGAGCAGGGCGGCTCCGGTGACCGTGGCGAGCATCAGCGACAGCAGACCTCTGCCCATGAGGACCCCTCTGTAGTCATGGCCGCGACAAACGACAACGACGGTACGGGAGGGGTGAGTTGAGGAGAAGGGTGCTGTCCGGACAGCTCTGGGGTGTCAGGGCGGCGGTCACCCGAAACATGCCGTTCCTTTACGAGCGACGGTCTTGACAGTCTGCGTGCGGTTTCGCCACGTTTGATCCTTGCCGGACTGTTCCGATCTCGGTCGGGCGGCCGGCGACAGGAGGGGCTTGACGCGGGCCGCGCGTCACAGGGGGGAACTGGGGGGAGCGGTCGCCCATGCGATCCATGAGCAGCACCGACACCGAGATCACCGTGCACAGACCCGGCGAGCTGAGCGCCCCGCTGCGCGCGGCCTGGCACCGGGCCATGGAGGAGTCACCGGAGTACGCCAACCCGTTCCTCTCCCCGGAGTTCGCCGACGGTGTCGGCCGACACCGGGCCGGGGTCGAGATCGGCGTCCTGCACGAACACGGCGAGCCCGTCGGCTTCCTGCCGTACGAACGCAATGTCCTCGGCGTCGGCCGGGCCATCGGACTCGGCCTCTCCGACCGCCAGGCCCTGGTGCACCGGCCCGGGGTCATCTGGGACACCGAGGAACTGCTGCGCGGCTGCGGGCTCGCCAGTTTCGAGTTCGACCATCTCGTGGAGGAACAGAAGCCGTTCGGCCGGTACGTCACCGGGATGTTCGCCTCGCCGGTGATCGACCTGGAGCCCGGCGACGGGGACTACGCGGCATGGCTGCGCGCCACCTATCCCGGGCAGGCGAAGACCACGCTGAAGAAGGAACGCCGGCTGGGCCGCGACTTCGGCGAGGTGCGGTTCGTCTTCGACGAGCGGGACCCGAAGGTGTTACGGCGGCTCATGGAATGGAAGTCCGCCCAGTACCGCAGGACCGGACGGATGGACCGGTTCGCCCGGCCCTGGATCGTGGATCTCGTCGACCACCTGTTCCGGCTGCGCGAGGACCACTTCACCGGAGTGCTCTCCGTGCTCTACGCCGGGGACCGTCCCGTGGCCGCCCACTTCGGACCGAGGTCACAGACGGTCCTCGCGGCCTGGTTCACCGCCTACGACCCCGAGTTCCACTACTACTCGCCCGGGCTGATGATGCATCTGCGCACGGCGGAGGCGGCGGCCCGGCACGGGGTGGGGCTGATCGACCTCGGGCGCGGCGACAAGGAGTACAAGGACTGGCTCAAGACGCGCGAGCTGCGGGTGGGCGAGGGGTTCGCGACCCGGCCGCACCCCGTGGCGGCGGCGCACCGGATGTGGCGCAGGCCCGTACGCGGGCTGCGCAACACCGTCCTCGCCCACCCCGGCCTGCGGGAGCCCGCCGACCGGCTGCTGAAGACGGTCGGCTCACTGCGCTCCTCGCGCCGGGCAGCCAGGGGCGGCAGGGGAGCGCGCACGCCCTGAGCTCGGCCGTTGCGACACCACCCCGTTCCCTGACGGGGCGCGGGCTGTATCAGCGTGCGGCTCGGCCGCCCGCGGCCGCGACCGGACCCTCACCGTCCACGTCGCTCGCCTGCGCTCTCGTTACCTCCTGTGCGTCCGACCCACCCTCGACGGAGGCTGTGACAGATGTCGTACGGATCGCGGCTCGCCGCGACGATGGCGCGGCGGCTGGGACGCGAATGCGTCTACACCCCCTCGGCGCGTCTCGCCCTCTACCTGGCGCTACGGCGCTGGTGCCGGCCCGGAGCCCGGGTGCTGATGTCGCCGGTGAACGACGATGTGATCCTCTTCGTGGTGCTGGCGGCCGGCTGTCGCCCGGTGCAGGCCCCCGTCTCCGTCTGGGACGGCAACATCGACCCCGACGCCGTTCCGGAGTCCACCTGGCGCGACATCGACGCCGTCCTGACCACCAACCTGTACGGCATACCGGACCGGGTCCTCGAACTGCGCCGCCGCTGCGACCAGTTGGGCATCCCGCTGATCGAGGACGCGGCGCACGCCATCGGCACCCACGTGGACGGCCGGGCCATCGGGACCTTCGGCACGGCGGCCGCCTTCAGCCTCTCCAAGCACGTGGCGGCGATGGCGGGAGGTTTCCTCGCCGTGGAGGACCCCCGCACACGGCGCGAACTGGAGCGACTGCGCGACGACTTGCTCACCCCACGCCGTCTGCGCGAGGACCTGGAGGTGACCCTGCGTCCGCTGGCCCGCTCCACGGTCCGCACCCTCCATCTGGTCCGTCCGGTGTGGCGCACCATGCGGCGCCTCGGGCTCCTGGAGCGCGACGAGTTCCGGATGGCCCTGCACGCCCCCCGCCTCACCGCCTCGGCCCGCTCGGCACCCAGCCTGACCGCCTACGAGCCCTGGGTCCGCGTCGATCTGCACGGCTTCCGCGTCCGCCACGGCGCCCTCGTGCGCGGAGCGCTCACCGTGCGCATGTCCCGCCTCGACGAGGACCTCGCCCGGCGCAGGGCCGGGGTCGCGCTCCTCACCGGCACCGCGTGGGCCTCGACCGCCCTGCGCGAACGGGCGGTCCCCGACGGACCCCTTCCGCTCTTCCGGGTCCCCCTCCTGGTCCACGACCGCGACGCCCTTCTGGAACGGATGGTGGACCACGGCATGGTCTGCGGTTACGTCTATGACCCACCGCTCGACGACTACGCGGGCGCCGAGTTCGTCGAACCGTCCCCCGACCCCCGGGCGGCTCGCTGGTTCGCCTCCCACGTCCTCCCGGCCGATCCGCTCCTGGCCCACCGCATGACGGGCGCGCTCACCCGAGAGCGAGCCGGGACGGCACGGCCCGCGCTTCCGGCACCCAGGAAGGACGCGACACCGCCGGCGCCGTTGGGGCATTAGGGGGCCGGCAGTAGGGGGCGCCGGCCCAGGGGGCAGTCGGGGTGCCGCCGCCGGGGCCCACTCCTCACCAGCCTCCGCCCGGGCCGGAGGAAACTCGACGGCGACCTCGGCCTGCTCAGCGGCCCGCGGGCGCCGGCCGCTCGCTGGTGGTTCGCGCCGAGGTGAATCCCCTCCCAGCCCTCGTCACCCCCTGACCTCCGAAAGGACCTGGCCAATGTCCGGGTGGAGGGGTTGTTCGGACAATGCCTCGGAGCCTAGGGTCTGCCGTTGAGAGCAAGCGCTTTCTGCAGGCATGTCCGTCGGCCGTTCGAGGAGCGCCGCATGTCCCCTGGGAATCCCGTCCGCCGTCGCGTCGCCGTCGTCGGCACCGGAGCCATCGTCAGCGGCAGTCATCTGCCCGCGCTGACCGCCCACGCCGACCGGACGGAACTGGTCGCCGCCGTCGATGTGGACCAGGGCCGACTGGACGCCTTCCGGGAGCTGGCCGGCGGCGACGTCACCGGGTACACCTCCATGGGCGCCATGCTCGACGCCGAACGCCCCGACCTCGTCCTCATCGGCACCCCGCCCTCCCTGCACCGGGACCAGACGGTCGCCGCGCTGAAGGCGGGCGCCTGGGTACTGTGCGAGAAACCGCTCACCCTCTCCCTCGCCGAGTACGACGAGATCGCCGAGGCCGAGCAGGCGTCCGGCGCCTACGCGGCCGTGATCTTCCAGCACCGCTACGGCTCCGGCTCCGTCCATGCCCGCGAGCTCATCACCAGCGGGGCCCTCGGCAACCCCTTGGTCGCCCACTGCCAGACCACCTGGCACCGGGACGCCGCGTACTACGCGGCGCCCTGGCGCGGACGCTGGGCCGGCGAGGGCGGCGGCCCGACCATGGGCCACGGCATCCACCAGTACGACCTGCTGCTCCACCTGCTCGGCGAGTGGGACGAGATCCGCGCGATGGCCGCCCGGCTCGTCCACGACACCGAGAGCGAGGACGTCTCCACCGCCCTGGTCCGGTTCACGAACGGCGCCCTCGCCACCGTCGTCAACAGCGTCCTCTCCCCGCACGAGGTCAGCCGCATCCGCCTCGACTGCGCCGACGCCACCCTCGAACTGACCCACCTGTACGGCCACCGCAACGACGACTGGGTCTACACCCCGGCCCCCCACGTCCCGGCCGACCGCGCCGCCGCCTGGCGCGCCCCCGCCGCCGACGTCCCCAGCTCCCACACCGCCCAGCTCGGCGGCCTGCTCGACGCCTACGACGCGGGCACACGGCCCCCCGGCAGCGGCCCGGACGCCCGCGCCACGCTCGAGTTCGCCGCGGCCCTGTACAAGTCGGCGTTCACCGGCCTGCCGGTGCGCGCCGGCGAGATCGCCCCCGGCGATCCCTTCTACGCGGCGATGCACGGAGACCACCCTCTGTGGGCCCCCAAGGAGCGCGCATGAGCATCCGGGTCAGCCACGCGTACGGCGAGCACCTCACGGTCGCCGCGCCGAACGGCACGGAGATCCTCCGCTACGTCTACCGCCCGGACCCCGACGCCTTCGAGTCCCGCAAGCCGTACGCGCACCCCCTGCGCACCCTCGCCGGGAACACCGTCACCGGATACCGGCCCAGCGACCACCGCTGGCACAAGGGCCTGCAGATGACCGCGAGCCATCTGTCCGGGCAGAACTTCTGGGGCGGCAACTGCTACGTCCACGGTGAGGGATACCTTCGCCTGCCGGAACGGGTCGGCTCGATGCGCCACGACGGATTCCCCGTCCTGGAGGTCGAGGACGACACCTTGACGCTCGCGGAAGACCTCACCTGGATCGCGAACGACGGCCGGGAATGGGCGCGCGAGGCGCGAGGCATCACCGTCCACTCCGTGGACGAGGCGTCCGGCTCCTGGGCCCTGGACTGGTCGATCCGCCTCACCAACCTCCGCGACGAGCCTCTGGCCTTCGGCTCCCCGACCACGGCCGGCCGCGAGATGGCCGGCTACACGGGCCTGCAATGGCGCGGACCCCGGGACTTCACCGGCGGCACGGTCCTCGCCCCCGGCACCGACACCGAGAAGCTCATGGGCTCCCAGGCCCCCTGGCTCGCCTTCACCACCGAGCACGACGACATCGACGCCCACTCCACGCTCGTTTTCGCCCACGCGCCCGAGAACGAGGACGCCGTCCACGCATCCCACTGGTTCGTCCGCTCCGAGCCCTTCCCCACGGTCGCCTTCTCCTGGGCGTTCTTCGAGGAGTTCGAGCTGCCGCCGGGCGAGTCCTTCGACTACCGCTACCGGGTGGTGATCGCCGACGGCGCCTGGGACGCCGAGCGGGTCGCCGCGCACCTGGAGACCCTGCCGTGGTGAAACCCGGCCTGCCCCACCCGCTGCCCGGCGCCATCGGCCTGTCCCACCTCAGCGCCTACGACTGGGAGGCCGCCGACGGCGTCTGCGGCGGCAGCCCGCACCTGCACCTGGTGTGCACCGAGGCGTACGTCGTCACCGGCGGCCGGGGCGCCGTGCAGACCCTGAGCCCCGACGGCTACCGGAACATCCCGCTGGAGCCCGGCTCGATCGCCTGGTTCACCCCGGGGACCGTGCACCGCATGATCCAGGGCGGCGACCTGCGCATCACCGTGCTGATGCAGAACAGCGGGCTGCCCGAGGCGGGCGACGCGGTGTTCACCTTCCCGCCCGAAATGCTCGCCGACCCCGAGAAGTACGCGGCCGCGGCGACCCTCCCGCCCGGTACCGGGGCCGACACCGCCGCGGCCGCACGGCGCCGCCGCGATCTCGCCGTGGAGGGCTACCTCACCCTCCGGACGGCCCTCGCAGCGGGCGAAAGCGGCCCGTACCTGCAATTCCAGCGTGCCGCCGCCCGCTTGGTCCGCCACAAGGTGGCGACCTGGCGCGAACTGTGGCGAGCGGGAGCCCTGGCCACGGCGGAACGCACCGGCGCCCAGCTCGACGCCCTCGCCGAAGGCGAACCGTCCTACCTGTCCGAGGCCACCGCGCACGAAGCGTCGCCCACCCGGCTCGGCGGCTTCGGAATGTGCGGCCGACGGGACGAGTACGCGTTGCCGGGGACGACGCGGGCGGGGCTGCCGGGCCCGGCGGTCACCGTGATCGACGTACGGCAAGGGGGTGCGCCCCCGTCCGGTCAGCGTGGCTCGTAGGCCTTCGGCAGGCGCATGCCGCGGTCGGCCATGATCTGCCGTACCCGGTCGGGGTAGTTGGTGATGATGCCGTCCACCCCGGCGTCCATCAGAGCCTCCACCGTGGCCGGGTCGTCGCAGGTCCACGGGACGACCTTCAGGCCCCGGGCGTGCGCCGCCTCGACCATGGCGGCGTCGGCGTAGAAGCGGAAGCCGGGATCGCCGACCTTGCCGCTCTGCGGGAAGCCGTAGTTGGGGGACAGGGTGGTGACGCCCGGGAGGGAGTCGGCGGCCTTCACGAAGTCGCCGTCGTAGTCGTCGGCGTCGATGCCGCCCAGCCAGGGGGAAGCGCCCGGCTTGCCGACCTGGAGGAAGTCGTAGTTGGTGAGCGCCACCAGCGGCCACTTGGGGGCCAGCTTGTGCATCGCCTTCAGCGCACCCCAGTCGAAGGACTGGATGGTGACCTGCCTCTCGATGCCGGAGCGGTGGATCTCCTCGTACACCCGGCGCACGAACAGCTCGCGCGGCGCCGTCTGTTCGGGGGCGCCCGCCTCGACCTTCGTCTCGACGTTGAGGGTGACCTGCCGGGCCCTGTAGCGCTTGACCAGGTTCAGGACGTCCTTCAGCTCGATCATCCGCAGGCCGTCGATCTGCTCCTGCTCGGGATGCCCCGGCAGTTGTTGGTAGCCGCAGTTCATGGTCCTGATCTGGGCCAGGGTCAGGTCCTTGACGTACTTGCCCACGTACGGATACATCGGGTCGCCCGGCACCAGGGGCGCGGTGTCCTTGCACTTGGTGGCGCTGACCTGCCGGTCGTGCGTGACGACGACCTTCTCGTCCTTGGTGATCTGGGTGTCCAGCTCCAGCGTGCCCACACCGAGCCGCAGGGCCTTGGCGAAGCCCTCCAGCGAGGACTCGGTCGTCATGCCGAGGCCACCGCGGTGTGCCTGGAGGTCGAAGGACTGCCGGTGGTGGGCACCCGGTTCGTGTGCCACGGCCGGAACGGTGAACACCGGCACCAGGGCCAGACCGGCGAGGACATGTTTTGCGGACATCATCGCAACCTCGATCGTGTGGGTTCGGACGACCGGACGACGCTAGTTCGACGGCGGACGCGCTCGACTTCCCCCGCATGAGGGGCCCGTGAACGGTGGGCGAACGCCTCGCGGCGCACCCAGCGTGCCGTACGTTGACGCGTATGACTACTGGTGATGCACGGGGGAGGATCCTCGTCATCGGCGGCTACGGCGCCGTCGGTGCCGCGGTGTCCGCGCGGCTCGGGGAGTGGTTCCCGGGGCGGGTGGTTCCGGCCGGCCGGGACGAGATACGGGCCCGTCGGCTCGGTGGGGTGCGGGTCGACGTCGGTGACCTGGACGGGTTTCGGCGGGTGCTGGACAAGTTGGGTGACGTGAGCGCGGTGGTGCTCTGCGTGGAGCCCGAGGACGCGTCGCTGGCGCGGGTCTGCGTGGAGCGGGGCATCGGACTGGTCGACGTGGGTGCTTCGCATCAACTGCTCGACGCGGTGGCCGACTTGGACGGGCCAGCCGTTGCTTCCGGGGCCACGGTCGTGCTCAGTGTCGGTGTCGCTCCGGGGCTGACGAATCTGCTGGCCCACCGGGTGCACGAGGCGGTGGGCGGCGCGGAGCGGATCGATGTGACGGTGCTGCTCGGCTCCGGTGAGCGCCATGGCACCGACGCGGTGCGCTGGACGGTCGAGGGTCTGGCGGAACCGGTGACGGCCGGCCCCCGGACGGTCTTCCTGCCGGGGCACGGCACGCACCGTGCGCATCCCTTCCCCTTCTCCGACCAGCACACCCTGCGCCGGACGCTCGGTGTCCCGGAGGCGACGACGCGGTTGTGCCTGGACTCCCGGCCCTTGACCGCCGCGCTGTTCGCGCTGCGCCGGACGGGCGTGGTGCGCGGCGCCCCGGGGACGCGGCGACTGCTGACCGGGGCCTTCAGCCGCGTCCACCTGGGCGGGGACGCCTTCGCTCTGCGGGCCGACGCCCGCCGTGGGGATGCGGCGGCCTCGCTCGCGCTGACCGGGCGCGAGCAGAGCCGGGTGACCGGGCTGGTCGCCGCCGAGGTGGCCCGCGAGCTGCTGCACGGGTCGTTGCCGGCCGGAGTGCGCCACGTCGAGGAACTACCCGTGCTGGCCGACCTGCCAGAGCGGCTGACCGGGGACGGCGTTCGGGTGCTGCGCCGCGACGATCCCTGAACGCCCGTTCCCTGCTCCGCCGTGGCCGTGGAACGCCCCGACGCTGGTCCGCCGTGGCCGTAGTCCGGGCCTCGGCGGTCGACGGGCGGCACCTTGGCCGCTCGGGTCGCGTGCCGGTGCCGGTGCCGGTGCCGGTGCCGGTGCTGGTGTCGGTGCCGGGCCGTCCGCGGCCGCGCTGACGCCGTACAGCCGGCCCTCTGGGCGCTCCGGTCGAGTTCCGGCGCCGGGTCGCCCCCAGCCACGCCGTACCGACGCCACACAGCCCGAACCGACCGAACCGACCGAACCGCCTGAACCGATCGAACCGCCCGAAGAGCCCGGCGCCCGGCCGCTCGGGAAAGAGCGACCGGGCGCCGGGCTGTTCCGTTGTGCTCAGTCGGCGGCCTTGAAGGACCGCAGTCGCAGCGAGTTGCCGACCACGAAGACCGAGGAGAAGGCCATGGCCGCTCCGGCGAGCATCGGGTAGAGCAGGCCGGCCGCGGCGAGCGGAAGCGCGGCCACGTTGTAGGCGAAGGCCCAGAACAGGTTGGAGCGGATGGTGCCGAGGGTGCGGCGGGCCAGCCGGATGGCGTCCGCCGCGGCCCGCAGGTCACCGCGGACCAGGGTCAGGTCCCCTGCCTCGATCGCCGCGTCCGTGCCGGTGCCCATGGCCAGACCGAGGTCGGCCTGGGCCAGCGCCGCCGCGTCGTTGACGCCGTCGCCGACCATCGCCACCGAACGCCCCTCGCCCTGCAGCCGCTTGACGACGTCGACCTTGTCCTGCGGCAGCACCTCGGCGATGACGTGCTCGGGCGCGATCCCGACCTGACGGGCCACCGACTCCGCCACGGCCCGGTTGTCACCGGTGAGGAGCATCGGCGTCAGACCGAGCGCCCGCAGCCGAGTGATGGCCTCGGCGCTGGTCTCCTTCACGGCGTCGGCGACCTCCAGGACCGCCCGCGCCTCCCCGTCCCAGGCGACGGCGATGGCGGTACGACCGCCCGCCTCGGCCTCGGACTTGGCCCGCGCCAGCTCGGCGGGAAGCTCCATCGCCCACTCCTCCAGGAGCCGTTCCCGGCCCACCAGGACCGCGTGTCCGTCGACGATGCCCTGCACGCCGAGGCCGGGTACGTTCGCGAAGTCCTCGGGCGTGGGCAGTGAACCCAGCTTCTCCAGGGCGCCGTCGGCGACGGCCCGGGCGACCGGGTGCTCGGAGGAGTGCTCCAACGCCCCCGCCAGCCGCAGGACTTCGGCCTCGTCGGCGTTGTCGGCGGTGTGCACGGCCAGCAACGTCATCCGGCCGGTGGTGACGGTTCCGGTCTTGTCGAGGACGACGGTGTCGACCTTGCGAGTGGACTCCAGGACTTCCGGGCCCTTGATCAGGATGCCGAGCTGGGCGCCGCGCCCGGTGCCGACCATGAGGGCGGTCGGGGTGGCGAGGCCGAGGGCGCAGGGGCAGGCGATGATCAGAACGGCGACCGCGGCGGTGAAGGCGGCGGCGGGACCGGCACCGCTGCCGAGCCAGAACCCGAGGGTGCCGAGCGCCAGGGCGATCACGATCGGCACGAACACGGCCGAGATCCGGTCGGCGAGCCGCTGGGCCGCCGCCTTGCCGTTCTGCGCGTCCTCCACCAGCTTGGCCATGCGCGCCAGCTGGGTGTCGGCGCCGACCCGGGTGGCCTCGACGACGAGACGTCCGCCCGCGTTGAGCGTGGCGCCGGTGACCGGGTCGCCGACGCCGACCTCGACCGGCACGGACTCGCCGGTCAGCATCGAGGCGTCCACCGCGGAGGAACCCTCGACGACGGTGCCGTCGGTGGCGATCTTCTCGCCGGGACGGACGAGGAAGCGGTCGCCGGCCTTCAACTCACCAACCGGCACGGTTCGTTCGGTGCCGTCGGGCCGTATCAGCGTGACGTCTTTCGCGCCCAGCTCCAGCAGCGCCTTCAGCGCCGCGCCCGCCTTCCGCTTGGAGCGCGCCTCGAAGTACCGCCCGGCCAGGATGAAGGCGGTGACTCCGGCGGCGGCCTCCAGGTAGATGTTCCCGGAGCCGTCGCTGCGGGAGATGGTCAGCTCGAAGGGGTGCGTCATGCCGGGCTCGCCGGCGGTGCCGAGGAACAGCGCCCACAGCGACCACAGGAACGCGGCCGAGGTGCCGACCGAGATCAGTGTGTCCATGGTGGCCGCGCCGTGCCGCGCGTTGGTGACGGCGGCCTTGTGGAAGGGCCAGGCGGCGTACGTCACGACCGGTGCCGCCAGGGTCAGGGACAGCCACTGCCAGTACTCGAACTGCAGGGCGGGGATCATCGCCATCGCGACGACGGGGACGGACAGGACGACCGCGGTGATCAGCCGCTCCCGAAGCGGCCGCAGCCCGTCGTCCTCGGGAGCCTGCTCCTGCGGTTCCGGCGTGGGCAATCGGGCGGTGTATCCGGTCGCCTCGACCGTGGAGATCAGATCGTCCACGGACACGCCACCGCCGTGACTGACCCTCGCCTTCTCGGTGGCGTAGTTGACCGTGGCGGTCACGCCGTCCATGCGGTTGAGCTTCTTCTCGATGCGCGCCGCACACGAGGCGCAGGTCATGCCGCCGATGGTGAGTTCCGTGTCGAGCGTGGTGGTCATCTCTGCTCCTCGTGTGGGCGTGCGGGGTCAGGCTCGGCCGGTGAGTTCGTAACCCGCCTCGTCGACGACCTCGGCGATCAGCGAGTCGTTCGGCTCGGCGCTGCTGCTCACGGTGACCTGGCCCTTCTCGAGGTCGACCTCGACGCCGCGCACACCGTCCAGCTCGCCGATGACCTTGGTGAGCGTGGCCTTGCAGTGGCCGCAGGACATGCCGGAGACCACGTACGTGGTGAGGGTCTGGGTGGACATGAGGTGCCTCCTGGATAAGCTCGTCAATACCCGGTGGGGGTATCCCCGCCGATGACTCCATGTATACCCGTGGGGGGTATCGAAAGCAAGCGTGATCCGAGGTTGACTTCATACCCCCTAGGGGTATCGTGAGCGGCATAGGGACCCACACGAGGGAGATCGAGATGCATGCCGGACTGAAGATCGCCGCGTTCGCCACCGGCCTCGCCGCCACCTTCGGCACCGCCTATGGCGTGGGCAAGGGTGTCGGCCCCGTCGAGGACGACCCCGCGCCCGCGCGGCACGAGAGCCACAGTGGGGCGTCAGCGAGCCCGGAAGGAGCGGAGGGGGAGAAGCCGGCCGGCGGCCTGCAGATCTCCGAGGGCGGCTACACCCTCGACCTGAAGACCCCGACCGTCGCCGCCCGCGAACCCGCCGACCTGCGGTTCGTCATTCGGGACAACAGCGGGCGCGCGGTCACCGCCTACCAGCGCGAACACGACAAGGAACTCCACCTCATCGTGGCCTCCCGCGACCTGGTCACCTACCGCCACCTCCACCCCACCCGAGCCGCCGACGGCACCTGGAGCACCCCCGTCGACCTGCCCCGGGCGGGCGGCTACCGCGTCTTCGCCGACTTCACCCCGGCGAAGAAGGGCGCCGAGAACCTCACGCTCGGCGCCGACCTCGCGGCCTCCGGCGCGTACCGGCCCAAGGACCTTCCGGAGCCGAAGGCCACCGCCGAGGTCAACGGTTACGAGGTCCGCCTGGAGGGCGGTCTGCGCCCCGGCGCGGCGAGCGAGCTGAAGCTGAGCGTCTCGCGCGACGGCAAGCCCGTCACCGACCTCCAGCCCTATCTCGGCGCCTACGGCCACCTGGTGGCCCTGCGCTCCGGTGACCTCGCCTACCTCCACGTCCACCCGAACGGCGAGCCCGGCGACGGTACGACCGAGCCCGGCCCCGGCGTCTCCTTCACCGCGACGGCGCCGAGCAACGGCACGTACCGGCTGTTCCTGGACTTCAAGCACGACGGCGAGGTCCACACCGCCGCCTTCACCGTCCGGGCCGGGGGTGCGGCACCGCGGGAGGAGGCGTCCGCCCACGAAGAGGCACCGTCACACGGCCACTGAGGTCAGCCGAGCGCCTTGTCGAGGTTGAAGGCCGCGCTGATCAGGGCGAGGTGGGTGAACGCCTGCGGGAAGTTGCCCTGTTGCTCGCCGGTGTGGCTGATCTCCTCGGCGTACAGGCCCAGATGGTTGGCGTAGGTGAGCATCTTCTCGAAGGCCAGGCGGGCCTCGTCGACCCGGCCGGCGTGCACCATGGCCTCGACGTACCAGAAGGAGCAGATCGAGAACGTGCCCTCGTCGCCGCGCAGCCCGTCGGGGCTCGCCATCGGGTCGTAGCGGTAGACCAGGGAGTCGGAGACCAGGTCCTGGGTGAGGGCGTCCAGGGTGGACAGCCACTTGGGGTCGGTCGGCGCGATGAACTTCGTGAGCGGCATCATCAGTACGGCCGCGTCCAGCACGTCGTCGTCCTCGTGCTGGACGAACGCCTGGCGGGACTCGGACCAGCCGTGGGTCATGATGCGCCGGTAGATGGTGTCCCGGCAGTTGCGCCAGCGGACGATGTCGGCGGGCAGGCCGCGCCGGTTGGCCATGCGGATCGCCCGCTCGATCGCCACCCAGCACATCAGCCGTGAGTACAGGAACTTCTTGCGACCGCCCCGGGTCTCCCAGATGCCCTCGTCCGGCTGGTCCCAGTGCTCGCACACCCAGTCGACCAGCGCGCACACGTCGTCCCACTGGTCGCTGGAGATGGGCTTGGCCCACTTGTCGTAGAGGTAGATGGAGTCGATCAGGGCGCCGTAGATGTCGAGTTGGAGCTGCTCGGCGGCGGCGTTGCCGATGCGGACCGGCGCGGAGCCCTGGTGCCCCTCGAAGTGGTCGAGTTCGCGCTCGGTGAGGTCGGTGCGGCCGTCGATGCCGTACATGATCTGGAGCGGGCCCGAGGGCTTGCCGTCGCCCGGACTGACGTGCCGGGTCACGAAGTTCATGAACGCCTCGGCCTCACCGGTGAAGCCGAGCCGCAGCAGCGCGTAGACGCAGAAGGCGGCGTCGCGCACCCAGACGTAGCGGTAGTCCCAGTTGCGCTCGCCGCCGAGCTGTTCGGGCAGGCTGGTCGTCGGCGCGGCGACGATCGCCCCCGTGGGCGCGTACGTCAGCAGCTTCAGGGTGAGCGCGGAGCGGTGCACCATCTCCCGCCAGCGGCCCCGGTACTTGGAAGCGGACAGCCAGTGCCGCCAGTAGGCGACCGTGGTGCTGAACTGCTCCTCCGCCTCGGTGCGGGCGCATCGGCGCGGGGTGACCTCGCCGCCGACCTGGTCGAGCGCGAACACCGCCGACTCGCCCTCGGCGAGCTTGAAGTCGGCCCGTACGTCCGGGCCGTCGGGCTCCAGCGGTACCGTCGCGGTCAGTCCGAGTGCCAGCTTGGCGGACTCGAACACCGCCACGTCGCCGACCATCCGCACGGAGTGCGGCTGGGTGCCGTAGTCGAACCGCGGGGCCACGCGCGTGCGGAAGGGGATCGAGCCGCGCACGCACAGCACCCGCCGGATCAGCCGGTGCCGCTCGGTCTCCACCGAGTCGCCGTCGACGGGCATGAAGTCCTGCACCTCACCGACGCCGTCCTCGGTGAAGAAGCGGGTGATCAGGACGTTGGTGTCGGGGAAGTAGAACTGCTTGGTCCGGGCCGGTACGGCCGCCGCCAGCTCGAAGGAACCGCCGCGCTCGGCGTCCAGGATCGAGGCGAAGACGCTCGGCGCGTCGAACGACGGGCAGCAGTACCAGTCGATCGTGCCGTCGGTCCCCACCAGGGCCACGCTGCGCAGATCGCCGATCAGCCCGTGCTCGGCGATCGGCAGGTACCGCGACGCCCCCGGGGCGTCCTGGTCGCTCGGTGCTGATCCGCTCATCGCAGCCTCCCTGGCCCCCGACACCGCCTCGGCACCAGCCTAGGCGGAAAGGGACCCCTCCGTGGCGCGCAATGGCGTCAGACCGTGACGACCTCGATTCCGGCCTCGGTGAACCGCCGCACGGTCTCGGGACCGGCCGCCGTGTCGGTGACCAGGGTGTCCACGGCGTCGGCCGCGCAGATCCGGGCGAAGGCCCGGCGGCCCAGCTTGCTGGAGTCGGCGGCGACGACCACCCGTCCGGCGCGCTCGCACAGCAGCCGGTTGATCGCGGCCTCCGCCTCGTCGTTGGCGGCCGCCCCGTGGGCCACGTCGAAGGCGACGACCCCGAGCACCGCCACGTCGAGGGTGATCTGCCCGAGCACCCCGTCCGCGAGCGGTCCGATGAGCTCGTACGACTGCGGGCGCGCGACTCCGCCGGTCACCACGATCTTGAACTGGGGGCGTACGGCGAGTTCGTTGGCGATGTTCAGCGCGTTGGTGACGACGGTCAGCGCGGGCGAACCGGCGGCCAGATCGCCGCGTACGGCCAGGGCGCGGGCCACCTCGGTGGTCGTCGTGCCGCCGGTCAGTCCCACCGCCTCGCCGGGGGCGACCAGCGCGGCCACGGCCTTGGCGATGCGTTCCTTCTCCGAGGCGTGCCGGGCGGTCTTGTAGCGCAGGGGCAGCTCGTAGGAGACCCCGTGGACGACGGCGCCGCCGCGGGTGCGCACCAGCATCTGCTGCTCGGCCAGCTGGTCGAAGTCGCGCCGGATCGTGGCGGCCGAGACGGCCAGCTCGGCCGCGGCCTCCTCGACGTCCAGCCGGCCGCGCTCCACGAGCAGTTCCAGCAGTGACTTCCAGCGGGCGTCGCGCGACATCCGCGCCTCCGTTCCTCGATCTCCCGGCGACCCTAGCGCACCCGCACTTTCCCGGAATGCTTGATTCTGCTCGAAAGCTCGCTATATCTTGCAAGAAAAATCAAAGAGTAGATCAAGGTGGATCCGAACCAGGGGAGGGGTGGGCATGACCCACGTCGAGAAGGAGCTGGCCGGCCAGCCCGAGTGCTGGACCCGGGCCGCGACAGAGGCACCCGCACACGGCGGGGCGCTGCCCGCGCCGGGGGAGCGGGTGGCGATCGTCGGCTGCGGCACGTCGTACTTCATGGCCCAGTCGGCCGCCGCGCTGCGGGAGGGCGCGGGCCAGGGCGAGACCGACGCCTTCGCCGCGTCGGAGTTCGGGCGTGGACGGTCGTACGACCGGGTCGTCGCCCTCACCCGCTCCGGCACCACGACCGAAGTACTGGAGCTGCTGAGGGGGTTGAAGGGCGGCACCCGCACCACCGCGATCACCGCCGACCCGCGGACGCCCGTCATGGCGGCCGCCGACGACGTCGTCGTCCTCGACTACGCCGACGAACGCTCCGTCGTGCAGACCCGTTTCGCGACCACCGCGCTCACCCTGCTCCGCGCCCACCTGGGCCTGCACACCGAAGCCGTCGTCGACGACGCCCGCGCCGCCCTGGCCGCCCCCCTGCCCGAAGGCCTCGTCGACAGCGGTCAGTTCACCTTCCTCGGCCGGGGCTGGACCGTGGGACTCGCCCACGAGGCCGCGCTGAAGATGCGGGAGGCCGCGCAGGCGTGGACCGAGTCCTACCCGGCGATGGAGTACCGGCACGGCCCGATCAGCATCACCACGGCGGGCACGGCCACCTGGATGCTCGGCGAGCCCCCCGAAGGCCTGGCGGACCAGGTCCGCGCCACCGGCGGCACGTGGGTCGCGGCCGGCCTCGACCCGCTCGCCGACCTGATCCGCGCCCAGCGCCTCGCGGTCGCCGTCGCCCGGTCCCGAGGCCTCGACCCGGACCAGCCGCGCCACCTCACCCGCTCGGTGATCCTCGCCCCCTGAAGCCCGCGGAAGGACCAGCCGTGCCCCTCGTCACCACCGGCGAGCTCGTCACCCGTGCCGCCGCCCACCGCTCCGCCGTGGCCGCCTTCAACATCATCACCCTCGAGCACGTCGAGGCCGTCGTCGCCGGCGCCGAATCCGTGGACGCACCCGTCGTCCTCCAAGTCAGCGAGAACGCCGTCAAGTTCCGCTACGGCCGACTGCTCCCGCTCGCCCGGGCAGCCGCCGCCGCCGCGGAACGCGCCGCCGTACCCGTCGCCCTGCACCTCGACCACGTCCACAGCGACGACCTGCTGCGCCAGGCGCCCGGCGCCGGGTTCAGCTCCGTCATGTACGACGCGGCCCGGCTGCCCTTCGCCGACAACCTCGCCGCGACCCGGGCCGCCGCCGACTGGGCACACGCCCAAGGGCTGTGGATCGAGGCCGAGTTGGGCCAGATCGGCGGCAAGGGCGGACAGCCCGCCCTCGACGCCCATGCCCCCGGCGCCCGCACCGATCCCACCGAGGCACGCGCCTTCGTCGCCGAGTCCGGCGTGGACGCACTGGCCGTCGCCATCGGCAGCAGCCACGCCATGACCACCCGCACCGCCACCCTCGACCACGACCGCCTCAAACGGCTCGCCGCCGCCCTGGACGTCCCGCTCGTCCTGCACGGCTCCTCCGGCGTACCCGACCCCGAACTCACCGCGGCCGTCACCGGCGGCATCGCCAAGGTCAACATCGGCACCGCCCTCAACATCGCGATGACCGGCGCCATCCGCGCCCACCTCGCGGCCCACCCGGAGGCGGTGGACTCGCGTACGTACCTGAGCGCCGGGAGGGAGGCGATGGTGCGAGCGGTCGCCGGGATCATCCGGGTACTGACCGGCTCCCCTGATCAGGAGCAGGGGTGACGGTGCCGTGCGATGACGCGGTGGCGCGCGCCCGTCCCCGAGCGCACAATCTCCCCTGGACGGACTTCCTGTCCTGCGGAGGTGCCATGACCGATCCGCGAACCATCCTGTGGCAGGCACGTCAGGGTCCCGCGCCCGCCGACTGGCGCGTGTTCACCAAGCGGCGGGGCAAGCTGTCCGGCTTCTTCCGCGGGACCTCGGACGACCCGGACCCGCTGCTGGTGATCACGCCGGACGCCGCGGTCGAGTACGTCAGCGAACGCAAGCCGCTGACGATCGTCCTCTTTCACGAACTGGCGGGGATAAAGCTGCGCGTGTCCACGTCCGACTCGTCCTCCTACGTCACCACCTGGATAGACCTGCGCTATCTCGACGGCCGCAAGTCGAAGTGGCGGTCCGCGGGCTTCGCGTACGACGTGGAGGCGATCCAGGGCTTCATCGAGGCCTACGGCGCCCACAAGGCACTGCGCGGATACCGCTGAGGGCCGCCGCGCGCCGGCTCAGCGCCTGACGGCCTTCAGCACCACGAACTTCGGGTCCCCGGCAACCAGTTGGCAGTTGCCGAACAGACGGCGCAGCTTGACGTGGTAGCCGAGGTGGCGGTTGCCGACCACCCACAGCTCGCCGCCCGGTCTCAGCACGCGCCGCGCCCCGGTGAACATCCGCCAGGCAGTGGAGTCGGTCATCGCCTGGTGGGAGTGGAACGGCGGGTTGTTGAGCACGAGGTCGACACTCCCGGCCGGTACCCCGGCCAGACCGTCGCCCACCCGGAACTCCGCGTGCCCGGGCACCCCGTTCGCCTTGTACGTCGCCTCCGCCGACGCCACCGCCTGGAAGGACTCGTCGACGAACAGCACCTCGGCCTCCGGATTGGCCAGCGCCACCGCCGTACCGACGACTCCGTTGCCGCACCCGAGGTCCACCGCCCGCAGACTGCCTCGGCCGCTCGGCAGATGCCCCAGGAAGAAGCGGGTGCCGATGTCGAGCCGGTCCGCGCAGAAGACCCCCGCGTGGTTGACGACCGTACGACCGGAGACCGGGCCGATGCCGTCGGGCAGCGCGTAGCTGTACGGCCACGGGTTGGCACCCCGTTCCAGCGCGGGATCCGGCGTGCAGTGGATCAGCCGGGCCTTCCTCACGGCGAGGGAGGTCCGGGTCGGGCCGATGATCCGCTCGAACAGCTGGAGCGTCGAGGTGTGGATCTCCTTCACCATGCCGGTGCCGACCACGACCGTGTCCGCGTGCACCGCGGGCGCCAGCCGGAGCAGCTGGTCCTCCAGCAGCGCCAGGCTCTTCGGGACCCGCACCAGCAACACGTCGATCCGTTCGGGCGGCGGATCCTGCGTGGTGAGCAGCCGGACCGTGCCCGGCTCGACCCCGGCCCGCGCCAGGTTCGCCCGGGTCGCCTCCTGCGCCAGGTGGGAGTCGGTGATCTGCGTCGGCCGGTGCGCGGCGAGCGCCGTGACGAGCGCGCCCCAGCGGTCCCCGACCACCACGACCGTCCCGGACAGCGGGATCTCCCGCTCCGCGAGATCCTTCAGCAGGTACTCGTCGGAGGCGTCCCAGGCACGCAACCGGTCGCGCGGGTCCTCCGGGAAACGGGACAGCGCGACCTCGCCCCACGGAGTCGTCATACGGTCGTTCATCGTGCGTCAAGGCTAGCGGAGCCGCAGCTCAGGCCATCAGGGCAGGATGGAGGCATGGACGCCGAGCTGTTCCCCAGGCCCCGTGCCACGATCGCGCCGGGCGCGGTGCACGTGCCGGACTGGCTGGACCCCGACCGCCAGCGCGCGCTGCTCGAAGCCTGCCGGGAGTGGGCCCGCCCCCCGGCCGGACTGCGCACGGTCCACACCCCCGGCGGCGGCACGATGACCGCGCGGCAGGTCTGTCTGGGCTGGCACTGGTACCCGTACGGCTACGCCCGCACGGTCGTCGACGGCGACGGCGCCCCGGTGAAGCCGTTCCCGCGGTGGCTGGGGGAACTGGGCCGGAGCGCGGTCCGGCAGACTCTGGGTTCCGACGTGGCGCCGTACGACATCGCGCTCATCAACTTCTACGACGGCGACGCCCGCATGGGCATGCACCGCGACAGTGACGAACACGCGGACGCCCCCGTGGTGTCCCTGAGCCTTGGCGACACCTGCCTGTTCCGGTTCGGCAACACCGACACGCGGACCCGGCCGTACACGGACGTGGAGCTGCGCAGTGGGGATCTGTTCGTCTTCGGGGGGCCGGCACGCCTCGCGTACCACGGGGTGCCGAAGGTGTACCCGGGCACGGCACCGCCCGAGTTGGGTTTGGCCGGGCGGTTGAACGTCACGCTCAGAGTGAGCGGCCGGTAGGTCGTCCCACCTGCGGATCATGGGAGACTCGCCCTCATGAGCGGCAAGGCTGACCCCCGGCCGGCGGGGGAAGAGACCACCTCGAGGACACGGTTGGACCGGGGACGTGGTGCGCTCGGGCCCGCCCTGGAGCTCGTGCACACCGGACGCGCCCCCACCCGGGCCGTGCTCACCGCCGAGCTCGGTGTGACCCGGGCCACGGCGGGCGCGGTCGCCGCCGAGCTGGAGGCGCTGGGGCTGATCCGGGTCGACGCCCGGCCCGGCGCCGCGGCCGGCTCCCAGGGCCGCCCCTCGCACCGGCTGGAGGTCGCCGAGGACGGTCCCGTCGTCCTCGCCGCCCAGGTCCACTCCGACGGCTTCCGGGCCGCGCTGGTGGGCCTCGGCGGACGGATCGTCGCCACCGCGCCGGGCTGCGAGACCGTCGACGCCGACCCGGCGAAGGTCCTCGGATCCGTCGTGGAGGCCGGCGCGGACCTGCTGCGCTCGACCGGACGGCGCTGCGTGGGCGCGGGGCTCGCCGTACCGTCCGCGGTCGCCGAACCCGACGGTCTCGCGCTCAACCCGCTTCACCTGGCCTGGCCCGTCGGCGCCCCGGTCCGCCGGATCTTCGCCGAGTGCGTCCGCGCCGCCGGGATCACCGGACCGGCGTTCGCGGCCAACGACGTCAACCTCGCGGCCCTCGCCGAACACCGGCACGGCGCGGGACGCGGCGCCCGCGACCTGCTGTGCGTGGCCACCGGGCACCGGGGAGTGGGCGGCGCGCTGGTGCTCGACGGGCGCCTGCACACCGGGAGTTCGGGGCTCGCCCTGGAGGTCGGCCACCTCACCGTGAACCCCGAGGGCCGCCCATGCCACTGCGGCGGCCGCGGCTGCCTGGACGTCGAGGCCGACCCGCTGGCCCTGCTCACCGCCGCCGGCCGCGACCCGGGCCCCGAGGTGTCGCTGCTCCAGCAGGCCAACGACCTGATCCGGCACCACTACGACGACCCGACCGTCCGCACCGCCGGCGAGGAACTCATCGACCGCCTCGGCCTCGGCCTGGCGGGCCTGGTGAACATCCTCAACCCGGACCGCATCATCCTCGGCGGCCTGCACCGCACGCTCCTGGACGCCGACCCGCACCGGCTGCGTGCCGTGGTCGCCGACCGCAGCCTGTGGGGGCAGAGCGGCGGTGTCCCGATCCTCGCCTGCACGCTCGACCACAACAGCCTGGTGGGCGCCGCGGAACTGGCCTGGCAGCCGGTGCTGGACGACCCGATCGGCGCCCTGACCCACCAGTGACTGCGTGCCGAGGACCCCGACCAGCCGGAGCCGTTCGGCGTCCTCGGTGCCGGGCTCGGTGGGGCAGAACATGATCCGCAGATCGCTGCCCGCCACCGTCAGGATGTCGCAGTCCAGGGCCACCGGGCCGACCTGCGGATGCTCGATCGTCTTGTGCCCGCCCGCGTTCGTCCCCACCACACCCGCGTCCCAGCTCGGCGAACCGCTCACTGTTCGCCCGCAACTCCGCGACCAGCCACCGCAGTTGCCGGTCCGCCGGATACCGGGCGGCGGTCGTGCGCAGATCGGCGACGAGAACGGCCTCGAACTCCCGCCGCTCCTCGGGCGTTTGCCGCACCCGGCTGCCGGGACCGAGGACATTGCGCCACACGCCGTTGCTTTCGAAGCCGCGCCACCCCGAGAATCGCCCATCAGCGCGGAATAGAGCGGATTGGCCGTCAGCAGCGTCCAGACGGCGTCGTAGACCCCGACCGGAGTGTCCGCGTGCCGGTCCAGCTGCCGCTGAACACTAGTGCCGCGTCAGGCAACGTTCGCCCCGTCGCGACGCCCGGCACGCACTCTCGCCGCACCGGGCACAAGCCCAAGTACATCCAGTACGAGGGCTTGCACCCGGCACGCCGAGAGCACGCACCGGACGCCGCTCCTTGGCGGGCAAACGTTGCCTGACGCGGCACTAGGCGGACGCCTCACAGGTCCGGGTGTGGCGCGATGCGCCTACTTGCACACCACCTCGTCGCCCCGCACCACCCCGGACTCCCCCTGCGCCGGGCTGTCCGCCCGGACCTTCCGCACCCGTTCGAAGTCGGCCCCCGCGATCACCTTCAGCGTCGGCCCCAGTCCCTTCACCGCCCGCAGCTCGCTCCCGGGCAGAGCCGTGGCCAGTGACTTCGCGGACCGGTCCCAGCGCGGGTCGTACGCCACGACCGTCCGCCTCACCGCACGGTCCGCCGCGTTCACCGGCGTCCGCGTCGTGCGGAAACCCGTCGAGGCCAGCGCCGAGTCCACCCGCTTGCCCAGGCCCGCCGTCGCCGTCCCGTTCTCCACCTGGACCCGGATCTGCTGCGGGGCGACGTCCACCTCCAGGGCCTCGCTGCGCGGTTTGTGCGCCGTGAGGGGCCGGTCCGCGCGCAGGGCCGCGAAGAGGCGGCCGGACTTCTCCGGGTCCCAGCGCAGTGTGGAACCGACGCCCTCCACGACGTATCCCATCCGCCCGATCGGCACCGTCGTGAACTCCGACGAGGACGGGGAGAAGTTCCGCATCGCCCGGCCGAGGTCCAGCAGCTCGTCCGTGCCGAAGCCCTTGTCCGCCCGCACCGATCCCAGCACGGCCCGTGTCACGTCCCGGAACTTCATCGGGTTCAGCAGGATCCCGGACGAGGTCGCCCGTTCGACCAGCGCCGCGAGGAAGCGCTGCTGGCGCTGCATCCGCCCGAGGTCCGAGGAGCCGTCGGTGTGCCGGGCGCGGACGTACTGGAGTGCCTCGCCGCCCTTCAGCTGGTGCGTGCCCGCCGGGAGGTCGAGGCCGGTGTACGAGTCCTTCAGCGGGCTCGCCGTGCACACCTTGACCCCGCCCAGCACGTCCACCGTCTTCATGAAGCTGGTGAAGTCGACCTCCAGGTAGTGGTCGATCTTCACCCGGGTCATGGACTCGACCGTCCGCACGGTCAGCTGCGGCCCGCCCTCCGCGTACGCCGCGTTCAGCTTCACCGGATGCCCGTGGTGCCGCTCTCCGGTGGTGGCGTCCACGTGCGGCGGCGTCATCGCGTACGAGTCCCGGGGCAGGCTCACCACACTCGCCCGCTCCCGGTCCTCCGAGATGTGCACGATCATGATCGTGTCCGTGCAGTGGCACGGCGCCCCGCCCAGCCGGTACGTGCGCCGCTCGGCCTCCGAGATCTCGTCCCGCCCGTCGGTGCCGACGAGCAGCACGTTCATCCCGTGCCCGGCGCGCGGCCGGTTCTTCATGTCCTTGAAGGGGTCCACCCGCGCGATGTCCGCCTCCAGGCTGGACATCACCGCGTGCCCGATCCCGGCGGACGCCAGCACCACCACGGACAGGGTCGTCACCACCCGCATGGCCCAGCGAGGCTTCTTCCGCCGTACGGGGGGCCGGGGGCGGCGCCGCGGGGGTCTGACGGGGGAGCGGGGCGGCGTGGGCATGGGGGACACCTCCGCGAGGGCCGTACGTGGGATCTTGAGCACCGTAGGCCCATACGATCTGTCGCCCGGCGCACCGCCCCGCGGGCGCGCAACGGTGTCCCCCGTTCGCGGTAACGCCAGGCGCCCATGAAGGCCTGGCCCGACGTGCGGCTGACCGCCGTGCCCGTCATCATGCCCGCCCTCGAGGACCGGGTCCGGCGCGCGAGCGGGACCCGGCCTAGAAGGTGAAGGCCGGGTTCACGTGCATGCAGGCCGTGTCGTCGGCGCCGTTGAGGTTGTCGTCGGAGTCGGGCAGCTTGTCGTCCCGCTTCGGCGCCTCGTACGCCGTACCCTCGCGCCAGTCCGCGCCGACGACCAGTGTCACCCCGGAGACGGCGGTGGAACGCTTCACCGAACTCAGCGGGATCCCCAGGGACTTGGCGACCCGCTGGGCGTCGCCCTCCAACTCGGCGCTCGGGTAGCGCACGACCGTGCGGTCCTCGCTCAGCACCACCGAGCCGTCCGCGGCCGCCCGCGTGAAGCCCTCCTCGTACAGCAGCCCCGCGACCGTGTTCGCGCGTCCGCTCGCCGGGCCGAGGGTGTCGGTGCGGGTGCCGTTCTGGACCTGGACGCCGATCTCCGCGTCCGGCGCCGCCGGGTCGTCGGAGACCTTCTCCTCGGTCTTCGGCTTCTTCTTGTCCTTGCCGTCCAGCGCGATGTCCTCACGCACCAGCCGGAACAACTGCTCGGCGTCCTCGGTGGGCTCCACCCGCGCGCCCACGTACCGGTTCGGCATCGTGGTCATGGTGATGCGCTCCGGCTGCACCTTCCGCAGCTCGTTGCTGAGGTCGTACAGCTTCTTGACGTCGTCCAGGCCCGGGTCGACCGTGAGCGCGTCGGTGGCCTCCTCGGCGAGCCGGCGCAGCTTCATCGGGTTGCTGAGGGTGGCGTTCTCGCGCAGCTCGCGGACCATCGAGGTCATGTACATGTGCTGCGCCTTGGCGCGGGCGAGGTCGCTGCCGTCCTCGAAGCCGTACCGGGTGCGCAGCCACTGCAGGGCCTGCTCGCCCTTGATCGGGTGCGTGCCCTTCTCCAGCTTCAGGCCCGAGCCGTGGCCCTGGCTGTCGCGCGAGTGGATGTTGGCGTCCACGCACACCGGGACACCGCCGATGGCGTCGGCCATCGACACCACGCCGGCGAAGTCGACCATGATGAAGTGGTCGATGCGGATGCCGGTGAGCTCCTGCCAGGTGGCCACCGTGCAGCCCGGGCCGCCGTGGCCGAGGCTCTGGTTGGTCAGCGTCCGGCCGTCGCTCGCCGGGTACACCTCGTTGTCGTCCGGGTCGGTGCACTTGGGGATCTGGACGAGGGTGTCGCGCGGCATGCTGACGACCGACATGTTGGAGCGGTCCGCCGACAGGTGCAGCAGCATCTGCACGTCCGCCAGCGGCGCCGATCCGAAGGTCTCCTTGGCGCCCCCGAGCTTCTGGTTCTCCTCGGTGTCCCGGGCGTCGGAGCCGATGAGCAGGATGTTCAGCGGGGTCTGCCCGGCGGCGTTCGGGGTGGGCCCGGCGACCTTGTTGTCCCCCAGGTTCAGGTCGTCGTGCTTGATGTTGCCGTTCAGGTGCCGGTAGTAGGCGTACCCCGCGCCCGCCGTACCGACTATCAGCACCGCGAGCAGGGTCGCGGACCACTTGATGATCCGCCGCCCCCGCCCGGGCGCGCTTCTTCGGCGGCCGGCCTGGGCCTCCCCGCCGTCGGCCACCCCCGCGCCGCCCCCCGCGGCTGCCGGAGCGGCCTCGCGCACACTGCTCTGCGTCACTCCCTGTCCCTCCCCACCCTGATCACCCTGATCGCCCCCCACGGCACGGGCCTGTCGTACGTCGTGTCAGACGCCCGACAGGCCCTTCAGGTCACCTCAGTCGCCGAGTACCCGGGTCAACCGGAGCACTGCACCTTGTCCGCCGTCGACTTCTCCACGTCCGGCGTCTTCGCCGAGGAGGCGTTGAGCTTGACGCCCGCCCCCTTGAAGTCCTTGCCCAGGATCAGGGTCATCGTCGGCAGGCCCTGGGCGTTGAGCTCGCTGTCGCCGGGCTTGAGCGCCGAGCCGGACAGACCCATGATGTCCGCCAGCCGACGTGCCTGATCGGCCTGGTCAGGAGCGTACTCCAGGGTCGTCCTCGCCTGATCCGCGTCCGCGTTGCCCGCGTTCTCGGACTTGGTGACGCCCTCCTGCGTCTGGAGGTACAGGAGCTGATCCTGGGCGCTGCCGGACTCGGCGCCGCCGTTGAGGACGCGCACCCGCACCTCGGAGGCGTCCGCCTTGGTGCCCTTCAGCCGGGCGGCGACGGCGGCGGCCTCCTTCTTCTTCTGCGCCTTGACCTCGGTGAACGACACATCGTTCCTGATCATGTCGAAGACCTGGGGTGCCGTCGCCTCGTTGACGACGACGGTCGCCTTCACCACCTCGGCCGGGTTGTCCTTGACCGGGACGGTGGTGAAGGTGATGTTCTTCGTCGGCACCTTCTTCAGCTCCAGCGCCAGATCCTTGAGCGTGCCCACCTTGCCTATGGCCTTGTCCACGGTGAGCGCCTCGGTGGCGGCCTCCGCCAGCTTCAGCAGCTTGGTGGGGCTGGTGAGGGTGTCGCTGGAGGACATCTTGCGCATCAGCGAGCCCAGGAAGGCCTGTTGCGCCTTGATCCGGTCCAGGTCACCGCTGTTGCCGAAGCTCTTGCGGGTGCGCAGGAAGGCCAGCGCCTCCTCGCCCTCCACGGTCGACTCGCCCTTGGGCAGGTTGAGCTTGGACTTGTCGTCGTTGATGGCGCGGTCCAGGCACACCGTGACCCCGTCCACGGCCGTGGTCAGCGTCTTCACGGCGTTGAAGTCGGCCATCATGAAGTGGTCGACCTCGATACCGCTGAACTCCTTGACCGTGCGCATCGTGCAGCCGGGGTCCCGGCCGCTCTCCCCGAGGCTGCGGTTGAAGCGGACGCCCTGCAGCCCGGAGATCGTCTCCTTGGACCCGTCCTCCAGCGTCGTCTCGCACTCCGGGATGTCGACGATGAGGTCCCGCGGAATGCTGAGCGCGGTGGCGTTCGACCGGTCCTTGGCGACGTGCAGCAGGATCGTGGTGTCCGCGTGCCCGCTGCTTCCCTTGTCGCCGTAGCCCTCGTTGCCCGCGCCGGTGCGCTTGTCGGTGCCGACGATCAGGATGTTGAAGGCCTCGTCCTTCCGGAAGCTGCTCGCGCCCGCGTCACCGACGTCGATCGTGTCGACGTTGCCTTCCAGGTGCTTGAGGTAGAGATAGCCGCCGGTGGCGGCGGCGACCAGGACGAACGCCATCGTGCCGCCGGTCCACAGCACGGCCTTCTTCGCCTTGGACGCCTTCGGCCTCCCGGCACCCCGCCCGCGGCGCCCCGGTTCCTCGGGCGCGGGCCGGCGCCGACGCGGCGGCGGCACCTCACGGCCGGGGGCCGCGGGGCTCGCGGTGGAGCCGTCCGGGCGCCGCGGGGGCCGCCTGCGCGGGCCGGGTACGGGCGTCTGCTGGGGGTGCGGCGATTGCGGTGCGGAAGGGCCCAGTCGCAATTCGTATTCACCGGTGTTCGGATTGAGCACCCATTGGTCTGCGGGGTCGATGTTCTCCGACCGCCCACGGCCTGCGTCCACGGTTGTCCGAATCCTCCGTCGGGAAGGCGCCGCGCGGGAATTGCCACACGGCCCGATGCACCGGATCGCTCACACTATCCGCACACTTCGACGCCGAGCGACGTCGGTGAGAAAGTCCACGTGCGTACAACCGATTCCGGTGTCCCTACAAGCGGTCAATTCGTTCCATTTCCCTGGCCGAACCGGTCGCTCTCCTTGAACTGACCGGTCACGTCAGGTCACTTGGCGCACTCGACCTGATCCGCCGTGGACTTGTCCACGCCCTCCGGAGTCTTCCCCGACGACGACCCGGTGATCGGGACGCCGGCGCCCTTGAAGTCCTTGCCCAGTGTCAGTGTCATCGTGGGCAGCCCCTGGGAATTGGTGACGCTCTCCCCGGGCTTCATCGCGGAGCCCGCAAGCCCCATCAGGTCCGCCAACCGCCTCGCCTGGTCGGCCTGTTCGGGCGCGTACTCCAGCGTCGTCCTCGCCTGTACGGCGTCGGCGTTGCCCGCGTTCTCCGACTTGGTGACGCCCTCCTCGGTCTGCAGCCAGGTCAGCACCTCCTGGGCGCTGCCGGTCTCGGCGCCGCCGTTGAGGATCTGCACCCGCACCTCGGCAGGGTCCGCCTTGGTGCCCTTCAGCCGGGCGGCGACGGCGGCCGCCTCCTTCTTCTTCTGGGCCTTGACCTCGGTGAACGACACATCGTTCTTGATCATGTCGAAGACCTCGGGAGCCGTCGACTCGTTGACGACGACGGTCGCCTTCACCGTCTCGGCCGGGTTGTCGATCACCGGAACCGTGGTGAACGTCAGGTTCTTGGTGTTGAGCTTGCCCAGCTCCAGACCCAGGTCCTTCAGCTTGCCGATGCTGTCGAGCTGGGAGTCGACGGTGAGCGCCTCGGTGCCGGCCTCCGCCAGCTTCACCATCTTCGTCGGGCTGGTGAGCGTGTCGTTGGACTTCAGCTTGCGCATCAGCGAGCCGAGGAACTGCTGCTGGATCCCGATCCGGCTCAGATCGCCGCCGAAGCCGACCGAGTGCCGGGTGCGCACGAAGGCCAGCGCCTGCTCGCCCTCGATGGTGTGGGTGCCCTTGGACAGCTTCAGATGCGAGTCCGGGTCGTCGATGTCCTTGGCCAGGCACACCTCGACACCGCCGACCGCGCTGGTCAGCGTCTTGACCGCGTTGAAGTCGGCGACCATGAAGTTGTCCGGGGTGATCCCCGTCAGCTCGGTCACGGTCCGCATGGTGCAGCTGGGCGTACGTCCGTCCTGGCCGAGGCTGGTGTTGAACCGGACGCCGGTGGAGCCGGCGATGACCTTCTGGGAGCCGTCCTCCTGTGTGGTCGGACAGTCCGGGATGTCGACGACGAGGTCCCGCGGAATGCTGAGCGCGGTGGCGTTCGACCGGTCCTTGGAGACGTGCAGCAGGATCGTGGTGTCGGCGTGGCCGACGCTGCCGCTGTCGCCGTAGCCCTCGTTGCCGGAGCCGGTGCGCTTGTCGGTGCCGATCAGCAGGATGTTGATGGCCTGGTCCTTCTTGAAGCCACCGGTGCTCGCGCCGTCGTCCGGGACGGAGTCGATGTTGTCGTTGAGGTGCTCCAGGTAGAGGTACCCGGCCCCGGCGGTGGCGACGAGCAGGAAGGCCATGGTTCCGCCGGTCCACAGAAAGATCTTCTTGGCCTTGGACTGCTTCTTCCCAGGTCGTCGCCCGCGGCGCCCGGGCAGGGGTTCCTCGGGCGCCCCGCGCCGCCGCCGGGGCGGCGGGACCTCGCGCCCGGGGCGCGGGTCGCGCACGGGCGTCGCGGTCCTGGCGGCGGTTCCGGCCGACCTGGTGGCCCGGGTGGCTCTGCGAGGGCTTGGAACGGCCGACCGCGCTGCGGAAGGGGTCAGTCGCAGTTCGTATTCGCCGGTGGTCGGATTGAGCACCCACTGGTCTGCGGGGTCGATGTTCTCCGCCCGCCCACGGCCTTGCGCGTCCACGGTTGTCCGAATCCTCCGTCGGGGCCACGCGGCGCCTTCCCCCTCCAAGGCGCCCGGATCGGTTCACACAGTGCGCGACCTCGTGGCCGGGTGCACCGGGTCGCTCACACTATCCGCCCAGTTCAGCGTCGAGCGACGACGGTGACAAATTCCACTCCCCTACAACCGGTCAATACGGAGCATTTCCCTGACCAGGGGTTCGCCGGTTTGGTGAGCGCTTTACCCGCAGGCGTTCTGGGCGGCGGTGTTGCCGCTGAAGGTGGGGGCGGGGGAGGCGGGGTCGCGACCGGGCCCGCCGGACGCTTCCGTACGACCCTTTTGACTGACTTCGACGGGCGTGTCGTTCCGCAGCCGCTCGAACAGCCTTTCCGCTTCCGGCTCCACGAGCTGGTCGCGATTGGAGTTGTAGACGTACGACTCCCGGGGGACGGTAAGAAACTGCACACGTTCGGTGGGGATATCGCGTACGCCACGAACAAGTTCGTACAAGCCACGCAAACTGGCCAGTTCCGGATCCGTGGTGAGGGACGACGTGGCGGCGTCGAGGACGGGATACAGCCGCACCGGATTCAGCAGGACGTCATTGCTCTGCACCTTGTTGACGAGCGCCCCGAGAAAGCGTTGCTGGCGGTCCATCCGGTCGGTGTCGCTGCCGTTGCCGAGCGACTTGCGGGCGCGCACGTACCCGAGGGCCTGCTCCCCGTCGAGCGTGACGCGTCCGGCGGGCAGCCGGAGCTTGGCGGCCTTGTCGTGGATGGGTTCCGAGAGGCAGACCTGGACGCCGCCCACGGCGTCCACCATCTTCTTGAACCCGCGGAAGTCGACGACCATGTGGTGGTCGATCCGCACGCCGGTGAGCTTCTCGACGGTGCGGATGGTGCACGCCGAGCCGCCCACCTCGAACGCGTAGTTGAACATGGCGAACATGGGCTCGGAGCGGGTCCCGTCGCCCTTGAGGCAGGCGGGCACGTCCACCATGAGGTCCCGGGGCAGCGAGACGGCGGTGGCGCTGCGCCGCCCGGCGGACAGATGCAGCAGGATCGTGGTGTCGGAGCGCTCGGTCCCGGAGTCCCGCCCGTAGCGCCGGTTGTCGCGGCCGGCCCGTGAATCGGACCCGATGACGAGGATGTTCCGCGCGTCCTTGACGAGGGAGGTGGGCCGCTCGCTCTCGTACCGTGCGAGTTCGGCGGCGGCGGCCTGGTCGGGCGTGATGTTCCCGTCCAGCTTCACGTACAGCACGGCGCCCACCACCAGCCCTCCGGCCAGCAGCACCGCCACCCCGGCCCCGACCCCCCGGACCCATCGCCGCCGACGCCGTCGTATGAGCCCCACCCCACTCGCCCGGGCCCCACCAACACTCTCGGTCACGTCGACGTCCACCCCTCATGGCGTGCGGGCCGATGTCTGCCTTGGTCTCCTCTACGACCATGCGGGGCAGGAGGTGGTGGTGCGGGGTGTTGCTGGGCCGAATGGGGGAGGGCGGGGGCGGCGCCCGTCCCCGCCGGTCCCGGCAGGTCAGGTCACCGTGAGACGGCCGTGACCCGTTCGCTCTCGATCCGCTTGGCCAGACCCTCCTCGCCCAGGGCGTCGAGGTTCCGGCACAGCACCACGGAACCGCCGGTGGCGAGCGCGCCGTACAGCCCCGCGTTCAGCCCCTCCCAGGTGTCGTACCCGAGGCCGGACAGGATGCGGGACCCGGGCCCGTTGAGCCCCAGCGCCGTCGCCTCGTCCCGCGCCCGCTCCACCACTTCCGCCCCCGTGAACTCCCGCCCGGCCACGATCAGCGCGGCCTCCTCGGGGTCCACGGGGGAGAACGGCACGAACCGGTCTCCCTGCCCCGGTACCTCCACCGCGTAGTCCACGAACCCGGCCGGCGGCTGCGGGAAACGGCCCCCCAGCGGCCGTAGCGCCAGAGCGATCCGCTCCCCACCGCACGCCCGCGCCGCGTCCAGCGTGTCCGGCCCGCTCACCACGACATCGGCCGCCGCCGCGTCCCCGGCCACGTCCGCCACCGCCCCCACGGAGGAACAGGCCAGCAGCCACACCCCCGTCTGCCAGTGCGCGGGCAGCAGCAGAGCCACCCGGTCGCCGGGGCCGGCGCCCAGGTCGCCCTGGAGCAGATTCGCGGTCTTGGCCACCCAATTGGCGAAGGTGGCCACGGACAATTCGACCCGTTCCCCGGTGGCATCGTCGTAAAAGGTCACCAGGGGACGCCCGGGATCCGCGGCGAGCGCGGAACGCAGCAGGTCGGCAGGGGTGCGATCGGTGGCATTCACCCGAGTCAGCGTACGCGCGCCGAGCCCCCCGCACCCCTCGCCCGCCCCTCGCACCCACCACCGGTTCGGCCGAACACCACCCGACGCACCGTCAAATCCCCGATGGACAGATTTGTATGACTATGTCCAACATCAGGGGCATGCGTGGATTCCTTGCTTCCTCGATCGGTGTCACTTGCGCGGCCGTTCTCGCCCTTCCGCTGCCCCCATCCGCCGCCGCGGCGACCATGAGACCCGCGCCTGAGGCGGAAGCGGCCACGACGGCGGGCGAGAGACCGGCCCCCGGCCACACCGAGTCCCTTCCCCTGGCCCCGCTCCGGGGCACCACCAGGGCCACCGCCACCCCCACCGTCCCGGATCAGGGCCTGCCCCCGAGAGACGTACGACGCTTCTCCCTCGTCGGCGTCGTCTGGGACGACCCCGACGCCGAACTGCACGGCCTGGTCCAGGTCCGCACCCGCGCGACAGCGACCGGCACCTGGTCCGCCTGGCAGGACCTGGAGACCCACAACGCCGAACACGCGGCCGACCCGGACACCCCCGAACGCTCCTCGTCCCGGGTGCGCGGCGCCACCGCCCCCCTGTGGGTGGGCGATTCGGACGGGGTGGAGGTGCGCGTCAGGGCGGAGCAGTCGGATCCGTACACACCCCCGCTCCCGACCGGGCTGCGCCTCGAACTGGTCGACCCCGGCGAAGACGCACCCCGGACCCGCCCACGAGCCGCCGCCCCCCAGGAAGAACTCCGGGGAGAAGTCCGGGAAGTCCCCCAGGACACCCCCGCCAACACCCTCACCGCCGAGACGGCAGCCGCCTCCGCCGCCAACGCCGAACTGGCCCCCATGGGCGCGCCGGAGATCCCGGCCCTCACGGCCGACCAGACCCGCGACGAACTGCTCGCCCTCCGCGGCACGGAACTGACGGCGGAACAGAAGGCGAAGCCGTACATCGGACCCCGCCCCCGCATCGTCACCCGCGGCGGCTGGGGCGCGAACGAGTCATGGCGGGAGGAGAAGTTCGTCTACACGAAGAAGGTGAAGGCGGCCTTCGTCCACCACACGGCGTCCGGCAACGGATACAAGTGCTCGCAGGCGCCCTCCGTCATTCGCGGTATCTACCGCTACCACGTGATGAGCATGGGCTGGCGGGACATCGGCTACAACTTCGTCGTCGACAAGTGCGGAAACATCTACGAGGGCCGGGCCGGTGGCGTGGCCAAGCCCGTCCTCGGCGCTCATACCCTCGGTTTCAACACCCACAGCATGGGGATCGCCCTCCTCGGCAGCCACGCCTCGACCAAGCCGTCCGCTGCCGCCGTGAAGGCCGTGGCCCGGCTCACGGCCTGGAAGCTCGGTCTCTTCGGCGCCAATCCGCGCGGAAAGACATACCTGAAGTCCGGAGGTGGCAATCTCTACGCAAAAGGTAGGAACGTACGACTGAATGTGATCTCCGGCCACCGCGACGGCTTCGCCACGGAGTGCCCGGGCTGGCAGATGTACCGCAAGCTCGGCAGCGCCCGTACGACAGCTGCCAAACTCCAGGGCCGCTGACGCCGTACCGGCCGTCGGAGCACATTCACCGCCATCGGGGGACAAGGCGGAACAACCATCAACGCCGCACTGCCGTCGAGGGCACCGCACACGGACTGCGCACCACGGTCTGCATACACTGACCGGCCGAAAGACAGTTCGGCCGGTCCCGGCAGGAAGCGGAGACAACAGGTGACAGAAGCGATCCTCCTGGTCGGCGGCAAGGGCACACGGCTGCGTCCGCTCACCGTGCACACGCCCAAGCCCATGGTCCGGGCGGCCGGGGTCCCCTTCCTCACCCACCAGCTCGCGAGAGCGAGAGCGGCCGGGGTGGACCACATCGTCCTCGCCACGTCGTACCTGGCCGAGGTCTTCGAGCCGTACTTCGGCGACGGCTCCTCGCTGGGCCTGCACATCGAGTACGTCACCGAGGAGGAGCCCCTCGGCACGGGCGGCGCCATCCGCAACGTCGCCTCCCGCCTGCACTCCGCCCCCGACGACCCGGTCCTCATCTTCAACGGCGACATCCTGACGGGCCTGGACATCAGGGCCCTGGTGGACACCCACCAGCGCACGGCGGCCGACATCTCCCTGCATCTGACGCAGGTCACCGACCCGCGGGCGTACGGCCTGGTCCCCACGGACGAGACGGGCCGCGTCACGGCGTTCCTGGAGAAGCCGCAGACCCCCGAGGAGATCGTCACCGACCAGATCAACGCGGGCGCGTACGTCTTCCGCCGTTCGATCATCGACACGATCCCCACCGGCCGCCCGGTGTCGGTGGAGCGGGAGACCTTCCCCGACCTCCTCTCCGCCGGGGCGCACCTGCAGGGCATGGTGGACTCGACGTACTGGCTCGACCTCGGCACCCCGGCGGCCTTCGTCCGGGGATCGGCGGACCTGGTCCTCGGCCGCGCCCCCTCCCCGGCGGTGCCGGGCCGGTGCGGCGACCGACTCATCCTCCCGACGGCCAGGGTCGCCCCGGACGCGAAGCTGGCCGGCGGCACGGTCGTCGGCGAGGGAGCGTTCGTGGCGGAGGGCGCCCGCGTCTTCGGCAGCACGATCCTCCCGGGCGCGGTGATCGAACCGGGCGCGGTCGTCACCGACTCCCTGATCGGCACCAGGGCCGTGGTGGGCGAACGGTCGATCCTGACGGGCACGGTCATCGGAGACGGCGCGATAGTGGGCCCCGACAACGAGCTGACCGACGGCGCCCGAGTCTGGTGCGACGCCCAGATCCCCGCGCGGGCCCTCCGCTTCTCCCCGGACCAGTAACCATCCTGCCGTCAGGTCCTCGAGCGCCGGTCGGGCCGTCCCCCAGCCCGTCCGGCGGTTCTGTCGTCACAACTGCCCGATGTCCCACTGGGGCATCTTCGGCGCCCGCCGCGCCGGCACCCGCCCGCTCAGCAGAATCAGCCGCGCCGCCCGGTGCCGCTGCCCCGCGTACGGCTCCAGCAGCTTCAGCATCAGCGCGTCGTCCGCGTCCCGGTCCCCGGCGAGCGCGAACCCCACGATGCCCGGCAGATGCAGATCCCCCACGGTCACCGCGTCCGCCGCGCCATGACTGCGCTGCACCACTTCCGCGGAGGTCCACGGGCCCACCCCCGCCACCACTTCCAGCCTCGCCTGCGCCGCCTCCGGCGCCATCCCCGAGGCCTCCTCCATGCGCGCGGCGACCCGCACGCACCGCAGAATCGTCGACGCCCGCTTGTTGTCGACCCCGGCCCGGTGCCACTCCCAGGACGGGATCAACGCCCACGTCCGCGCGTCCGGCATCACGTACATCCGTCCGGGCGCGGGCCCCGGCGCGGGCTCACCGAACTTCCGTACCAGCAACCGCCACGCCCGGTACGCCTCATCGGTCGTGACCTTCTGCTCCAGGATCGACGGGATCAACGACTCCATCACCAGGCCGGTCCGCGTCAGCCGCAGGCCCGGCCGCCGATGCCGGGCCAGGGCCACGGCCCGGTGCCGGGGCACGAACGCCGAGGGATCGTCCGCGGCCCCGAGGAACTGCGGCACCCGCTCCAGCAGCCACTCCGCCCCCGGCCCCCACGCCTCCGCCCGTACCGCGGGCCCTTGCGCGACCACCCGCAGTGTCCCGGGCCCACCGGGCGTCCGGCTGGCCCGCCACACCGACCCGTCCGGCATCGCCCGGAACGTCGGATCCCCGGGCCCGCGCCGCAGCGGCCCGAGCACGAGACCCAGATCGAGCGGCCCCTCCGGCAACCAGGTCCGCACCCGCCCCACCGCCGGAGCCGGCCGGGGCACCCCGGCGGGCACGCCGACATGCCCACCGCGCACCGTCGTACGCGTGGGCCGAGGGGAGAAACGTCCAGCCACGAATGAGGTCCTAGGGATCCGGGGAAGCGAGGCCCACCCTACGAGACGGGCCCTACGGGACGGGCTTTACGGGACGGGCCTACGCGCTCCCCTGCGAGACGGGCCCTACGAGAGACGGCCCCGCGAGACGACCCCGCGAGACGGGCTCCACGAGAGAGGGCCCCTACGAGACGGCCCCACGAGACGGCCCCACGAGCCCGGCCCTACGAGACGGCCCCCGCAAGACCGGCCCCGCGAGGTCGGGCGAAGCTGCCGAGGAGGCGGTCGGCGCGGCTCACCTCACCTCGATGAACGCCTCCGCGTCCCGGTCCGGCCGCGGCCTCGGTTCCTGCGCGGGCCGCCCGACCGCCACCGCCCCCATCGGATCCCACGACTCCGGGAGCCCCAGCACCTCACGCACCACGTCCCGGCAGAACATCGTCGACGACACCCACGCCGACCCCAGCCGCTCGCCGGCCAGCGCCACCAGGAAGTTCTGCACCCCGGCCCCGGCGGCCACCACGAACATCTCCCGCTCGGCCGCGTCCCGCCGCGCATCGCCGTACCTGTGCGATCCGTCCATGACGAGGCACGGGACCACCAGATACGGCGCGTTGCGCAGGACGTCCCCGCGCCGCACCCGCTTGGCGACCGACTCCTCGCTCTTGCCGTCCCGCCGCAGATCCGCGACCCACGCGTCCCGCATCGCGTCGAGCAGCCGCAGCCGTGACTCGGCGGACTCCAGCAGCACGAACCGCCACGGCGTCGTGTGATGCGGCGCGGGCGCGGTCACCGCCGCGGCCACCGCTCGCCGGACCGCTCCGGGATCGACGGGGTCGTCGGTGAAGGCGCGGACCGTACGGCGCTGGGTGACCGCCAGCCGGACCGCCTCCGAGGTGCCCAGCCGGAACATGTCGTCCTCCCGGCCGCGCACCATGGCGCGCGCGCCCTCCCCGTGCTCGTCGGCCACGACGTGCGCCAGCCCGCGCACCACGGCGACGGGCAGCCCCGCGGCCTTGCCCTTGACGAGATCGCCCGCCGCGGCCAGTTCGTCCGCGGTCGCCACGACGGTCGCGCCGAGCGGATTGCCGTACGCGTCCGCGCCGCCGCGCAGATCGTCGAGCACCCGCACTCCGGCGGCGCCGATCGCCACGTCCGTGAGCCCCGAGCGCCAGGGTCGCCCGAAGGTGTCGGTGACGATCACGCCGACGTTGACGCCGAGGGCGTCGCGCAGCCCGTCCCGGATGCCGCGCGCGGAGGCGTCCGGGTCCTCGGGCAGCAACAGCACCGTCCCGGAGGGGGTGTTGGAGGCGTCCACCCCGGCCGCGGCCATGACCAGGCCCTGCCGGTTCTCGACGATCCGCAGCGTCCCGCGCCGCGCCACGACCCGTACGGTCTCGGCGTCGATCGCGGCCTCCCGGTCGGCCGCCTCCACGACCCGGCCCTCGGCCTTGGACACGATCTTGGAGGTGACGAGCAGCACGTCACCGTCGGCCAGCGCGGGCTCCGCGGCGGCGATCAGCTTGGCGAGGTCGTCACCCGCGGCGACCTCGGGGAGGCCGGGCACGGCCCAGACCCGGAAGCCCTCGGACGGCAGCTCGCTCACGCCCCCCGCACCTCCTCGGCCAGCGCCAGCGCGTCGGCGGCCATCCGCGCGGTCGCCTCGAGGTCGGTCATCATCAGGGGTACGGCCCGGCAGCGGATGCCGGCCGCCTCGATCCGCTCCACGGAGGCCGCGTCCACGGTGTCGACGAGCCAGCCGTCGAGCAGCCCCGAGCCGTAGTGCTCGGCGACCGCCGCGGCCGTCGACTCCACGCCCACCGCCGCGAGGACCTTGTCGGCCATCCCGCGCACCGGGGCGTCCCCGACGATGGGGGACAGCCCCACCACGGGCACCCCGGCCTCGGCGATGGCCTCGCGGATGCCGGGCACTGCGAGGATCGTGCCGACGGAGACGACCGGGTTGGACGGCGGGAAGATCACGACGTCCGCCTCGGCGATGGCCTCCAGCACGCCCGGGGCGGGCTTGGACTGCTCGGCGCCCACGGGCACGACGGCCTCGGCGGGGACGGAGGCCCGCAGCCGCACCCAGTACTCCTGGAAGTGGACGGCCCGGCGCTCGCCGTCGATCTCGACGGCGACATGGGTCTCCACGCGGTCGTCGGTCATCGGGATCAGCCGGACACCCGGCTGCCACCGGTCGCACAGCGCCTCGGTCACCGCGCTCAGCGGAAACCCGGCGCCGATCATCTGGGTCCGCACGATGTGCGTGGCGAAGTCCCGGTCGCCGAGCCCGAACCACTCGGGGCCCACGCCGTAGGCCGCCAGCTCCTCCTTGACGCGGAAGGTCTCGTCGGCCCGCCCCCAGCCCTGCTCCTCGTTGATGCCGCCGCCGAGGGTGTACATCACCGTGTCGAGGTCCGGGCAGACCTTCAGTCCGAAGAGGTGGATGTCGTCGCCGGTGTTGCCGATCACGGTGATGTCCGCGTCCGGCGCGGCCTGCTTCAGACCGCGCAGGAACCGGGCACCACCGATGCCGCCTGCCAGAACCACAATGCGCATGGAAGCAAGCATGGCAGGCGGGTCCGACAACGCGTCAGGCGGTCACGGGACGCGCCTCGCAGCAGGCGGCCACGGGGTTCCCCCCGGTCGAACGAAGTTGAGACTGGGGGAGCATCGGCATCTCGGTGAGGCCCGGGTAGTAGACGTGCAGGCTGACCGCCGGCTCCAACGCGTCGTTGGTCACCTCGTGCGCGTACCCCGGCGCGAACACCTGCTCCGCCCCGGGCGTCAACGCGCGCGTGCCGCGCTCCGTGCGCTCGGTCAGCGTGCCCCGCAGGACGGTCAGTACGCCGGAGGAGGGGCCGTGGTCGTGCAGTCCGCTGCCCTGGCCGGGCACCCAGGACAGCAGCCAGACCTCGTAACCGGGGCCGGTGCGCAGCCGGTGGTACCAGCGGGAGGTGGCGTCGTACTGGACGAGGTGCTCCCACCGGGAGCGGTCGGCGGCGATGGTACGGGCCAGGCCGACGAACTCGGCGACGGTGGCCGGGTGCTCGCGCGGAGGCTGCAGGAGGTGCGGGACTTCGAGGATGTCGCCCGCGATCTGGAGGTCGCTGTCGCTGTTCATGGGTGGGGTGGTTCCTCAGTGAGACTCAGGCGGCGAAGGTCAGAGGGAACGGGGAGCCGGGCCACGGGGGACGTCGGGGCTCGGCCCACAGCTGGAGCAGGGGTGGCTCAACAGCTGGGACAGCAACAACAGCTACAGCGAGCGTGGGCAGCACCGAGGGACCCGGCGGTGCGGGTCGAGGTGAGTGCCGAGTTCGCGAGCATGCCCACAAGGACAGCGGTTCACACCTCCACTGTCAACTCGACGCCCGGATCGTGGGACGTGGTTCACCTCATCCGGTCCATCTGACAGGTGAAAGGTTTGTGCAGGAGGTACCCGGGACACATGGGGCACCACCGGGCGCGCTCCGGAACGAGATCGAACTCCTGGGCGTCTTTTTCCGTACTAGGTCTGTACGGCCCCGGAGGCCCTCCCGGGTCTCGTCCGCGTGTCAAGGTTTATGCCGATTTGAACACTTTCCGCTAGGCCTTGGTTCCGCAGAGTGAATAAGGGGCCCAATAGCAGATCTCGGCTTGACTCGCCCGGAGCAGCACACTTGTAATTTCACTCGTGTCGTTCAGCCGAAATCGGTAACGGCTACATCACGGGGACGCGAAAGACAGACGAGGGGCGCACATGACCGAGCTGGTGCAGCAACTGCTGGTCGACGACGCGGACGAGGAACTCGGCTGGCAGGAGCGCGCGCTGTGCGCCCAGACCGACCCCGAGTCCTTCTTTCCCGAGAAGGGCGGATCCACCCGCGAGGCCAAGAAGGTCTGCCTCGCCTGTGAGGTCCGCTCCGAGTGCCTCGAGTACGCCCTCGCCAACGACGAACGCTTCGGCATCTGGGGCGGCCTGTCCGAACGCGAACGACGGCGCCTGAAGAAGGCCGCCGTCTGACCGAACGGCCCCTTCGCACGCAACCGGCGGCCCGTCGCAGGTGGGTTATCCACAGGCGGCGGGCCGCCGTCGTGCCCAGCCGATAGTGTGGTCGCTCGTCCGAGACGCCCCGCTGTCCCCTCGTACCCGAGGAGGCACAGGCGTCCACCGCAGTCCACCGAACCGGGGCCCGTACCTCGATGTCCGTGCACAGCCACACGACAGCGCGTCAAGACGCCGCTGCCACACCAGAGTTCCCGCGTCATGTGGTGACCGCGGTCCTCGTCTCCCACGACGGTGCCCGCTGGCTGCCCGACGCGCTCGCCGGGCTGCTCGGCCAGGAGCGCCCCGTGCAGTCCGTCATGGCCGCCGACACCGGCAGCGCCGACGACTCCGCGCAGCTGGTCACCGAGACCCTCGGAGCCGACCGGGTGCTGCACCTCGCCCGGCGCACCGGCTTCGGCCAGGCCGTCGAGGAAGCCGCCCGCACCGCTCCCGTCCTCACCCCCGAGGAGCTGCCGTACCTGAAGCGGCCGAGCGGCTGGGACCCCGTCACGCGCACGTGGCGCGACGACGCCTACGACCTGCCCGAGCTCCCGCACGGCGAGCCGGTGCAGTGGCTGTGGCTGCTGCACGACGACTGCGCCCCCGAACCCGACGCCCTCGCCCAGCTGCTGCGCGTCGTGGAGAACGAACTCGAGCTGGGCCGGGACGACGTCGCCGTCGTCGGCCCCAAGCTGCGCGGCTGGTACGACCGCAGGCAGCTGCTGGAGGTCGGCGTCTCCATCGCCCACTCCGGCCGCCGCTGGACCGGCCTCGACCGCCGCGAACAGGACCAGGGCCAGCACGACCACGTCCGGTCCGTGCTCTCGGTGTCCACCGCCGGCATGCTGATCCGCCGCGACGTGTTCGAGCAGCTCGGCGGCTTCGACCGGCGGCTGCCCCTGATGCGTGACGACGTCGACCTCTGCTGGCGCGCCCAGGCCGCCGGCCACCGCGTCCTCGTCGCCCCCGAGGCGGTCGTACGCCATGCCGAGGCGGCCTCCCGCGAGCGCCGCACCGTCGACTGCGCCGGCCGCACCACGGCCTCCCCGCACAAGGTCGACAAGGCCGGCGCCGTCTACACCCTGCTCGTCAACACCCGCTCGGCCGTGCTGCCCTGGGTGCTGCTGCGTCTGGTGCTCGGCACCCTGCTCAGGACCGTCGCCTATCTCGTCGGCAAGGTGCCGGGACAGGCCGTCGACGAGATCCGCGGTCTGCTGGGCGTGCTGCTGCGGCCCGAGCGGATCATCGCCGGACGGCGCACCCGCGGCCGGCCCGTCGTCGACAAGGGTGAGCTGCGGCCGCTGTTCCCGCCGCCCGGCGCGACCGTGCGGGCCACCGTGGAGCAGGCCGCGGGCAGCCTCTTCGGCAGCTCCGACCCCGAGGCGACCGCGGGCGCCGGACGGCACGGCGGCGGCATCGAGTCCGGACCGGGCGGCGACGACGCCGACTTCCTGGAGATCGAGCAGTTCGCCCGCCTCAAGCGCGTCGCCCGCAAGCCGGGACCGGTGCTCTTCCTGGTGCTGCTGCTCGTCTCGCTCGCCGCCTGCCGCGCCCTGCTCGGCGCCGGAGCCCTCGCGGGCGGCGCCCTGCTGCCCGCCCCGGCCGACTCCGCCGAACTGTGGTCGCGCTACCTGGACTCCTGGCATCCGGTCGGCGCCGGCGGCACCGCGTCCGCGCCTCCGTACCTGGCCGTCGTGGCGATGCTGGCCTCCGTCCTGTTCGGCTCGACCGGACTCGCGGTGACCGTCCTGCTCGTCTGCTCCGTGCCGTTGGCCGGGGTCAGCGCCTACTTCGCCTCCCGTCCGCTCGTCACGTCGCGCCTGCTGCGCGCGTGGGCGGCCGTCGTCTACGCCTTCCTGCCCGCCGCCACCGGCGCCCTGGCCGGCGGACGGATCGGTACCGCTGTCCTGGCCGTCCTGCTCCCGCTCATCGCGCGGGCCGGAGTCGCCGCCGGCGGCCTCGCGAACACCTCCGGGGCGCGCGGCAGTTGGCGGGCCACCTGGGCGTACGCCCTGCTGCTCACGGTCACCACCGCGTTCACGCCGATCGTGTGGCCGGTCGCGCTGCTGCTGGGCCTGGCCCTGCTGGCCGTGCGCCGCACCGAGATCACCGCCTACGGCCTGCGCTTCCTGGCCCAGCTCGGCACCCCGCTGCTGGTCCTCGCGCCCTGGTCGCTGACCCTGCTGCCGTTCGGCTTCTTCCAGGAGGCCGGCCTGGAGTACGGCGCCTCGGCCGGCTCCGCCCTCGACCTGCTCGGCGCCAGCCCCGGCGGCCCCGGCACGGTCGGCGGACTGATGCTGATCGGTGTCGTCCTCGCCGCGCTGGCCGCCCTGCTGCGCTCGGAGCGCCAGTTCGGCGTCCGGACCGCCTGGGCGGTCGCCCTGGTGGGCCTCGTTTTCGCGGTCCTGTCCAACAACTCCACCTGGGCCGGACCCGCCACCCTCGTCTACGGCCTCGCCCTGCTGGCCGCCGCCCTGCTCGGCGCCGACGGGGCACGCTCGCGGGTCGCCGAGCAGAGCTTCGGCTGGCGCCAGCCGGTGGCCGCGCTGATCGCCCTGGCCTGCGCCGTGGGCCCGCTGCTCGCCGCAGTCGGCTGGATGATCGACGGCGCCGACGGACCCGTGGAGCGGCGCGAGCCGGTCCAGGTGCCGGCGTTCGTCGCCGAGGAGAGCGGCAACCGCGACCAGGGCCGCACCCTCGTCCTCGACAGCGACTCCGCGGCCCACGTCAGCTACACCCTGGTCCGCGGCTCCGGTGCCCGCCTCGGCGACGCCGAACTCGCCGCGGCCGCGGGCGAGAACACCGGGCTCGACAAGGTCGTCGCCAACCTGGTCGCCGGCTCCGGCGCCGACCAGGCCGACCAGCTCGGCAAGTACGCCGTGGCCTACGTCCTCGTCCAGCAGGGCTCCCCGCGCGAGGTCGCGCGCGTGCTGGACGCCACCCCCGGCCTGAAGCGGCTCAGCAAGAAGAGCGGGACCGCGCTGTGGCGGGTCGGCGACGATGTCGCGCGGGCCACGATCGTCGCCGGATCCGCCGCCCCGCAGCCCGTCGCCGCCGGTCCCGTCGAGATCCACACCGAGATCAAGCCGGGGGCCGACGGCCGGATCCTGCGCCTGGCCGACACCGCCGACGAGGGCTGGACGGCCACCCTGGACGGCAAGCCGCTCACCCGCACCACCGTCGACGGCTGGGCCCAGGGCTTCGAACTCCCCGCCTCCGGCGGGCGGCTGGACGTCACCTTCGAGGACTCGTTCGGCCACACCGCCTGGCTGTGGGCCCAGGGCTCCCTCGCCGTCGTCCTCGTCGTCCTCGCCCTGCCCGGCCGCCGTCGCGACATCGACGACGACCTCCCCGAGGAGCCGCCCGTCCCGGCGCAGGCCGTGGCCGGCGAGGGCCGCCGCGCCCGCCGCCTGCGCGCCCAGGCGGAGGCCGAGGAACAGGACGGGCCGGAGGAGTTCCCGGCGCCTCCCCAGGAGGCGCCCGCCGCCCCGGTCCCGCAGCAGCAGCCCTACGGCGACCACGACACCCCGAGCTACGCGGGCGCCCCCGAGTACGGCGGCTACGGCGACCAGTACCAGAGTGGTCAGGCGTACCCGGCGGGCGGCTACGACCAGGCCTATCCGGCGGATCCGTACCAGGCGGGCCAGTACGACCCGTACGCGTACGGCGGACAGGCCCAGCAGGGCACGTACGACCCGACCGCCTACGACCAGGCGTATCAACAGCAGGGGTACGACCCCGGTTACGACCCGGCGCAGCCGCACGAGCGTCCTGACGGGAGCCAGCAGTGAACCGCACCACCCTCTCCCTGCTCGCCGGCGTGACCGCGCTCGCCGCCGTCACCGGCTTCGCCGCGCTGAGCGTGCCCGAGGCCTCCGGCCAGGACAGCGCCGAGGCGGCCGCCGTGCTGCCCGTGGAGCGCACCAGCCTGCTCTGCCCGACGCCCAGCACCTCGGACCTCGCCGAGACGACGTACACGTCCTTCACCCCGGTCACCAAGGGCGCGGGGAGCGACGGAACGGCGGAGCTGCGGGCCGCGGAAGGGAAGTCGACGGAGGAGAAGGGCGACGAGACGGACGACGACGCGAAGAGCGGCGACAAGCCCTTCCTGGCGCCGAAGGAGCCCGGCAAGCCGGTCACCGGGGACGCCTCCGGGGCCGACTCGCCCGCCCTCGTCGGCACCGCCGAGGGGAAGTTCGCGCCCGGCTGGACCGTGCAGCAGACCACGGACGTCACCGCCGGCACCGGACGCGGCCTCCAGGGCGTCAACTGCACCGCCCCGGACACCGAGTTCTGGTTCCCGGGCGCCAGCACGGCGGCCGACCGCACGGACTACGTGCACCTGACCAACCCCGACGACTCGGCGGCCGTCGTCGACATCGAGCTGTACGGCAAGGACGGCGCCCTGGAGACGTCGATCCCGGACGGCATCCAGGTCGACCCGCACTCCACCGAGCCGGTCCTGCTGTCGCCGCTCGTCGACGGCAAGCGGGAGACCAACCTCACCGTGCACGTCAGCGTCCGCAGCGGGCGGGTCGGCGCCGCGGTGCAGGCCCTGGACGACAAGCTCGGCGGCGACTGGCTGGCCGCGTCCGAGGACCCCACGGGCAGCCTCGTCCTGCCCGGCATTCCCAAGGACGCCAAGGCGGTCCGTCTGGTCGCCTTCACCCCCGGCGACTCCGACGCCGACCTGAAGATCCAGCTCGCCTCCCCGTCCGGCCTGATCACCCCGGCCGGCAACGAGACGCTGCACGTGAAGGCGGGCATGACCTCCGCCGTCGACCTCGGCGACGTCACGCGCGGCGAGCCGGGCTCGGTGGTCCTGACCCCCACGGACGGCTCGGTCCCGGTGGTGGCCGCGCTCAGGGTGACCCGCGGCGAGGGCGCCGACCAGGAGACGGCGTTCATCCCGGCCACACGGGCGGTGGGCACCCGCGCGACCACGGCGGAGAACACCGCCAAGGGCACGACCCTCGCCCTGACGGCCCCGACGGCGACGGCCCAGGTGAAGGTCACGGCGTCCGCCGGCACCGAGGCGGGAACGGCGTCGACGAAGACGTACACGATCAAGAAGGGCACGACCCAGGCCATCGCCCTGCCCGCGCCGTCAGGCCTGAAGGGCGCCTACGCGCTCACGGTCGAGACGGTCTCGGGCGGTCCGGTCTACGGCTCCCGCACCCTGTCCGCACCCCAGGGAGACGTCCCCGCCTTCACGATCCAGCCCCTGCCGGACGACCGTGGAACAGTGGAGGTCCCGCAGGCGGAACAGGATCTTTCGGTCCTCAACTGAGGGCCCCTGACCGGTGCGCCGAGCCCCGTCTGACGAATCTTGACGCATTGTTCAAATTTTCCGAGGATGAGGAGGTTGCGCTCAGATCAGGCGGTTGGGGGGTTCCTGGTCCAGCCGGCCGCGAAGGTCGGCAGAATCAGGCTCGGCCACCGGAGACGACTCCGCCCGGCCGATGGCGATCATGAAGAAGAGGAATGCGCTTTGGAACCGTCGACTCGCATCGTGGTGTTCGACCTGGACGACACTCTCGCCCTCTCCAAGGCGAAGATCACGCCCAGGATGTCCCAGTGCCTGATGCGCCTGCTGTCCCAGAAGCAGGTCTGCATCATCTCGGGCGGCCGGTACGAGCAGTTCCAGACCCAGGTCCTGGAGGAACTGCCGCTCACCCCCGAACTCGCCGAACGCCTCCACCTCATGCCGACGTGCGGGACGCGCTACCTGAGGTGGGAGTCGGGCGCCTGGCAGGACATCTACTGCGAGAACCTCTCGGAGGACGAGAAGTCCCTCGTCATCGAGGTGCTGACGGAAGGCGCGAAGTCCCTGGGGCTCTGGGAGGACGACACCTGGGGTGACGTGATCGAGGACCGGGGCAGTCAGGTCACCTTCTCGGCCCTCGGCCAGCAGGCACCCCACCAGGCCAAGGCCGCCTGGGACCCCGACGGCTCGCGCCGCGGGGCGCTGCGGGAGTACGCGGCCGAGCGACTGCCCGGCCTGGAGGTCCGCAGCGGCGGCTCCACGTCCATCGATGTCACGAAGAAGGGCATCGACAAGGCGTACGGCATGCAGCGGCTGCTCGAGCACCTCGATCTGCGGATGGAGGAGGTCCTGTTCATCGGCGACCGGCTCGACGAGGGCGGGAACGACTACCCGGTCCGGGAGATGGGCGTCCCCTGCGTCGCCGTCACCGGCTGGGAGGAGACCGCCGACTACATCGACACCCTGCTCGGCGAGACGCCGGAGCGTCCCGTTCCTCCGCTCCTGGAGCCCTTGGACCTGCGCTGACCCGTCCTCGGTGCCCGGGCGGCTCGGGTAGGAGCCGCCCGGTGGTTCCGCGTACGTCCGGACAGCCCGGTCAGTCCTCGCCGTAGCGCGGATCGACCGTCTCCGGGGTGAGTCCGAGGATCTCGGCGACCTGTTCGACCACGACCTCGTGCACCAGCGCCGCCCGCTCGTCGCGTCCCTTGGTGCGGATCTCCACCGGCCGCCGGTAGATGACCACGCGCGCGGGGCGCCCCTCGCGCGCCGCGATCGTGCCGCCCAGCGGCACCGCCTCGTCGTTCCAGGCCTGCCCGCGCCCGTTCAGGGGCGGCACCTCCAGCACCAGGAAGTCGATCTCGGCGAGCTGCGGCCACCGCCGCTCCAGACGCTCCACGGAGTCCTGCACCAGGTCCGCGAAAGCCTCGGCACGGCTCGCCGCCAGTGGCACCTGCGGGGGCGCGATCGGCCCACGCATGCCCCTACCGTGGCGATCACGACGGCGGGGCCCGGGGCCGGCGGCACGGGGCGGTACGGGGTTGTCCATCACTGGTGAAGCCTAGTCCTCGCCGGGGCCGGGTGCCCCGCGCCGCACCCCTTCGCGGCCACGGGCCGTCCACCCGACACGCCATGTCGCCGGATGACCATTCCAGCCAAGGTTGGGCTCGATTCCGTATCTCTCCAGGACCGGCGATCTCCGAGCAAATGACGTGGTTTGTACCAAGTGATGACCAAGCCACCTTCTGCGCGACCGGCCGGAAATCGCCGTCGCCGCAGGTCAGAGAGGTGTGTCAGAAGGGGCGTGTGGGGCGTTTCGCGCCACGACACGGTGGAGTGACCTGATGGAGAGTCGTCGCGGCCCGCTCAAGAGTGCGGTACCGTCCAACGTCGTGAGCCCTGTACGTCGCTGTTCGCGCACCGCTTGCGGCCGCCCCGCCGTCGCGACGCTGACGTACGTCTACGCCGACTCGACCGCGGTCCTCGGCCCGCTCGCCACCTACGCCGAACCCCACTGCTACGACCTGTGCGCCGAGCACTCCGAGCGCCTGACCGCCCCGCGCGGGTGGGAGGTCGTCCGCCTCCTCGACGGCTCCGCTCCGGCCCGCCCCAGCGGCGACGACCTGGAAGCGCTTGCCAACGCCGTGCGCGAGGCGGCCCGTCCGCAGGAGCGCGCCGCGGAGGCGGGTGGCGGCGCGCGCTCCGCGGACCCGATGGAGGTCGCGCGCCGCGGTCACCTCAGGGTCCTGCGCTCTCCTGACAACTGACCTCGCGTCACCCTTTCCGGCAGTTCTCCGCCTGCGCGTTCAGCGAACGACGCACGACCATCGACGTGGCCTTGTCGCGGACACGGCCAATCCGTCTCGGTCGAAGCTTCTCCGCCCAACTCGCGGACATCGACGCCGCCCTGGCCGGCGCGGGCGCCACGGTCGCCCTGCCGGCGGCGGCGAACAGCTCCGGCGGCATCCTCGGCAAGATGATCTCCCCGCAGGACCTCACCATCGCCTGCGCCGCCGTGGGGCTGGCGGGCAAGGCGGGTGACCTGCTGCGCAAAAGGTTGCCGTGGAGCATCGGCCTGTTGACGGTGAGGTGCCTGATCGTGGTGGGGCAGGGCTCGCCGGTGCCCGGGTGAACGCCGCCGTGACGCCCGCGGGCGAGCCGTCCCCCCTCCGGTCGCGTGTGCCTCGCCCCGGACCGACCCGCCCCAACCCCCGGCGTCCGGCCCCCACCAGCGGTACCCTGACCAGGCACATCCGCGACACCCACCGCCCCGAAGGGACCCCCATGCCGCTCGAAGCCGGTCTCCTGGAGATCCTCGCCTGCCCGGCCTGCCACGCCCCCCTCAAGGAGCAGGACACCGAGCTGATCTGCACCGGCCAGGACTGCGGCCTGGCCTACCCCGTCCGCGACGGCATCCCGGTCCTCCTGGTCGACGAGGCCCGCCGCCCCGCCTAACCCGCCACCCCCCGGCGATCGGAGGCTGCCGACCGTGCTCGACGAATCGCTGCTCGACACCCCCGAGGCCCTCTCGGAGGCCGACCGTCGCGGGCTGCTCCGCGGCGCCGCCGAGGCAGGCGCCCGGGTCCGCACCGCCGCCCGGCACGCCGTCGAGGCCGGCGTGACGGACCTCAAACCCGACGGCCGCCCCCGCGCCGTCCTCATCGCGGGCCCCGGCGCCGCCGCCATCTGCGTCGCCGACCTCCTCGGCACCCTCGCCGGCGCCGGCAGTCCCGTCACCCGGCTGGCCCCCGCGGGCGTCGCCCCCGCCGCCGGCGCCCTGCGCTGGGAGCTGCCCGGCTGGGCCGGCTCCGTGGACCTGCTGCTCATCGCCACCCCCGACGGCACCGAACCAGGCCTGTCCCTGCTCGCCGAGCAGGCCTACCGCCGCGGCTGCACCGTCGTCGCCGTGGCCCCGGCGCGCACCCCGCTCGCCGAGGCGCTGCAGACCGCCCACGGCCTGTTCGTACCGATGGCGACGGCGCCGTACGAGGAGCACACCCCCCTCGCCGCCTCCGCCCCCGGCGTCCTGTGGGCCCTGCTCACCCCGCTGCTCGCGCTGCTGGACCGGATCGGGCTGCTGACCGCCCCGGCCGACGGCCTGGAGAAGGTCGCCGACCGCCTCGACCACATCGCCGAGCGCTGCGGGCCCGCCATCGCCACGTACAGCAACCCCGCCAAGACCCTGGCCGCCGAACTCGCCGACGCTCTCCCTGTGATCTGGACCGAGGGCACGTCGGCCGGGCCCGCGGGCCGCCGCTTCGCCGCCGACCTCGCCGAACTCGCCGGCCGCCCGGCGGTCGTCGCCGAACTGCCCGAGGCGCTCGCCACGCACAGCGCCCTGCTCGCCGGGCCGCTGGCCGCCAGCGCCGACCCGGACGACTTCTTCCGCGACCGCGTGGAGGAGGCCCCCGCGATGCACGCGCGCGTGGTGCTGCTCCGGGACCGCCCAAGCGGCGGGCTCAGCGCCGCCCCCGCCGCCCGTGAACTGGCCCTCGGCCACGACACGCCGATCAGCGAACTGGAACCGGAGCCCGGCGACGAACTGGAGACCCTCGCGGAGCTGATCGCCATCACGGATTTCGCCGCCGTTTACCTGGCGCTCGCCTCGGGCGCCTGATCTTGCTCAGGACGCCCTGACCGTCGTACGCGGAGCGAAACCCGCGTCGTACGCAGAGAGAACCGCATGGACCGCCTCGACAACACCATCCGCCCCTACGCCTGGGGTTCCACCACCGCGATCCCGCAGCTGCTGGGGGTCGAACCGACCGGCGAACCGCAGGCGGAGATGTGGATGGGCGCCCACCCGGGCGCTCCGTCGCGCACCGGCCGGGGCACCCTTGTCGACATCATCGGCGCCGACCCGGAGCGGGAACTGGGGCACGCGTGCGTGGCCAAGTTCGGCCCACGCCTGCCCTTCCTGCTGAAGCTCCTCGCGGCCGGTGCCCCGCTCTCCCTCCAGGTCCACCCGAACCTGGCCCAGGCCAAGGAGGGATACGCCGAGGAGGAGCGCCGAGGCGTCCCCGTCGACGCCGGGCACCGCAACTACAAGGACGCCAACCACAAGCCCGAACTGATCTGCGCCCTCACCGAGTTCGACGGCCTGTGCGGCTTCCGCGACCCGGTGCAGGCGGCCGATCTGCTCGACGGCCTCGGCGTCGACTCCCTGAAGCCGTACGTCGATCTGCTGCACGCCCATCCGGAGGACGCCGCCCTGCGCGAGGTCCTCACCGCGATCCTCACCGCCGACCCGGACGAGATGACCCGCACGGTCACCGAGACCGCCGCCGCCTGTGACCGCCTGGGCGGCGGCTGGGCGCCATACGCCGATCTCGCCCACCACTACCCGGGCGACCCCGGTGTCATCGCCGCGATGCTCCTCAACCACGTCCGACTCCAGCCGGGCGAGGCCCTGTTCCTCGGCGCGGGCATCCCGCACGCCTACCTGAACGGCCTCGGCGTCGAGATCATGGCCAACTCCGACAACGTGCTGCGCTGCGGACTGACCCCCAAGCACGTCGACGTCCCCGAACTCCTGCGCGTCGTCCGCTTCGAGGCCGCCGACCCCGGTGTCCTGCGCCCGGAGGCCGCCCCGGACGGCGAGGAGGTCTACGAGACCCCGATCGACGAGTTCCGGCTGTCCCGGTACGTCCTCCCCGAGGGCACCGCCCGCCACGACCTCACCCGCGCCACCCCGCAGATCCTGCTCTGCACCGCGGGTTCCGTCCGCGTCGGGGAGCACGAACTGAGCCCCGGTCAGTCGGTCTTCGCGGCGGCGGGGGAGAAGGCCGAAGTGTCCGGTACGGGCACACTTTTCCGCGCCACTGTGATCGTATGACCGACGCTGTGGACACCTGACGCGCCGCACCCCGGCGAGGCTGCAACAATGGCGCACCGGCAAAGGACGGGCAAAGCCAGAAGGGGCCGCGCCCGGGACGGCGTACGAAGGGACAACGCGAACTCATGAGCGCGTCAGGCGGCACCAAGGCGATCGTGGCGGCACTCGCCGCCAACCTCGCAATCGCGGTAGCGAAGTTCGTGGCGTTCCTGTTCAGTGGCTCGTCCTCGATGCTCGCCGAGTCGGTGCACTCGCTGGCCGACTCCGGCAACCAGGGCCTGCTGCTCGTCGGCGGCAAGAAGGCCCAGCGCGAGGCGACCCCGCAACACCCCTTCGGCTACGGCCGCGAGCGCTACATCTATGCCTTCCTCGTCTCGATCATCCTCTTCTCCGTCGGCGGCATGTTCGCCCTCTACGAGGGCTACGAGAAGATCAAGCACCCGCACGAGATCGAGCACTGGTACTGGCCGGTGGGCGTCCTCGTCTTCGCGATCATCGCCGAGACCTTCTCCTTCCGCACCGCCATCGTCGAGTCCAACACCCTGCGCGGCAAGAAGTCCTGGAAGGAGTTCGTGCGCCACGCCAAGGCCCCCGAGCTGCCCGTCGTGCTTCTGGAGGACCTCGGCGCGCTGGTCGGTCTGATCCTGGCCCTGGTCGGCGTGAGCCTCGCCCTCGCCACCGGCGACGGCGTCTGGGACGGCATCGGCACCCTCTGCATCGGTGTGCTCCTCATCCTGATCGCGGTCGTCCTGGCCATCGAGACCAAGTCGCTGCTGCTCGGCGAGGCTGCGGGCGCCGACGAGACCCAGAAGATCGAGGCCGCGATCGTCGACGGCGACACCGTCACCCGCATCATCCACATGCGCACGCTGCACCTCGGCCCCGAGGAGTTGCTCGTCGCCGCCAAGGTCGCCGTCCGGCACGACGACACGGCCAGCGAGATCGCCGCGGCCATCGACGCCGCCGAGGCCCGTATCCGCGACGCCGTTCCGATCGCCCGTGTCATCTACCTGGAGCCGGACGTCTACAGCGAGGCCGAGGCAGCCCGCGGCGCCGACCGCGAGGCGACCCCCGGAGGCCCGGCCCCGGCCCCGGAGAGCACCGACCACTGACGCCCGTCACGGAGAAGGGGTCCGCCGAGATGACTCGGCGGACCCCTTCGTCGTACGACGGTGGCGTCACGGATGACGCGACGACGGTGGCGTCACCGCCGCCGCGGCGACGCACGCGTCACAAATTGTCGGGCCACAACACCGTGTCCACCGCGGGCCGCCGCCGTCGGATCCGCACCCCGATCGCGAGAACCAGCCCGATCAGGGCCAGCACCAGCCCGATCAGGGCGGCCAAACCCAGCAGCAGGGGGCCCGCGTAACTGTCGATCACCCGACCTTGTACGGCCTCCACGGCAACCGTCCCCTCGTGGTCCTCGGGGAACAGGCGCGAGTCGCGCGAGTTCTGCCGATGGTCACCGAGCAGGAAGAGCCTGCCCTCGGGCACGGCCACTTCGTACGGCCGGTGCAGCCCGTCCGCGATGCCGTCCTTGACGTACGACTCGCGCAGCGGCTCGCCGTCCACGGTGAGCGTCTCCTGGGGCGTGTCCTGGTTCTTGCAGCAGACGACGCGGTCGCCGCCCACCCCGATGACGCGCTGCATGACGTTCACCCCGGACCCGTACCGCTCGGGCGCCGAGTACAGCACCACGTCGCCCGGCCGCACCTCGTCCCCGCCGACGCGCTCGGCGACGATCCGGTCCCCGATGCCGTACGTGGGCGACATGCTGTCGCTGCTGACGGTGGACAGCACGAAGCCCGTCCGCAGCCACACCAGGGATCCGACCACCATCGCCAGCCCCAACAACCCCGCCACCCACGCAGTCACCGTCAGCCCGCGCGCCGTGCTCGCGTCCATGCCACTCCCTCCCCATGCGGAACTCCCGCAGCGGCAGAGGGTATCGGCCTGATACGAACGGCCGTACGGGCCCGCGGTGCACGGACCCGTACGGCGGCTACTGGATCTGGCGCGGCACCCGGATCGGACCCGACGCCCCGGCTACTGGATCTCGCTCAGCACCCGCAGCACCGTGGATTCGTCCGCGGCCGCCGTCAGCCGCTCCCGGAACCCCGGGTCCATCAGCATTCGCGACAACAGCGCCAGAATCCGCAGATGTTCATCGCCCGCGGCAGCCTCCGGTACGGCGATCATGAAGACCAGCCTCGCCTTCGTACCGTCCAGCGAGGCCCACTCGACGCCCTCGGCGGACCGCGCGAACCCGACGACCGGCGCCGACACCGCGTCCGTCTTGGCATGCGGAATCGCGATCTCCTCGCCGAGCCCGGTCGTCCCCTGCGCCTCCCGCCGCAGCGCCGTCGCCACCAGCTCGTCCACATCCGCGACCCTGCCCGTGCGCGCCAGCAGCTCCGCCATCTCCCGGATGGCGGCGCCCTTGTCACCGGCGTCGAGCCGGACCTTGACGGTGTCCGGGGTCAGATAGCCGGACAGGACTTCGGCCGCTGCCCTTTTCGCCACCTCTTCGGGTCCTGACTCTTCGGGCGCGGACTGTTCAGGCGCGGACCTTTCCGGCGCACGCGCCGTCGGCACCGCCCCCCTCTCCGCGGCCACCGCAGCCGCGCCGACCAGCGCGGGCTCGGGCACGACGGCAGGCGCGTCGACGACCGGCTCTCCCCGTCGCCTCCGCTCACCGATGTCGACCAGCGCGACAGTCGTCAGCGCGGTCACCGCCGTGCCGATCGCCACCGCCACGAAGAACATCGGTACGCCGCTCACCGCGCCCAGCATCGCCACGATCGGCCCGCCGTGCGGCACCGCGTCCTCGACCCCGGCGAGACCCGCGACCGCTCCGGCCACCGCGCCGCCGAGCATGTTGGCGGGGATGACCTGCGCGGGCCGCGCCGCCGCGAACGGGATCGCGCCCTCGGATATGCCGAAGCAGCCCATGAACAGCGAGGCCAGACCGGTCTCCCGCTCCTGCTCGGTGTACAGCCGCTTCCGGATCAGCGTGAACCACCCCGCATCCTGCATCACCTCCCGCTCCGCTCAAAGGCCCGAAAATCCCGGAAACCGCAGGTCTGTGACACCCTGCCCCGCCGTTCGCAGGTGTCCTGTTATCGCTCCTCCACCGGTCCCACGAGCCTTCGTCCACCGGGTTCACCGGCCCCCCGAAGTCGCCCGCGCTGACGTGATCTTCCCGGAGCGGACTGGGGTCGCCGGGTCGTCCGGTGTAGCTTGGAACAGAGCCAGACGTCGCTGCTGATGGCGGTCGGTCGGTCCCGACACGGACCGGCCGAGGGAGAGAGGGCCTCCGACGGACTGCGCTGCGCGCACGCGGGCATGCCTGTGTCCTCTTCGGGCACCCCTGTGTCCGCCGCCGCGCAGACCAGCCCTACCCACCTCGCCCCAACCCCGAGGAGCAGCTCGCAATGACGACTGTCGAGAACCGACAGGACTTCAAGGTCGCCGACCTCTCCCTGGCCGAGTTCGGCCGCAAGGAGATCACCCTCGCCGAGCACGAGATGCCCGGCCTCATGGCGATCCGCAAGGAGTACGCCGAGGCCCAGCCCCTCGCCGGCGCCCGCGTCACCGGCTCCCTGCACATGACCGTGCAGACCGCCGTCCTCATCGAGACCCTGGTCGCCCTCGGCGCCGAGGTCCGCTGGGCGTCCTGCAACATCTTCTCCACCCAGGATCACGCTGCCGCCGCGATCGCCGTCGGCCCGAACGGCACGCCCGACAACCCGCAGGGCGTCCCGGTCTTCGCCTGGAAGGGCGAGACCCTGGAGGAGTACTGGTGGTGCACGGAGCAGGCGCTGACCTGGCCGAACACCCCCACCGGCGGCCCGAACATGATCCTGGACGACGGTGGCGACGCCACCCTCCTCGTCCACAAGGGCGTCGAGTACGAGAAGGACGGCAAGGTCCCCTCCGTCGACACCGCCGAGTCCGACGAGCACCGCGTCATCCTCGAACTCCTGCACCGCACCATCACCGACGGCTCGCAGAAGTGGACCCAGCTCGCCTCGGAGATCCGCGGCGTGACCGAGGAGACCACGACCGGCGTCCACCGCCTGTACGAGATGCACCGCGACGGCACCCTCCTGTTCCCGGCGATCAACGTCAACGACGCCGTCACCAAGTCGAAGTTCGACAACAAGTACGGCTGCCGCCACTCCCTGGTCGACGGCATCAACCGCGCCACCGACGTCCTCATCGGCGGCAAGACCGTGGTCGTCTGCGGCTACGGCGACGTGGGCAAGGGCTGCGCGGAGTCCCTGCGCGGGCAGGGCGCCCGCGTGATCGTCACCGAGATCGACCCGATCTGCGCCCTGCAGGCGGCGATGGACGGCTACCAGGTCACGACCCTCGACGAGGTCATCGACAAGGCCGACATCTTCATCACCACGACCGGCAACAAGGACATCATCATGGCCGCGGACATGGCCAAGATGAAGCACCAGGCGATCGTCGGCAACATCGGTCACTTCGACAACGAGATCGACATGGCCGGCCTCGCCAAGGTCCCGGGCATCGTCAAGGACGAGGTCAAGCCGCAGGTCCACACCTGGACCTTCCCCGACGGCAAGGTGATCATCATCCTGTCCGAGGGCCGCCTGCTGAACCTGGGCAACGCCACCGGTCACCCGTCGTTCGTGATGTCCAACTCCTTCGCGGACCAGACCCTGGCCCAGATCGAGCTGTTCACCAAGCCCGACGAGTACCCGACCGACGTCTACGTGCTGCCCAAGCACCTCGACGAGAAGGTCGCCCGCCTCCACCTGGACGCACTCGGTGTGAAGCTCACCAAGCTCCGCCCCGAGCAGGCCGCCTACATCGGCGTCGAGGTCGACGGTCCCTTCAAGCCGGACCACTACCGCTACTGACACGGCTCTCGAGCGCTGCTGACACGGCTCTCGAACCATTGCCCGTGAGGAGCGCGTCCGTGCACGGACGCGCTCACCAGCAACAGGTCCTCAGGGCAGGCCCCCGCACCCCCGTGCCGGGGGCCTGCCCGTCTGGCCCTCAGCGGCCGGACCAGCCCGTCACGACTCAGGACCCCCATGCCCCGCGGCCGTTATTCGCTCCACGATCCGCACGATCACACCCCCCTCGCAGAAGAGCACTTCCACTGCGCGCCCGGCCCTTCCGGCTGGCGCTACGTATCCCAGCTCACCGCCCCCTCGGGCGATCACAGCGGGTCCGTCGACCTCACCCTCGACGAACTCGGCCGCCCCATCCGCCTCGAACTGCACGCAGGCGGCTGGCAGGTGCGCGGTGCCGCGCTCGACGGCGTCACCTGGGTCCGTACGGACCCCGCAGGGACTGACGCCACGGAAGGCAATGTGCGCGCCCATGCCTTCACCGGCACGTCCCCCGCGTTCCTCATCGCCACCACCCGTCTCCTGCGCCTCACCCCTTCCGACTCCGCCACTCGCGTACGCCTCGTCGCCTTCACGGACCCAGTACTCGCCCCGCGCACCGTCGACCAGTCCTGGGCCTTGCTGAAAAGAGAAGCACACGCCACTGACAACGGCCCCCTGGCCGTGGACGAGTACCAGGTCACAGCCCTGGACACGGGCGAACAGCACGCCGTGCACATCGCGGGGGACGTAGTTCTGTCGGCGCCGGGGATCGAGCTCGAAGACCTCGAGTCGCCGCCGTCGTCGTTCGCTTGAGCGTGCGGCTGGTCGCGTGAGGGTGAGCGAGGGCAGGCGGCCTGCGGGGCCGGGAATTTCGACCCAGGGTCAAGCAGGCGGCACGAAGCCGGTGCTCGGCCGGTCGGGGGAGGGCTCCTCGTGGGGCACCGGCTGCCGAGTCGTCGCGGCGGTCTGCGTCGGGTCGCTCGGCGCGGACGGGGTTTCAGGCGCGGGCCGGTCGGCCGGGTAGCCGTAGACGCCTGACGTCGGCGCGGGGTAGGGACCGGGCGCCGGTGCGGGCTGAGGCCAGCCGCCGGCCGTTGCCGTCCCCGCCGGAGTCGGGCCAGCCGGAGTCGCGCCGGTCGGCGCCGCCGCCCCGTTCGCGAATGTGCGCCTCGCCTCGCGGGCCTGCCGTTCCTGCAACATGGCCGCCAAATACGCCGCCGGCGGCACCCCCTGCAGCGCCGGCGTCGCCGTACGAGCGGCCAGATCGGACGCGAGCCGCTCCGCCATGGTCCAGCTGACCTGCGGATCCAGCTGCTGCATCCGGGTCAGGTACTGACGTACGGCAAGCCACAGACCATCGGGAACCGCCGAGAGATCCAGCTCCGAGAACCGTCCGGCAAGCCACGGCGGAGGCGGCGGTACAAAGCCACCCTGGGCCTGCGGCACCCGCTCCCGCACCACGAGCGTGCCCGCGAACACGTCCCCGAGCCGTCGACCCCGGGCAGAGACCAACGACGCGACACAGGCGACGACCCCGAAGGTCAGCAGAATCTCGATGACACCGATCGCACCTCGCACCAACGCATGCCGGAACCGGATCGGCCCGCCGTCGTCCCGCACCACCCGCAACCCGCAGGCCAGCTTCCCCAGCGAACGTCCGTGGCTGAGTGTCTCGACCGCGATCGGCGCACCGACCAGCACCAGAAGGAAGGAGGCAATCGAGAGCGCGACCTGCGCGGCCTCGTCCAGCGAAGCGGTGGCCGCGACCAGACCAATCGTCACGGCGATGTAGACGGCGACGGCGACGACCAAGTCGAGCAACACGGCGAGAGCCCTGCTGGGCAGCCTCGCTGGGCGCAGCTCAAGCGCCACCGCCTCGCCCGTCACCAGCTCACTCACGCCTGCCCGTCCTTCCCCGACCTGCCCCTGGAACGGCCAGTCTGCCAAGCTGAGAGCGCATCGCGCGCCAGTACGACAAGCTGACACCAACGACGGGCCGCCGACGAACAGCCGAGGAGCATGAACACAGATGGACCTCGACGTCTTCGTCACCGCGCACCGCGCCGAGTGGGACCGCCTCGAAGCCCTGCTCCAACGCCAGCGCCGCCTGACCGGCGCGGAGGCGGACGAACTCGTCGCCCTCTACCAACGCACCGCCACCCATCTCTCCCTGATCCAGTCGAGCGCCCCGGATCCGCAACTGACCGGTCGGCTCAGCCAGCTCGTGGCACGCGCGCGTAGTGCCGTGACAGGCACCCGTCGTGCCTCCTGGCGCGACGCGACCCGCTTCTTCACCCATGGCTTCCCCGCGGCCGTCTACAAGTCCCGCCATTGGTGGGTACCCACGGCCCTGCTGTCGACTCTGGTGGCAGCCCTGCTGGGCTGGTGGATCGGCACCACCCCCGAAGTACAGGCCACCATCGCGGCCCCCGCCGAGCTGCGCGAGCTCACCCGCCCCGGTGGCCAGTACGAGACCTACTACTCCAGCCACCCCGCGACCTCGTTCGCCGCCCAGGTGTGGACGAACAACGCCCAGGCCGCCGCGCTCTGCCTGGTCCTGGGCGTCTTCCTGGGGCTCCCGGTCCTCTGGATCCTCTTCCAGAACATGCTCAACCTCGGTGTCGGAATCGGCCTCATGTCTTCCGCGGGCCGCCTCGACACCTTCCTGGGCCTGATCCTGCCGCACGGCCTCCTCGAACTGACAGCGGTCTTCGTCGCCGCGGGCACGGGCCTGCGCCTCGGCTGGACCGTCATCGACCCCGGCCCACGTACGCGCCGCACCGCCCTCGCCGAGGAGGGCCGCGCCGCCGTGGGCATGGCGATAGGCCTCGCCGTGGTCCTCTTCGTCTCGGGCGCCATCGAAGGCTTCGTCACCCCGTCGGGCCTGCCCACTTGGGCCCGCATCACCATCGGCGTCGTGGCTGAGCTGGCATTCCTGGCGTACGTCTATGTAGTCGGCGGCCGTGCAGCGCGGGCCGGCGAGACGGGGGACGTGGAGGAAGCAGACCGCGGCGCCACTCTTCCGGCGGCCGCCTGATGTGCGGACACACCTGATGAGCTGCTAGTCTCCTCTTCGCCCCGAGAGAGCCGTTGACACGGATCGATCGGGGAGGTAGATTCGAACAGTTGCCTGGACTGGACATGGTCCGGTCGGTGACAGTGACAATCTGTCCGCTTCTTGAAGTATCGATCAAGTTGATTACTGAGAAGCGCCCCCGATCAATCGGAAAAGGATGGCCGGTCAGACCGGCTCGAAACTTCTGATAAAGTCGGAACCGCCGGAAAGGGAAACGCGAAAGCGAGAACCTGGAAAGCACCGAGGAAATCGGATCGGAAAGATCTGATAGAGTCGGAAACGCAAG